>NZ_CP050695.1:0-300000 GCF_012044895.1 Aquisalimonas sp. 2447
GTGGCCGACTCGGTGTGGCACTATTGTCTCTCGCGGCTCGAAGGCGAGGTACCGGAGCAGCAGCTCAATACCTGGATTCGGCCATTGCAGGCCGTGGAGGACGGACGACGGTTACGGCTGCTGGCACCGAACCGATTCGTCATGGATTGGGTCCGTGATCATTTCCTCGAACGCATTCGCAGGCTGCTGGCAGAGCGGACCGGATCAACCGATACCTGGGACGTGGTACTGGAAATCGGAAGTCAGGCAGCTGCAACGCCAGCCGGAACATCGAGCGCCCGCACACGGGGGCCGAGCCCGAGCAATAGCGGAGCGCGCACGCCGGCAACCAGCAACATCAACCCCAAGTTCACCTTCGACACCTTTGTGGAAGGCAAATCCAACCAGCTGGCGCGGGCCGCTTGTACCCAGGTCGCCGGGAATCCGGGCGAGGCCTACAATCCGCTGTTTCTTTACGGCGGCGTCGGCCTGGGCAAGACCCACCTCATGCATGCCGTCGGTAATCTGATCCTCCGGGACCGGCCGGGTGCGAAGGTCCTGTACCTGCACTCGGAGCGGTTCGTGGGCGACATGGTCAAGGCGCTGCAACACAACGCCATCAACGAATTCAAGCGCCATTACCGAGGCGCGGATGCATTGCTGATTGACGACATCCAGTTCTTCGCCGGAAAAGAGCGTTCCCAGGAGGAATTCTTCCACACTTTCAATGCGTTGCTTGAAGGTCAGCAGCAGGTTGTCCTCACCTGTGACCGTTACCCCAAGGAGGTGGAGGGCCTCGAGGAGCGCCTGAAGTCCCGCTTCGGCTGGGGGCTCACCGTGGCCATCGAACCACCGGAACTGGAAACCCGCGTTGCCATCCTCATGAGCAAGGCCAGTCAGGGAGGCGTGGAGTTGCCGAACGAAGTCGCGTTCTTCATCGCCAAACGCATCTGGTCCAACATTCGTGAACTCGAAGGCGCTCTGCGGCGCGTGGTGGCGAACGCGCAATTCACCGGTCAACCCATTACCGTGGACTTCACCAAGGAAGCACTGCGGGATCTTCTGGCATTGCAGGATAAACTGGTCACCATCGAGAACATCCAGAAGACGGTGGCAGAGTATTTCAAGATCCGGGTGGCGGACCTGTTATCCAAACGCCGCAGTCGGTCCATTACCCGGCCGCGGCAAATCGGCATGTCCCTGGCCAAGGAGCTCACCAGCCACAGCCTGCCGGAGATCGGGGACGCCTTCGGCGGCAGGGACCACACCACGGTGTTGCATGCCTGTCGCAAGGTCCAGGAACTCAGGGACGCGGATACACGCATTGATGAGGACTACAACAACCTGTTGAGAACCCTGACCACATGATGTGGATAAGTCGTGGATGGCAAAGACGGGCACTGCGGGGTGAAATCTATCCACAGGTTATGACCAGGGAGTACCCGGTCAGCCTCACCGGATGTACCCCGGGGAAGTCCATCCCAAGCGGTTCTCACTGCAGACAAAACGCGACTTGTCCCATGGAGACCGCTGCCCTAGTAACAACAACAGGTTTTCTTCAAGATTCCCTAATTAGTAATTCATTGACCAGGTGGACGGTGTCATGAAGATCAAACTCCAACGTGAAGAGCTCCTCCGGCCGCTACAGTCCGTGATCGGCGTGGTTGAACGCAGGCAGACGTTGCCGGTCCTGGGTAACGTGCTGTTGGTCGCTGGCGACGACGGCATCTCGCTGACTGCGACGGATCTGGAAGTGGAACTCGTGGCAGCGGCCACGCAGGGTGTCCTGGAACCGGGGCAGGTCACGCTGCCGGCACGAAAGTTCATGGATATCGTCCGCAACCTCCCGGAGGGTGCGGAGGTCACCTTGGCGCTGGATGGTGACCGTGCCGTAGTGACCGCAGAGCGGAGCCGGTTCACGTTGTCGACCTTGCCGGCCAGCGAGTTCCCGACGGTCGAGGACATCGGGGAAACCCATCCACTGGTGTTGCCTCAGCATGACCTCCGGGAGCTCATCGACAAGACCCACTTCGCCATGGCCCTGCAGGACGTGCGCTATTATCTGAACGGTCTGCTACTGGAACTCGAACCGGGGCGGCTGCGCGCGGTGGCCACGGACGGGCACCGTCTGGCGCTGGGCGAAATCGACGGCGATGTCAGTACCGAACGACAGCAGCAGGTTATCGTGCCGCGTAAAGGGGTGCAGGAATTGTTGCGGCTTCTGGATGACACGGATGAGCAGGTACGGGTGGAGCTGGGTGGCAACCACATCCGCGTGACGCTCCCCCACTTGCGCTTTACGTCGAAGCTCATCGACGGACGTTTCCCGGACTACCAACGGGTCATTCCCGCGGTGGACGATCGGGTGCTGGAGACATCCCGGGAGACGTTGCGGCAGGCGCTGGTACGGGCGTCGATTCTCTCCAATGAAAAGTACCGGGGAGTCCGCTTCGTCCTGGCATCGGAGGAGCTGCGCATTCAGTCCAATAATCCGGAGCAGGAACAGGCTGACGAGGAGCTCGCGGTGCAGTATCAGGCGGAAGGCATGGAGGTGGGTTTCAATGCCAGTTACCTGCTGGACGCCCTGAACGCGATTGACGGCGCGAACGTGCGGATGGGGCTGGTGGATTCCAGCTCCAGCACCATCCTCGAGGATCCCGAAAACGGGCGCTTCCGGTACGTCGTCATGCCGATGCGGCTGTAATGCAGGGTGTATCAGGGCCCTTGATGGGGCTCCGGATGGGATTCGTTGACGGGGATAAAGGGAGCGGCCGCCAGTGGCGGTACATAAGCTGAGCCTGTCTGGAATCCGCAATCTCGTCGATGGGCGGGTGGGATTTCACCCGCACTGCAACGTGATCACTGGTGCGAATGCGGCGGGCAAGACCAGCGTGCTCGAGGCGATCCATATCCTGGCGCGGGCTCGGAGCTTCCGTGCGGGTCGGCTTGACCGGGTCCGTCGGGATGGCAAGGCTCCCTTGATCCTCCAGGGCGAAGTTGATGACGGGTGGCAGGTGCATCGGGTCGGGGTGGGCCGGGATGATAGCGGGACCCGGGTTCGCGTGGATGGCGAGGATGCCCGGGGGCTGTCGCAGCTGGCGCGACTGTTGCCGGTGCAGATCGTCAATACGGAGAGCCAGCGGCTGCTACAGGACGGTCCGGAAACGCGGCGGAGTTACCTCAACTGGACCGTGTTTCACGTGGAACACGATTTCCATGGCGCCTGGCGGCGTTTCGATCGCGCGCTGCGACAGCGGAATGCTGCCTTGCGCGAAGGACAGTGGCGGCTCGCTTACTCGCTTGAGCCGGAGCTGGTGAGCGCTGGCGAAGTCGTGGACGGACTACGACGGCGGGTTCTGGCGGCGCTGGAACCCCGGGTCCAGGAACGGGCGGCGCAGTGGCTGGGACCGATAAAGATCGAGCTGCACTACCGCCAGGGCTGGGCCAAGAATCGGGGGCTTGGGGAGGCCCTGGAGGCGCAGCACGCCTCCGAAGCCGCCGTGGGTTTCACCATGGTTGGTCCCCAGCGTGCAGAACTGCAGATTCTGGCCGAAGGCATGGAAGCGCGCGAGCGGCTTTCCCGTGGGCAGCAGAAAGTGCTGGTGATTGCGCTGCTGCTTGCCCAGGCGGAGGTTGTTGCAGCCGTTGGCGGGCCGCGCCCGGTGCTGCTGGTGGATGATCTTCCCGCGGAACTCGATAACGAACACCGGGATGACGTGGTGGCGTCACTGCTGGCGAGCTCCAGTCAGTGCTTCTTCACTGCCATCGCTGCGGCTGCACTTCCCGTGGACCAGGGGACACAGTTCCACGTGGAACAAGGCGTTATTACGGAAATGGTATACTGACGGACTTTGGCCCCAAGTCCGTATGCTGTTGCCCCGCTGTCCCTGGACGCGTCGGGGGTGCCGTTATCGCAGAACACGGGCCCGGGGTTCGGGCACTGCACGACGTTGCCGAGTAGAGCGGGACCGCAGAAGCGATTCCGGGACGAGAAACAGCGACGCACCAGAAGGGATCCAGAATGAGTTTCAACCCCACCTACGATTCCGAAAGCATCAAGGTGCTCCGTGGCCTGGATGCCGTCCGCAAGCGCCCTGGCATGTACATCGGTGATACCGATGACGGCACGGGGCTTCACCACATGGTGTTCGAGGTGGTGGATAACTCCATTGACGAGGCATTGGGCGGGTACTGCTCGGAGATCTCGGTGGTCATCCATGCGGACGAGTCGATTACCGTCAGTGATGACGGGCGTGGTATTCCCGTCGATGAGCACGAGGAAGAGGGCCGGTCCGCTGCCGAAGTCATCATGACCGTCCTCCATGCCGGTGGGAAATTCGATAACAACAGCTACAAGGTCTCCGGGGGTTTGCACGGCGTTGGCGTCTCCGTGGTGAATGCGCTGTCGGAACGGCTCCAGCTCACCATCAAGCGTAACGGGCATATTCACCTGCTTGAGTTCGCGCTCGGGGAACCGGTAGAGCCACTTCGAATCATCGGTGAGACGGAAGACACCGGCACGCAGATTACCTTCCGCCCCAGCGAGGAAATCTTCACCAACATCGATTTCCACTTTGACCTGTTGGCCAAGCGGTTCCGGGAGCTGTCCTTCCTCAACCCTGGCGTCCGCATCGCGCTGCGCGACGAGCGCAGCGAGAAGGAAGACGTCTTCCAGTACGACGGTGGTATCCGTGCTTTCGTCGAGCACCTGAACAAGAACAAGACGCCCCTCAATCGCGAGGTCCTGCACATGACCGAGTGGCGGGGGGACATCTGCGTGGACATCGCGCTACAGTGGAATGACTCCTACCAGGAGAATATTTTCTGCTTTACCAACAACATTCCCCAGCGGGACGGTGGCACGCACATGGCCGGGTTTCGCGCCGGCCTGACCCGGACCATCAATCAGTATCTGGAAAGCGAAGGCTTTCTTAAGAAGGCCAAGGCCACTCCCACCGGCGACGACGCCCGGGAGGGGCTCACCGCAGTGATTTCGGTGAAGGTGCCGGATCCGAAGTTTTCCTCGCAGACCAAGGACAAGCTGGTGTCGTCCGAGGTGAAAACGGCTGTAGAGTCCGTGGTGGCGCAAGGTCTGCATGACTTTCTGTATGAGCGCCCCGGGGATGCCAAGTCCATCTGCGAGAAAGTGGTGGATGCGTCACGGGCCCGGGAAGCGGCCCGTAAGGCGCGCGAGATGACCCGACGCAAGGGGGCGCTGGATGTGGCCGGGTTGCCGGGCAAGCTTGCTGATTGCCAGGAACGGGATCCGTCCCTTTCGGAACTGTACCTGGTGGAGGGTGACTCCGCCGGCGGTTCCGCCAAACAGGGACGGGACCGGAGAACGCAGGCGATTCTGCCCCTCAAGGGCAAAATCCTGAACGTGGAAAAGGCCCGGTTCGACAAGATGCTCTCGTCGGCGGAAGTCGGGACATTGATCACCGCCCTGGGCTGCGGCATCGGCCGGGACGATTTTGATCCTGACAAACTGCGTTATCACCGCATCATCATCATGACCGACGCCGATGTGGACGGTTCGCATATCCGCACGCTGCTGTTGACCTTCTTTTATCGGCAGATGCTGACCCTGGTGGAACGCGGCCACGTCTACATCGCGCAGCCGCCTCTTTACAAGATCAAGCGCGGCAAGCAGGAGCACTACGTCAAGGATGAGCGCGAGCTCACCGAGTACTTGTTGCAGCTGGCATTGAATAATGCCGTCCTGCACCCCGGCGGTGACGGCGTCCCCATCCGGGAGCAGGGGCTGGAGGATCTGGCGCGCAAATACCTGCACGTCATGGACGTCATTGAGCACATGGCGCGGACTCAGGATCGTGAACTCCTGGAAGGTTTCCTGAGCGCCGAGGTGATCACTGAGAGCCATTTTGGCGACGCCGGAGGCATGCAGCAGTGGTTCCAGGCGGTGGTGGACCGCTTGAATGTGCATCAACCACAAGGGACGCGCTACCAGGTGACCGTCACGGCGGGAACCGATGGCGGCCTGCAGGAGGCGGTGGTGTCCAAACGGCGGCACGGTATCCGTCACGACTACCGGTTTACGCCGGAATTCTTCCTGACGCCGGAGTACAAGGCCATCGCGGATCTGGCCGGTGTGCTGGTAGACCTGCTAGGCGAGGGAGCCATGGTGCAGCGAGGTGAGCGCAGCCGGGAAGTGTCGACCCTGCGGGAGGTGATCGAGTGGTTGCTGGAAGAGGCGAAGCGGGGTCAGAACATCCAGCGCTACAAGGGGTTGGGGGAAATGAATCCGGAGCAGCTGTGGGAGACGACCATGAATCCCGACACCCGGCGGCTGCTGCAGGTGCGCATCGAGGACGCCGTGGGCGCCGACGAAGTGTTCACCACCCTCATGGGGGATCATGTGGAACCGCGGCGGGAGTTTATCGAGCGTAACGCGCTGGCAGCGACGAACCTCGACATCTGATGCGCTCTCCGTCCGGACCCCGAATTCGGGGTCCGGAACGCGAACACTTCCGGAGGTGTTCCACGTGGAACACCTCCGGGACGTCAGTCCCTCCCCTGCCCCGGCCCGTCCGTCACCGGGGTTTCGTACACCTGGCTGATCTCCCGTGTATTGCCCTCGATCCACTGCCGGATCCGCTCCAGAAACTCCTCCGGAGTCGGCTCCTCGGACACCATGGGCTTGCCAATCCGCACCCGCACAACGCCCGGGTACTTCAGGAACGAGTTTCTGGGCCAGAATTCACCCGCGTTATGCGCCACTGGTACCACCGGCGTTCCGGTTTCCCACGCCAGGACGGCCCCGCCACGGCGATAATTGCCGCTACGGCCGGCGGGTATGCGCGTCCCTTCCGGGAAAACGATGACCCAGCGTCCTTGGGCTAGCCGCTCACGGCCCTGCTCAAGCATCTGCTGCATTGCTTCCTTGCGTGCACCTCGATCAATGCCAATGGGCGACAGCATGCCCAGGGCCCAGCCGATCATGGGCAGCTTCAGCAGCTCACGCTTGAGCACCCAGGTTTGTGGGTTGAACCAGTTCTGCAGGGCCAGGGTTTCCCACGCTGACTGGTGCTTGCACATCACGACGCAGGGGGTATCGGGAATGTTGTCGGCGCCTTCCACCTCGTAACGGATGCCACAGACCATCCGCGTCCACCACTGGAGGCTGTAGCTCCAGCTGACGAAGAACCAGTAACGCCGTTGATAAGGCAGTAGCGCGGCAATGCCCAGGCCGACAGTGCCGTAGGGCAGCGTGATCGCCAGCGCCCCTAGCGCCCAGATTACCGAACGCGGCAGCGCCCGCAGTTTCTCCCCAGCGGATCGCTGCAGCAGCGGAGGTTTGCGCTTGATCTCCACCAATGGCTCTCCTCTTGTTGGTCTTTGTGGTGTTGCTGTCCCCGCCTACCGCCCGTCTTTGCTCTCCGGGGCGTGGGCTCCCAGCAGCAGCGCGTCCGCGGCGGCGGCCAGGTCGGTATAGACGGCCACAGCACCGTGGGCTGTCTGCGCGGCGGTGGCTTCGCCGTTCCCTGTACGCACCAGCAGGGGCAGCGCCCCCACCGCGGCTGCGGCATCCAGGTCCCTTTGACTGTCCCCGATCACGGGAAGGTTCTGCAAGTCGAGGTCGAACGTCTCCGCCGCACGGCGCAGCAGCCCAGGACGGGGCTTGCGGCAGTCGCAGCCGTCCTCCGGTCGGTGCGGACAATGGAAAATGGCGTCAACCTGCCCGCCGCACTCGGCGACTTGACTGCACAAGACGTCGTGGATGTCCGTCAGCATGGCTTCGGAGAGCAGGCCACGCCCAACGCCGGATTGATTGGTGCAGACAATCACCCGCCAGCCCGCGCTGCTCAGACGGGCCATGGCCTCGATGCTCCCGGGTAACGGCTGCCACTCTGCCACGGACTTGATGTACGCGTCGGAATCGGCGTTGATGACGCCGTCCCGGTCCAGGATGACCGCTGGCCCGCTCATGCACCGCCGGCGGGCAGCCGGGAGATATCCGCAACCCGGGTGAACAGACCGGCCAGCCGTTGCAGCAATGCCAGACGGTTTGCCCGCACGGCGGCATCCTCGGCCATCACCATGACGCCGTCGAAGAACCGGTCCACCACCTCCCGCAGGGTGGCCAGCCGTTCCAGGGCTTCCCCGTAGTGGCCTTGCCCGGCCAGGTCGTCGATTTCCGCCACCAGGGGTGCCATGGCGTCGGCCAGGGCACGCTCCTCAGCCATGGCAAACAGGGCCGGGTCCGGCTCCCCGGGGATGGGCTCGTCGCTTTTGCGCAGAATGTTGCGCACCCGCTTGTTCGCCGCCGCAAGACTTTCCGCCGCGTCGAGCTCCAGGAAGCGGGCGCAGGCCTGGAGCCGGTGGTGGATGTCCAGGGGATCATCCAGGTCGAGGGCGGCGACGGCGTCGAAGACTTCCGCACCAATCCCCTGCTCCTGGTAGTAGCGTTTCAGGCGATCCAGGCAGAAAGTCAGCACCGCCTCGCCGTCCGCGGCGCTGGCCACGTCCTCGGGCAGTGCTGCCGCAGCCGCGCCGAACAACTGGCGCAGTGGCAGGGAACGTTCCCGTTCGATCAGCGTCCGCATCAGGCCCAGCGCCGCCCGGCGCAGGGCGAAGGGATCCTTGTCGCCGGTGGGGCCCTGGCCAATGGCGAAAATGCCCACCAGGGTATCCACCCGGTCGGCGATGGCCAGCACCTGACCCACCGGGCTTTGTGGCGTGTCATCCCCGGCAAAGCGCGGCTGGTACTGCTCCTCCATGGCGGCGGCAATCTCGGGATCCTCGCCATCGTGCCGCGCGTAGTACCGACCCATGATCCCCTGGAGTTCCGGGAACTCATCCACCATTTCCGTGAGCAGATCGCACTTCGCCAGCAGTGCTGCCCGCTCTCCGGCGCGGGCCTCCACGCCGATGCGATCCGCCACGGCGCCGGCCAGGGTTGCCACCCGCTGCTGTTTGTCGTGGAGCGACCCCAGGCGCTGCTGGAAGACGATGCCCTTCAGCCCCTCGATCCGGTCGGCCAGCGCCTGCCGCCGATCCTGATTCCAGAAGAACTCGGCGTCGGCGAGCCGCGGGCGGATAACGCGCTCGTTGCCCCGCACTACCTCATCCGGATCGTAGCTCTCCAGGTTGGCGATCATGATGAACCGCGGCAGCAGGGCACCATCGCCACCCCGCACGGGAAAAACCTTCTGATGGCCCTGCATGCTGGAGATCAACGCCTCGGCGGGGACCTTCAGGAAGCGCTGGTCGAAGCTGCCCACCATGGCCACGGGCCACTCCACCAGCGCAGCGACTTCATCCAGAAGCGCGTCGTCCGCCACCAGTGCACCGCCCAGCGTCGTGGCCAACCGCCGACCCTCCTCGGCGATGGTGTCACGTCGCCGAGCCAGATCCGCGATGACATAACCCTCGCGCTCCAGGCGCTCCGCGTACTCCGCCCCATGGGAAAGAGTCAACGGCTGCGGCGCATGGAACCGGTGCCCCCGTGTGGTGCGTCCGCTGGAGGTCCCCAGTATCGGCATCTCCACCACCTCATCGCCGAACAGCACAATGCTCCAGTGCACCGGGCGCACGAACGCGACATCGCTGCTGCCCCAGCGCATGCGCTTGGGGATCGGCAGGGCATCCAGCGCCGCGTGGATGATTGCCGGCAGCAGCGCCGTGGTGCGTTCTCCGGCCTGTTCACCGCGATAGACCAGCCAGGCGCCCTTGTCCGTCTCCATGGTCTCCAGGGCATCAAGGCCCACACCACAGGAGCGTGCGAACCCCTCGGCGGCCTTGGTGGGTTGGCCCTCAGCGTCGTAGGCTGCCTGGATCGCCGGACCTTTGCGCTCAATGGTTTGATCGGGCTGGCGATCAGCCAGGGCGTCCACCACCACAGCCAGTCGCCGCGGGGTGGCATACGCTGAGCTGTGCTTGAAGCCAATGCCGGCGCCTTCCAGCCCAGCGGTCACCCCGCGCTGGAAGGCATCCCGCAGCGTCCGCAGGGCCGCGGGCGGCAGTTCCTCAGTGCCGATCTCGATCAGCAGATCCTTGAACTCAGCCATGGGCCACCTCCGCCGAGGCCGGCTGCAGCGGGAAGCCCAGTTCCTCGCGGCGCTGGTAGTAGAGTTTCGCCACCTCCCGGGCCAGGGTGCGCACCCGGAGAATGTAGCGTTGCCGCTCGGTCACCGAGATGGCATGCCGGGCATCCAGGAGATTGAAGGTGTGCGAAGCCTTCAGGCACTGCTCGTACGCCGGCAGTGGCAATCCCAGTTCCACCAGGCGCAGACTCTCCCGTTCGCACTGCTCGAACCAGCGGAAGTGTGCCTCCACGTCGGCGTGTTCGAAGTTGTAAGCGGACTGCTCCACCTCGTTCTGGTGATAGACATCGCCGTAGGTGACCACGCCCTGGGGGCCACGGGCCCACACCAGCTCGAAGACGCTCTCGCAGGACTGCAGATACATGGCGATGCGTTCCAGCCCATAGGTGATCTCCCCCATCACCGGGCGGCAGTCCAGCCCGCCCACCTGCTGGAAGTAGGTGAACTGGCTGATTTCCATGCCGTTCAGCCACACTTCCCAGCCCAGACCCCAGGCACCCAGAGTGGGAGACTCCCAGTTGTCCTCGACGAAACGGATGTCGTGCACCAGCGGGTCCAGGCCCAGGTGGCGCAGCGAGCCCAGATACAGTTCCTGGAACTCCGCTGGCGAGGGTTTCATCACCACCTGGAACTGGTAGTAGTGCTGCAGGCGATTGGGATTCTCGCCGTAACGCCCGTCGGTGGGGCGCCGGGACGGCTGCACATAGGCCGCATTCCAGGGTTCCGGACCGATGGCCCGCAGACAGGTTGCCGGGTGGAAGGTCCCGGCCCCGACCTCCATGTCCAGCGGCTGCATGACGACGCAGCCCTGGCTGGCCCAGTAGTCCTGCAACGCCTGGATCAGGCCCTGGAACGTGTCCGTGGCCCGCGCCGGTATCTGCTGGTGTTCAGCCACAATGCCCCCTGGTTGCTCGTTTTGCCTGCATGCGCCTTCAACCGGGCGCTAGTGTCCTGTAACTCAAATTCGTTGCATTTTGAGCGCCTGTGCGGCGCCAGGGCCTGTCCTCTGGGCGGCTGAGCCGGCGTTATCGGTCCTCGCCGTAGTGACGGCTACGCCTTCGGACCGATGGCCTTGTCTCAGCCGCCCAGAGGACAGGCAAAATACAACGAACTTGGGTTACAGGACACTAGGGAAACGCTGAACAATTCCCGCGTGCCTCTGCGCGTCATGGCGGCGCTCTGGCAAGGCGGCGTTCGCAGTGAATGGCCGCAACCCTTTACAAGAACGCCAACGCAGTCCGGAGCGCCCCCATGACGCGCCCTGCGGCCGATCAGCGCGCCCACAGCCGGCGTTGCGCTGCTTGACTGTACCGGCAGTACAGCGCTGCGCAGCGCGCCTTGTCTGTGGGTGCGCTGATCGGCCAGAGGCGCGCGCGAATTGTTCAGCGTTTCCCTAGCCCGGGCAGACGAGTATACCTGTTCGGGCTTTGGCCCGAGAAGGCGCCAACGCGCTCCCGTCAACCACGGGCATGTTACCCTTTGCGGCTATCCGTACCACCGGAACGAACGCGAGCTAACGGACCGAGACATGATGAGCAGGACACCGCGCGCTGTCGCGCTGATTTCCGGAGGCCTGGATTCCATGCTTGCTGCCCGCGTGGTCAAGGAGCAGGGCGTCCACGTGGAGGGCCTCAATTTCTACACCGGCTTTTGCGTCGAGGGCCACACTCACGCCGTGCGCGCCCAGGACAAGGCGCGGCCGAAACGCAACAACGCCCTGTGGGTTGCCGAGCAGTTGGACATGAAGCTCCACATCATCGATGTCGTGGAGGATTACAAGGACGTGGTGATCAATCCGCGTCACGGTTATGGCCAGTTCATGAACCCGTGTCTCGATTGCAAGGGTTTCATGGTGGGCAAGGCCCGGGAGTGGATGGAGGCCAACGGCTTCGATTTCATCATCACCGGTGAAGTCATCGGCCAGCGCCCGAAATCCCAGCTCAAGCGGACCATGCCGGTGATCGCCACGGAGTCCGGTGCCCACGAGCGGCTGCTGCGGCCCCTGTGCGCCAAACTGCTGGAGCCCACGCTGCCGGAGCGCGAGGGCTGGGTGGACCGGGAGCAGCTGTTCGACTGGAGCGGGCGCTCCCGCAAGCCGCAGATGGACCTGGCGGAGTCCTTCGGCCTGGAAGACTACGCTCAACCCGCCGGCGGCTGCTGCTTCCTTACCGATCCCAGTTATTCACGCAAGCTCCGGGATCTCTGGCAGGCGCGGGGAGAGCGTCGTTACGAGCTCGACGACATCATGCTACTGAAGATGGGGCGGCACCTCCGCCCAAGGCCCCATTTCAAGCTCATCATTTCCCGCGAGGACGGGGAAAACCGGTTCATGCACGGCTACCGCAAGCAGTTCACGCACCTTGTCCCCACCAGTCACGGTGGACCGCTGGCGCTGCTGGACGGGGAGGCCCGTGACGGTGACCTGGAGCTAGCCGCACGCCTGGTGGCACGATTCAGCCAGGGGCGCGATGCCGATCAGGTCCGTGTCGCGGTCACCGAGCGGAACGGACCGGAACGGGAGCTGGAGGTCACCCCCATGGCTGCCGACGACGTGCCGCGGGAGTGGTACGTTGCCTGAACCAGCAATCGTCGACGCCCGTGGCCTGCTTTGCCCCCTGCCGGTGATTCGCACGCAGGATGCCATTGCCGGGCTGTCGCCGGGCTGCCGTGTCCGGGTCCTCGCCACCGATCCCGGTGTCCATGCGGACATTCCGGCCTGGTGCCGCGTTCATGGCCATACCCTCGAGGCCATCGAACACAGCGGTGATGACGATGGTGCGATCAGCGTGTGGATTCGCGTGGCCGCTGACGAGGCCAGCTGATTGACGGCCTGGCACATGCCGGCAAGTGCACGTTTATGGTGCAAATGCCCTGTCTCATGCTTTACCGTGGTGCATTGTTGCGTCTTTCAGCGCGTCCTTGCACCAGAAACGCCCGTAACTCGCTGTATTGTGGTGCTGGCACGGTCCATGCTTCATAGAGCCGCGAGTCGAATTCTCAACTGACGCACAATGCAGTCTGATCTGGAGGTAGGCATGTCAAGCACCGCAGCTGACGTTCTCAAAATGATTCAGGACGAGGACATCAAGTTCGTCGACCTGCGCTTCACGGATACGAAGGGTAAGGAACAGCACGTCACCATCCCCGCCACCGAGGTGGAGGACGACTTTTTCGAAGACGGCAAGATGTTCGATGGCTCCAGCATCCAGGGCTGGAAGGGCATCAACGAGTCGGACATGATTCTCATGCCCGATCCGTCCACGGCCACCATGGACCCGTTCTTCGATGAGCCGACCCTGAACATCACCTGCGACATCATCGAACCCAACACCATGCAGGGCTATGAGCGCGATCCGCGCTCGGTGGCCAAGCGCGCTGAGGCCTACCTGCAGTCCACCGGCCTGGGTGACACCGCCTTCTTCGGCCCGGAACCGGAGTTCTTCGTCTTCGATGACGTCCGCTGGGGCGCCACCATGAGCGGCAACTTCTACCGGATCGATTCCGAAGAGGCCGGCTGGAACTCCGAGCGCGTCTACGACGACGGCAACATGGGTCACCGCCCGAAGGTCAAGGGCGGTTACTTCCCGGTGCCGCCGGTGGACAGCCTGCACGACATCCGGACTTCGATGGTCCTGGCCATGGAAGAACTCGGCCTCAAGGTGGAGGTGCATCACCACGAGGTGGCCACCGCCGGGCAGTGCGAGATCGGCGTTGCCTTCAACACCCTGGTGAAGAAGGCCGACGAAGTGCAGAAGCTCAAGTACGCCGTGCACAACGTCGCCTCTGCCTACGGCAAGACCGCCACCTTCATGCCCAAACCCCTGGTGGGTGATAACGGCAGCGGCATGCACGTGCACATGTCCTTCGCGAAGGACGGCACCAACCAGTTCACCGGTGACCAGTACGGTGGCCTGAGCGAGACCGCGCTCTACTACATTGGCGGCATTATCAAGCACGCCAAGGCCATCAACGCCTTCGCCAACGCCTCCACCAACAGCTACAAGCGTCTGGTTCCGGGCTTCGAAGCGCCGGTGCTGCTGGCCTACTCCGCCCGCAACCGCTCGGCGTCCATCCGGGTGCCGTGGATCTCCAATCCCAAGGCCCGTCGCGTCGAGGTGCGTTTCCCCGATCCCACGGCCAACCCGTATCTGGCGTTCGCAGCCATGCTGATGGCCGGCCTTGACGGCGTCCAGAACAAGATCCACCCCGGCGATGCCATGGACAAGGACCTCTACGATCTGCCACCGGAAGAAGAGGCCGAGATCCCCAAGGTCGCCTTCTCCCTGGAGGAAGCCCTGGAGGCCCTGGACAAGGACCGCGAGTTCCTCAAGCAGGGTGGCGTGTTCACCGACGACACCATCGACGCCTACATCGAACTCAAGGGCGAGGATGTGCAGCAGCTGCGCATGACCACGCACCCGATGGAGTTCGACCTGTACTACAGCGTCTGACTGCGCCCGTCCATGCGGCAATCGAAACCCCGGCTCCGGCCGGGGTTTTTTTTGGCCTGGCAATGTCGAACCATCTCTGCCGGACCGTCTCCCCCGCTCTTCGTCCTCCTGTGCTAAATTCTGACCATGATGATCCGTGTGCTGACTCTGCTGATCTGCCTCGCCCCGGCGGCACTGCTGGCGGACGTCTACAAGCATGTCGACGAGGATGGCAATGTCACCTACACCGACGAGCCGCGGGAAGGCGCTGAGCGTCTGGAGTCCGACGAACCGGTGTCGTCCTACCAGTTTCGTGCTCCGTCACGTCAGCAGCCGCGTTCCGCGCCGGCAGATGACGACCGGGATGATCCGTCCGCCTATGCACGCGTGCGCATCATCCAGCCGGAGGATGAGGGTACGGTGCGGGACAACCAGGGCTACGTGGACGTCCAGGTAGCCCTGGATCCGAATCTCCGTGACGGGCATCGGGTCCAGTTCGTCCTTGACGGCGAACCGCGGGGCGAGCTCAGTCGCTCCACCAGCCAACGCCTCACCGAGGTGCATCGGGGTGAGCACCGGCTGCAGGTCCGGGTCGTCGATGGTGCAGGCAACACTGTCGCCGAGTCGGATCCGGTGACGTTCTATATGCATCAAGCCTCTCGACTGATGCCTGGAAGCCAGCAGGGCGCCGGCCCCAACCCGGGTGGCGTGCCCTTCCCCGGGAACTGACCCCCCCGTTTCTCTTTGCACCAAAATAGGGCATCCTGATAGTGCGCGTGCACCTGAAGTGCGCGCCGGTCTCTCGCCTTCCCCGGTCAATGAAGCGCCGCGGTGCCCGGCATTGCTGGCGTTAGCGGCCCTGCTGCGCCCTGTTTGTCGTTGCCCGGCAATGCTGGTTTGGTTTTTGCTAGGACACTGGTCATGAGCCCGCAAGAGCAACCGACACCCGCCGCGCGCGCACTGGATAACATGAGCAGCGCCGTGCTGCTCTGCGATGACGGTGGCTGCATCCGCTACATCAACAGTGCCGCCGAGGTGATGTTCGGTCTCAGCGCCCGTCAGGTGATGGGGCATCGGCTCCCCGCCAACGCGGTTCCGTGCGCCACAAGCTTGGAAGATGCCGTTATCCACGCCCTGGGCACCGGCGAGCCCTATACGAACAGGGAGATGGTGCTGGAAGTCGGCCTGGACCGCCGGGTGACCGTGGACCTGACGGTGACGCCCCTGAGCCGGAGTGAGGTGCTGCTGGAGATCAGCGACCTCAACCGGCGGCTGCGGATCACCCGGGAGCAGAACCTGATCAACCAGAACCAGGCCACGCGCCATCTTCTGCGCGGCCTGGCCCACGAGATCAAGAATCCCCTGGGCGGGCTGCGTGGCGCCGCCCAGTTACTGGAGCGTGAGCTGGGTGACTCGGATCTCAGGGAGTACACGCAGATCATCATCGGCGAAGCCGATCGCTTGCGCACGCTGGTCAACGGGCTGCTGGGGCCCAACACCCGGCCGCAGCGACGCGAGACCAACATCCACGAAGTCCTGGAGCGGGTTCGGCAGTTGGTGGCTGCAGAGGCGCCCCCCGGGATCACCATCCGGCGGGATTACGATCCCAGCATTCCGGCGCTGATCGCAGAACCCAATCAGTTGATTCAGGCGACGCTGAACATCCTGCGCAACTCCCTGCAGTCCCTGGGGGACAGTGGCGAAATCACGTTGCGCACGCGTACCCAGCGCCAGTTCACCATCGCGGACACGCCGCACCGCCTGGTGGTGCGGGTGGATCTCATCGACAACGGGCCCGGCATCCCACCGGACCTGCAGGAACGCATTTTCTATCCCATGGTCACGGGGCGTCCCGAAGGCACCGGGCTCGGTCTGTCCATTGCGCAGACGCTGGTCCACCAGCACGGCGGTCTGATCGAGTGCTGGAGTGAGCCCGGGCATACGGAATTCACCCTGTGGTTACCGCTGGAGGCGGATGATGACAACGAAGGATGATGTCTGGCTGGTCGACGACGATCGCTCCATCCGTTGGGTCCTGGATAAGGCCCTGCGCCAGGCGGGAATGCAGTCACGCAGTTTCGAAACGGGTGATGCAGCCCTGCAGGCGCTGCAGCATGGACGTCCCGGGGTCCTGATGACCGACATCCGCATGCCCGGTCTCGACGGCCTGGGCTTGCTGGAGCGCGTCCAGGAGCGCTGGCCGGACTTGCCGGTGATCGTGATCACCGCCCACTCCGATCTGGACGCGGCGGTGTCCGCCTACCAGGGCGGAGCCTTCGAGTACCTGCCGAAACCCTTCGACGTGGACGAGGCCGTGGACCTGGTCCGCCGTGCCCTGCAGAGTGCCCGGGAGCAGGCCGCCACCAGTGCCGCCCAGGACGAGAGCACGCCGGAGATCATCGGCGAGGCGCCGGCCATGCAGGAGGTCTTCCGCGCCATCGGGCGCCTGTCCTCTTCCAATATCACCGTGCTTATCAACGGTGAATCCGGCACCGGCAAGGAGTTGGTGGCTCAGGCGCTGCATCGGCACAGCCCGCGGCGGGATAACCCGTTCATCGCGCTGAACATGGCGGCGATTCCCCGGGACCTGATGGAGTCGGAGCTGTTCGGTCACGAGAAGGGCGCCTTCACGGGGGCCCAGCAGACCCGACAGGGGCGCTTCGAGCAGGCGGACGGCGGCACGCTGTTCCTGGATGAAATCGGCGACATGCCTGCCGAGCTGCAGACGCGCCTGCTCCGCGTCCTTGCCGACGGCGAGTTCTACCGTGTCGGTGGCCATACCTCGCGGACGGTGGACGTGCGCATCATTGCCGCCACCCACCAGGACCTGGAGAGCCGGGTCGCCGAGGGCAGTTTCCGCGAGGATCTGTTTCACCGGCTCAATGTCATTCGGGTGCATCTACCGGCGCTGCGGGAGCGTCGCGAGGACATCCCCAAGCTGGCACGCTTTTTCCTTGCCAAGGCCGCTGACGATCTCAACGTCGAGATCAAGCAGCTACGTCCGGAGGTGGAACGCTTTCTGATGGGGCTGACGTGGGCCGGCAATGTTCGCCAGCTGGAGAATACCTGCCGCTGGCTGACGGTGATGGCCAACGGCAGCGAGATCCACATGGAGGACCTGCCACCGGAGCTCCGCCAGGACAAGGTGGTGGAGGGCAGCACCGAGGACTGGGAAGAGTCGCTTGCAGTCTGGGCGGAGCGGGCGCTCGCCCGGGGTGAGGAGCACATTCTAGACAACGCCACCCCGCGCTTCGAGCGCATCATGATCGAAGTGGCCGTGCGTGCCACCGGCGGACGTCGCCAGGAGGCAGCGCGGCTGTTGGGCTGGGGGCGCAACACCCTGACCCGCAAGATCAAGGAACTGAATCTGGATTTCTGAACCCCGGGGCCGCGCCGGCCCCGGGGGAAGGGCGTTACATGTAGACGCCGCCGTTGACGTTGATCTGCTGTCCGGTGACATAACTGCCGTGGGCGGCCAGGAACACCACCGCTTCGGCGATCTCCTCCGGCTGACCGAACCGGCCCATGGGAATCTTGGCCAGTATTTTCTCCTGCACGTTCTCCGGGACCTGCTGCAGCATCTCCGTCATGGTAAAACCCGGTGCGATGGCGTTGACGGTGATGTTGTTTTTCGCCACTTCCTGGGCCGCACTCTTGGTAAAAGCGATGATGCCGCCCTTGCTGGCGGAATAGTTGGTCTGGCCGAAGTTGCCGGCCTGCCCCACGAACGAGCTGATGTTGATGATGCGCCCGTACTTCTGTTCCTGCATCGTCGGCAGCGCCGCGCTCACGGTGTAGTAGACGCTGTTGAGGTTGGTGTTGATGACATCTTCCCAGTCGTCGTCCGTGAGCTTTTTCAGGGTCTTGTCCTTGGTGATGCCGGCGTTGTTCACCAGGATGTCCAGCCGTCCCCAGTGGTCAATGGTCTTGGTGACGATGCCGCGGGCCTCGTCCTTCTTGCTGACATCGGCCTGCAGGACCAGCGCCTCGCCGCCCTTCTGCTTGATCTCCTCGGCGACCTGCTCGGCCTCCTTCTGGCCACCACGGTAGTTGATGGCCACCTTGGCGCCCAGGGATGCCAGCTCCAGGGCAATGACCCGCCCGATCCCGCGGGATCCGCCGGTGACGATGGCTACCTGATTGTCCAGTCGATTCATCTCAACACCTCCTCTCACTTGCTTCTGCTTGGTATTCGGGGCTGGAGCACGTTCCGCTTCATGGTCGGGCCAGGCCCGGGTCGGGATCAAGTCCTTTCGCGTCGTTGCCCGATCCTCGGCCGCCCCCTGCAAGCATAGCCGGGTTGTCCTGTCTTCTCATTGCGCAGTGCCGGCCGTGGCGGGAGAATGCGTTGTCATGCTCCACGTCATCCTGCTGCACCCGGAAATTCCCCCGAACACGGGCAATGCCATGCGTCTGTGCGCGAATACCGGCGCCGAACTGCACCTGGTGGAGCCATTGGGGTTCACATTGGATGACAGCCGCCTGCGCCGGGCGGGACTGGACTACGCCGAGTGGTCCCGCATCCACGTACATGCCGATCTGCAAAGCTGTCTGCTGGCCACGGACGCTGAACGGTGTTTCGCCCTCACCACACGCGGCACGGCCAGTGTCTACGCAACGTGCTTTCGCCCGGGCGACGCCCTGTTGTTTGGTCAGGAGACGGCGGGGCTGCCGGATGCGGTGCTGGCGGGAATACCACCCGAGCGGTGGCTGCGATTGCCCATGCGGCCGGACAGCCGTAGCCTCAACCTCTCCAATGCGGTGGCGGTCACGGTGTTCGAGGCCTGGCGACAGTTGGGGTTTCCGGGCGCCCGGTGAAGCCCGGCTGTCGGGGACAGCGCACTATTCTGCGTTTCCTTAGAATTCCGATTTGCGGCTGCGGGCCATAAGCGCGTCCAGGGCCTCATGAGCGGGACGCCCGTGGTTTACCACGGCGTGCACTTGCTCGCAGATGGGCATCTCCACCGCCTGGGCTGCGGCCAGGGAGTGAACTTCTGCCGCCGTGCGCACACTTTCCACCGTCTGGCCAATGGCGGTCACCGCCTCGGTGAGCGATTGCCCCCGTCCCAGCGCCAGCCCCAGCCGCCGGTTGCGGGACTGGTCGTCGGTGCAGGTGAGGATGAGATCCCCCACCCCGGAGAGGCCCATGAAGGTGCGGGAATCCGCGCCCATGGCCTCCCCCAGCCGCACCACCTCGGCCAGACCACGGGTAATCAGCCCGGCCCGGGTGTTGGCACCCAGCCCCATGCCGTCACCGATGCCGGTGGCCACCGCGAGTACGTTCTTCACCGCTCCGCCCAGTTCCACGCCGACGATGTCGTCGCTGGTGTAGGGGCGGAAGTTGCTGCCATGAAAAGCCGCCGCCAGTTCGGTGGCAAAGCGGTGGTCGCCGGAAGCGATGGTCACGGCAGTGGGCAGGCCCGCCGCCACCTCCCGGGCGAAGCTGGGCCCGGAGAGGACGGCCGTGGGGCGCCCGGGCAGATGTTGCTCCACCACCTGATGCAGCAGGCCCCCGGAGTTGGCTTCCAGGCCCTTGGTGGCCCAGGCAATCCGGGTATCTGGACCCGCCAGCGGCACCAGTTCCGCAATAAGCTCGACGAAGCCATGGCTGGGAACGACGATCAGTACATCCTGAACACCGTCCAGTGCCGCGGCCAGGTCACCGGTGGCCGCGAGATTGTCCGGGAACGTACTGTCCGGTAGATGACGGTGATTGCAGCGGGCCTGTTCCAGGGTGGCCATGTGGCCGGCATCGTGGCCCCAGAGGCGCACCGGCACGCCGTTGCGGGCCAGCACCAGGGCCAGTGCCGTGCCCCAGGAGCCGGCGCCGAGAACGGCCATGGGCTGCATCGTCGTCATGCCCGTTAGTGCGTGCTGCCGGACTGGTTATCGTCCGCCGTCTCGGCGGCCTGCTGCTGTTCCTGCTGCTGCTTGCGTCGCTGCATGTAAAGCGCCTCGAAGTTCACCGGCGCCAGCACCATCTGCGGGAAGCCGCCCTTGGTGACGGCGTCGGAAATCGCCTCGCGGGCATAGGGGAACAGCTGCGCCGGGCAGTAGCTGCCCAGCAACGCCTCCAGGGTCTGCTCCTCGAACCCGGAGAGCACGAAAATGCCGGCCTGCTGGACTTCGCACAGGTACGCCGTCTTGTCGTCCTGCTTGGCGGTGACGGTGACGCGGACCACCGTCTCGTAGGTGTTCTCGGCGATGCGCGTGGTGCGCGTGTCCAGGTCCACGCTGACTTCGGGCTTCCATTCGCCGGAGAAGATTCCGGGAGAGTTGGGTGCCTCGAAGGAGAAATCACGCACGTAGATCTTGCGGATGGCGAACTGCTGCTTGTTTTCCTGCTGTTGCCCCTGTCCGCCGGCGGCTTCGTTGTCTTCTGCCATGTTGGCAACTCCCTGTGTTTTGTCGTGGAGCGGTTCGCGCGAAGTGCTCGCTATTCGATCAAGTATGGACGGGGAGGTTGGCCTCCTGCCAGCCGTTGAAGCCGCCCTGGAGCTGATGCACCTTCTCGAAGCCCTTCTCCTTGAGCTGCTTGCCGACCTTGCCGCCCTGCATGCCCTGGGCATCATAGACGATCACCGGCTTGTCCTTGTGCTTGTCCAGCTTCTTGTGGCGCTGGTCCAGGTTGCCGTTGGGCACGTTGATGGCGCCGGGCAGATGACCCTTGCCGAAATCCGCCTCGCTGCGGATGTCGACGAAGAGCGCGTCCTCGCGGTTGTACAACCGCGTGGCCTCGGTGCTGTCCACCGGCGGCACGCCCCGGGCGAAGCGCGTGGACTCGCTCACCACGATCCACACGACGACCATGGCCAGGGCCAGAAACAGGACCCAGTTGTTGGTAACGAATTCGATCAGCTGGTCCATCGACATAAGGTATTGTCCTGGTGACTCGGGCATTCCGGATGGCGCCGG
This sequence comes from Aquisalimonas sp. 2447, assembly GCF_012044895.1. Lineage (NCBI taxonomy): Bacteria > Pseudomonadati > Pseudomonadota > Gammaproteobacteria > Chromatiales > Ectothiorhodospiraceae > Aquisalimonas > Aquisalimonas sp. 2447. The sequence continues at coordinate 21,389 of NZ_CP050695.1, forward strand.
CGCATTGCCGCGCCAATACGCGGTTGGCGCGTCAGGGTAGCGGCTCCGTCCCGGGTTGCCAATCCCGCGACGAATCTGGAAGCCCGGCGGCAAAAGCCCGTATTATACAACCGGCCGATGGCGGCGATTCGTTACCGGCATGTCCGCACGCCGCCCGCCGCGATCTTTTTGCCGCTGCGCTTCAGGGGTCCCGTTGCCACGCTCTCCCGTTCTCCGTGTCTGTGCCGGCCTGACCGTGCTGTATGTGGCGGTCACAGGCGCGCGGGCAGAGGATTACCGGGAGTCCGCCGCGGAACTCGAGGCACTGCGCGAGCGCATCGAAGCGGTGGAGAGCGACCTCAGCGAGCGTCAGCAGCGCCGGGATCAAGTGGTCACCGAGCTGCGGGAACTCGAGCAGGCCATCGGTGCGGCGGTGAATCGCCTCGAGGATCTGGATCAGCGTCTGCAGCAGGGCGAGGCGCGGGCGGACGAGCTCCGCGAGGCGGTGGCCGCCGAGGAGGAGACTGTTCGCGAGCACCGGCGGGTGCTGCGCGCCGCCGTGCGCGAAGCCTACGTCAGCGGCCGTCAGGAGGTGCTGAAACTGCTGCTCAACCAGCAGGATCCTGCAGCAGTGGACCGTCTGCTGGTGTACATGGACTACGTCGGCGAGGCCCGTGCCGAGCGCATCCAGAGCGCGATGGTGGCGATGCAGGAGTACCGCGACCTGCGCGACGAACTGGAACAGGAACTGGCAGAAGTGGAACGCCTGCACCAGCAACAGCAGGCGGAACGCCGCAGCCTGAGCCAGCGCCGCCAGGAGCGCAGCAGCGTTCTGGAGCGCGTGGAGGCCGCCATTGGCGACGACGAGCAGCGCCTGGAGCGTCTGGCCGAAGATGAAGCCGAGCTCGAGGCGCTGCTGGATGACCTGCGTGACGCTCTGGCTGACGTCCCCGAACGTGACCTTGACCGTGCATCCTTCAGCGAACAGCGCGGTGGCCTGCCCTGGCCGGTCACCGGTGAACTGGCGGCGGAGTTTGGCGATCCACGACGCAGCGGCGGCGACTGGCGCGGCGTGCTGGTGCGCAGCGAAATGGGGACGCCGGTGGAAGCCGTGGCTCACGGGCGCGTTGTCTTCGCGGACTGGTTGCGCGGTCTGGGTTTATTGGTGATCATCGAGCATGGCGATGGCCACATGACGCTGTATGGCCACAACCAGAGTCTGTACAAGGACGTCGGTGACTGGGTCGAGGCGGGTGACGTGATCGCCCGGGTCGGTGACAGTGGCGGTCGTGACCGCGCCGGCTTGTACTTCGAACTGCGCGTCGCCGGTCAGCCCGAGGATCCGCTGCGCTGGCTGGACTGACGGCCCTTCCGGCCGGCGCCGTGTTCCCGAACCCGACGGTATTTCCGGAGAGTCGCTGCCCCGGGGGGCAGAACCACTATGAAACGATTAGCTCGCAAGACCCTGCTGCCGCTGGTAGCGGGGGTGATGCTCGGCGTCGCCGGCACCCTGACCACCAGTGTCATTGCCGACCGCAGCGGTGTCTCCGTGGACCTGCCCCTGGAGCAGTTACGCACCTTCAGTGAAGTCTTCAACCGGGTGAAGAGCGACTATGTCGCCGAGACCACCTCCGGCGAGCTGATCGAAGACGCCATCCGCGGCATGCTCAGTGGCCTCGACCCCCACTCCAGCTACCTCAAGCCGGACGAGTTCGAAGAGGTTCAGTCCGGTACCCGGGGGGAGTTCGGTGGCCTGGGTATCGAGGTGGGCCGTGAGGACGGCTTCGTCAAGGTGATCGCACCCATCGACGACACGCCGGCGGAGCGGGCCGGGCTGCAGCCCGGTGACCTCATCATCCGTGTGGATGGACAATCCACCAAGGGCCTGGAACTGAACGAAGCGGTGCGCCTGATGCGTGGCGAACCCGGCACGGAAATCGAGCTCACCATCATGCGCGACACGGACGACGGGCCGTTCACCGTCACCCTGGAGCGGGCGGTGATCCAGGTCACCAGCGTGCGCGCACGCATGCTCGACGATGACTACGGCTACGTCCGCATCAGTCAGTTCCAGTCCCGCACCGGGCCGCAGCTGCTGGATGCCATCGAGGAGCTGCAGACCGAGGGCAACGGGCGCATGCGCGGCCTGGTGCTGGATCTGCGCAACAACCCCGGTGGTGTGCTCCAGGCTGCCGTCGCCGTGTCCGACGCCTTCCTGCACGAGGGTCGCATCGTCTACACCGAGGGTCGCCGCGATCGCGCGCGTATGGAGTTCGACGCAACACCCAATGACGTCCTGGGGGGGGCGCCCATCGTGGTGCTGATCAACAGCGGCTCCGCCTCTGCCTCGGAGATTGTTGCCGGGGCGCTGCAGGACCATCGCCGCGCCGTGCTCATGGGCAACAACACCTTCGGCAAGGGCTCGGTGCAGAGCATCCTGCCCCTGAGCGGCGGCTCGGCGGTGAAACTCACCACTGCCAAGTATTTCACGCCCTCGGGCCGGGTGATCGAGGAGGGCGGCATCGATCCTGACGTGCGCCTGGATCGCGAGACCCGGCCCCGGCGGGGTGATGACGACGACGAGCGTGATCACGCCATCGACGAGGCGCTGAACCTGCTCAAGGGGCTCAACATCTTTCAGGAGCAGGGGGCCGGGCGCTGATGGGGCGGTTCGTAGCCCTGCTGGCGGCGCTTGTGTGGCTGCCGGCCCTGGTGGGCGCCGGTGACCGACCGGCGGTGCTGCTGGTGATCGACGACATGGGTGACCGCCCGGCGGAGGGGGATCGCGTGGTCGCCGTGGATGCACCCCTGGTCTGTTCCATGCTGCCGCACACGCCCCATGCCGAGCGTCAGGCCCGTGCCTGTCATGCGGCGGGCAAGGACGTCATGCTGCATCTGCCCATGCAGGCCACCGAGGACGTGCCCCTGGGGCCCGGTGGCGTGACCCTGGACATGCCGCCGGAGGAGTTCCGCGAGGTGGTCACCGACAGCCTCGACGCCGTGCCCCACGCGCGCTCGCTGAACAACCATATGGGCAGCCTGCTCACTCGCCACCCGGGGCATATGACCTGGCTCATGGAGGTGTTGCAGGAGGAGGGCGGGCTGTTATTCCTGGACAGCCGCACCTCGGAGCGCACCGTCGCCAAAGACATGGCACTGGAGGCGGAGCTGCCGGCACTGGCGCGGGACGTGTTCCTGGATCATCACCGGGATACCGAGGCGATCCGCGCTCAGCTCCATCAGTTGTTCCGCACGGCGCACCGCGAAGGCACCGCCGTGGGCATCGGCCACCCCTACCCCGAGACCCTGGATGTTCTCGAGCAGGATCTGCGCCAGTTCGCAGAGACGTACCAGGTAGAGCTGGTAGGCTTGGACGAACTCTATGAGCGCCGGAACAACCAGCACTGACCCGGCGCCGACCTGCTTGCAACGGTAGAGGCGCCCATGAACCCGTCCACAATGATCGGCATGATCTTCGGCCTGGTCCTGCTGGCCGCCGTGCTGCTGTTTGCCGCCGAAGACGCCTACGCCTATCTCAATCTGCCCGGCCTCGGTATTGTCATTGTCGGTACCCTGGCGGCCACCTTCATCAGCTATCCGTTGCGCGAAGTCCTGCGGGTCCTGGGATTGCTGGGTATCGTCTTCCGTAACGAGCGCCTCTACACCCGGGACGACATGAACGAGCTGGTCAACATGGCCACGCTCTGGTTCCGGGACGACCTGCGCGCCGTGGAACGGGCCCTGGACCGGGTGCGCAATCCCTTCCTGCGCACCGGCGTGCAGCTGGTCATTGACGGCACCCCCGAGCAGGACATCCTGGATCTGCTGCGCTGGCGTATCGCCCGGCTGCGTACCCGCGAGCATGCCGAGGCACAGATGTTCCGTTCCATGGCCAGCTTCGCCCCGGCGTTCGGAATGATCGGCACCCTGGTGGGGTTGATCAACATGCTGTTCGTGCTGGATACCGGCGACATGACCGTCATCGGCCAGCACATGGGCGTGGCCCTGCTCACCACCTTCTACGGCATTCTGCTGGCAAACCTGCTGTTCAAGCCGGTGGCGGTGAAGCTGGAGCGCCGTACCGAGGAGCGGCTGATCGCCATGAACATGGTGCTCGAAGGGGTGGCGCTGATCTGCCAGAAGCGTAACCCGACCTTCGTGCGCGAGACCCTGCGCTCGTTCATGGCCGAGTACCAGGACGAAATCCGCGAAGCCCCGGCAACGGCGCCGAAGAACCCGAGCACGGGGGCGCGGCGGTCATGAGCGAACTGTTGGCCCAGGGGCGTCACGGGGACGGCGGCAGCCGCTTCCGCGAAGAGCTGCTGGTGCCCGAGGGGGCTGACACGGAGGCGGAATCCGGTTGGATGCTGATCTACCTGGACGTGCTGACCCTGCTGCTGGTGCTGTTCATCGTCCTGCTCGCCTTCTCCGACCCGGACCCGAGTCCGCCCCAGGCCGCCCCCGAGACGCTGGTGATTCCGGTGCCGGCGCCGGCCACGGGCACGGCACTGCTGCCGGGCACCGAACAACCCGGCATGGAGGCGGAGCCCGCGGCCCGGGAAATGGACGGGCCTGATCTGGAGACCGACCGGGTGGAGGTGATCGAGGAGCGCGATCGGGTCAGCCTGCGCATCCAGGACAGTCTGCTGTTTCAGTCAGGGGCCGCCAGTCTCACCACCGAGGGCACCAGCGTGCTGGACGAGCTGGTGCAGGTCCTGCAGGATCACCCCGGCCAGATCTCCGTGGAAGGCCACACCGACAATGTGCCCATCCGCACCCAGGCATTCCCTTCCAACTGGGAACTCTCCACCGCCCGGGCGACGGAGGTGCTGCGCTACCTGGAGTCCGCCGGTGTGCCGGCGGAACGCATGCGGGCCGTGGGGCGTGCGGATACCGACCCGGTGGCACCCAATACCAATGCTCCCGGTCGAGCCGCCAATCGTCGCGTGGACCTCATTCTCCACCGGGACGACGAACAGACCGCACCCTGAGCCGTAACGCAGCAGCTCTTGCCGTCGGGTCCCGGAGTGTGGATACTCCCGGCGCCCGACCACGGTGAGGTTCTGCTATGTTATGTGCTGTCTACAAGGGCCCCAAGGCGCCCGATACCTACTTGTTCGTGCCTGGCCACGCAGCGCTGGATGAGGTGCCGGAGAACGTGCGGCAGGGCTTTGGCCCGCTGGAGCACGTCATGGATCTGGTACTGACCCCGGAGCGCCGTCTGGCCCGCATCCACGCCTGCGATCTCATGCGCCGCTTGCTGCGGGATGGCTGCTTCATTCAGATGCCTCCGGAGGATGATCGCGAGCCCCGGGAGATGTGACGGACATCACTATGCTGCAGCGCGATGTACGGGTAGAATTCAGAGAGCTACGCGAATATCTTCCAGACCTGAGTGAGGTGTGTGGCAATGCAACGGATCTGCCTGCTACTTGGCGTTTTGTGTACCCTGGCCGTCCCCGGCCTGGCAACGGCTCAGGACACCGTCGACCCCGTGCCGCTGCAGCTGAGCCTGCAGCTGGAGGCCGATGACGCGCTGCTCGACAGCGATGCGGCCCGGGCGAATGCTACCGCAGACCAGCCGCAGCCCCGTCCCGCTGTCCGCGGCGCGGTGAATCGCTCCGGTTCGGGCTACCAGGTTCGCGCCGTCATTCCGTCACTGTGTGAGGACGGCCTGCCCGGTGGACAGGTGGTGGATACCTATAATCGGGTCATGGACTGCGAGGACGACACCGTCGGCGTGTCCATCTCCATTCGCAATTACTGAGGCCTTCTCCTGCCCGTCAGTCCTCGTCGGTGGGGCGGATCAGCCCTTCCTGCACCACCGAAGCCACCAGGTCGCCATCACGGCTGAAGATATGGCCGCGGGTGAACCCCCGCGCATTGGAGGCACTGGGGCTGTCCATGTGGTAAAGCAACCACTCATCCATGCGGAACGGGCGGTGGAACCACATGGCGTGGTCCAGGCTGGCCATCTGCGTGCGCTCCTGAAAGATGCTGCGGCCATGGGGAAGCAGGGCCGTGGCTAGCAGTCGGAAATCCGAGGCATAGGCCAGCAGGGCTCGGTGGACGCCATCGTCGTCAGGGAGCGGGCCGCGGGCGCGCATCCAGGAGTTGCGGAATGGCGCCATGGGTTCGGGGGCCATGGGGTCGTCGGGCTCGATGGGGCGAATTTCGATGGGGCGCTGGTGGATCAGCGTATCCAGGAAGTGCTGTGGTAGCCGGTCGCGGAAGCGCTCCATCAGGTCCACTTCGCTCTCCACGTCCTCCGGTGCCGGGATGTCCTCGGGCATGTCCAGCTGGTGGTCGCAGCCCTCTTCCTGGATCTGGAACGACACGGACATGTTGAAGATCGGCCGCCCATGCTGGATGGCAACGATGCGCCGGGTGTTGAAGCTGCCGCCGTCCCGGGTGCGCTCCACGTCATAGACAATGGGCGCCTCGGCATCGCCGGCGCGCAGGAAGTAGGCGTGCAGGGAGTGGGCGAAACGGTCCTCCGCCACGGTGCGGCCGGCGGCCACCAGGGCCTGGCCCAGCACCTGACCGCCGAACACCCGCGACCCGACGATGGCCCGGCTTTCGCCCCGGAAAAGATTGACTTCCAGCTGCTCAAGATCGAGCAGGCCGACCAGTTTGTCCAGTTGACTCATGTCGCAACCCCGTCAATAGCCATGTCCTTGCCGCGGCGCAGCAGCAGGTGCAGGCGGAAGGTCGTTTCAAAGAATGATGATGCGATGCCGCACCGACATCACGATAACGCGGCAGGATACCAGATTTCCCCGAGGCTCAGCGGCGTAGCCAGCCAACTCCGGCGATGATGGCGCCGATGACACCCAGCCCCCAGCTGGCCACGGAGACCCCGCCTAGCTCCGGCTCCGGCGGCGAACCCAGGATTTCCAGCACGATGGCGCCGATGATCACCAGCGCGCCCACCAGCGTGCCCTCACGGCGCCAGCCGCTGCGGTCCACCGCCTGACGCAACGCCTGCAGCTCCTGGCGCTGGTTGTCCATCTGTCGGCGGGTGTCGTGCAGTGCCTCCAGGGCTTCCAGCAGCCGCTGTGGCATGCGCGGCAGCTCTTCGCCCCAGTGGGGAAGCTCGCGGCGGATGTTGCGCAGCACCGCGCCGACGCCGAGTTCCTCGCGCATCCAGCGCTCCATGTAAGGCTTGGCGGTGCGCCAGAGATCGAGTTCGGGGTAGAGCTGCCGCCCCAGGCCTTCAATGTTCAGCAGGGTCTTCTGCAGCAGCACCAGCTGCGGCTGGATCTCCATGTCGAAACGCCGGCCGGTCTGGAACAGCCGCATCAGCAGGGCGCCAAAGGAGATCTCCCGCAGCGGGCGCTCGAAGATCGGTTCGCATACGGTGCGGATGGCCGCTTCAAACTCCTCCACGCGGGTGCCCGGGGGCACCCAGCCGGATTCCACATGTAGCTCGGCCACCCGGCGGTAGTCGCGGTTGAAGAAGGCGAGAAAGTTCTCTGCCAGGTAGCGGTGGTCCACCGGCCCGAGACTGCCGACAATGCCGAAGTCAACGGCGATGTAGCGCGGGTCCGCCGGCGCGGAGGTGTCCACGAAGATGTTGCCCGGGTGCATGTCGGCGTGGAAGAAGCTGTCGCGGAAGACCTGGGTGAAGAAGATCTCCACACCCTTCTCCGCCAGACGGCGCAGATCCACCTCCTGTGCCCGCAGCGTCTCCATGTGGTTCACCGGTACCCCGCTGATCCGCTCCATGACCATGACGTGCGCGGTGGTGAGATGGAAGTGCACCGCCGGGACGTACAGCAACTCCGAGTCCTGGAAATTGCGTCGCAGCTGCGAGGCGTTGGCGGCCTCGCGCATGAGATCCAGCTCGTCGATCAGGGTTTTCTCGAACTCCGCCACCACTTCCCGCGGCCGCAGTCGCCGGCCGTGAGACCAGTACCGCTGGGTCAGGGTGGCGAAGGTGTACATGAGGCCGAGATCACGCCGGATAACCGGCTCGATGTCCGGGCGCACGACCTTGACCACCACTTCCTGGCCGTCGCGCAGGCGCGCGCCATGGACCTGGGCAATGGAGGCCGACGCAATCGGTGTGTCGTCGAAGCGCTGGAACACCTCGCCCAGCGGGTGTTCGTAGGAGCGCTCGATGATGGCCCGGGCCGCATCGGCGGGGAACGGCGGCACCCGGTCCTGCAGCCGCGCCAGCTCGTCGGCGATGTCCGGTGGCAGCAGGTCGCGCCGGGTGGAGAGGATCTGGCCGAACTTGACGAAAATCGGCCCCAATTCCTCCAGAGCTTGCCGGATGCGCTCGCCCCGGGTGCCGTGGCTGCGTCGTACCCAGTTCCAGGGCATGAAATACCGGGTCCACTGCAGCGGCCGCAGCAGCCGGGTGGCCAGGATGACGTCGTCCAGGCCGTACTTCACCAGCACCCAGTTGATGTGCAGTAGTCGCAGGCCGCGCCGGATCATGCTCCGTCGTCCCGTGTACGCTGTTCCAGCAGGGTAACGCGTGCCGCCAGGCGGTCGGCGTCGCTGCGCAGGCGGTCCACGTCGTCCAGGAAGGCATCCAGTTCGGCCCGTGGGGGCAGGTCACGCCGCTCCTCGGTGAGGTATTCCGCCAGGTTGCGTCCGGCGGCGTCGCGACTCTCGGCGAACCAGCCACGCACACCGCGGACCAGGCGGCCGATCTGGTGGGCCGGCGCGTCGCCCAGGTAGGTGGCGAGTCCCTCTTCCCAGTCCACGTCCAGGTCACGGAAGAAGCGCCGTACCTGCTGGGCCACGGCGGCATCACCCTCGAAGCGCAGGCCACTGCCGCCCGTCTCCGGGTTCCGTGCCAGGGCGAGCAGATCGCCGAGCCGCCCGTTGACCGTGACGTCGGCGACGTCCTCCCCGGGTTCTGCCAGGTGCAGGCCGTCGGTGGTGAAGGTGGCGTCGACGGTGATCTCCGGCTCGCTCAGGGCGACGCGGATGCGGCGGCCGGTGAGTGGCGCGACCCGCGTGGCGGCGTCCGGGTCCAGCCGTATGATGCGGGCGAGGATGCGGTTTGCCGGATCCAGCAGCAAGCCCAGGGGAGTGGTCATCAAGCGCCTCCGGTGGCTGCCGTATGGCTCAGTAGCGGTAGCCGCGGTGGATGGCCACCACGCCGCCGCTCATGTTGGTGTAGTCGCAGTCTTCCAGTCCGGCGCCGAGCATCATGTCCCGCAACGTGGCCTGATCCGGGTGCATACGGATGGACTCGGCCAGATAGCGGTAGCTGTCGGCATCATTGGTGACCAGCTTGCCCATGCGGGGTAGCACCTGGAACGAGTAGGCGTCGTAGACCGGGCGCAGCGCCTTGATGTAGAGCTGGGAGAACTCCAGCACCAGGGCGAACCCACCGGGCTTGAGCACCCGACGCATCTCCCGCAGGGCCTGTTCCTTGTCGGTGACGTTACGTAGGCCGAAGGCGATGGTCACCCGGTCGAAGCTGCCGCTGGCAAAGGGCAGGTGTTCGGCGTTGACCTGGGCATGGTCGATGGGGCGCAGCCAGCCGGCGTCGATGAGGCGGTTGCGGCCCTCGGTGAGCATGGCCTCGTTGATGTCGGTCATCACCACCTGCCCCTCGCGCCCGACCTTCGGCGCCATGAGCTCTACCAGGTCACCGGTGCCCGCGGCGAGATCCAGCACCCGCTGTCCCGGGCGCAGCCGTGCCATGGCCACCGTCTGGCGCTTCCACAGGCGGTGCAGTCCGGCGGACATCAGATCGTTCATCAGGTCGTAGCGACCGGCCACAGAGCGAAAGACCTCGCCCACCCGGGCAGCCTTCTCGCCGCGCGGCACGCGCTGGTAGCCGAAGTCGATGGTGTCGTCGTCCGGGGTCTGGGTGGTCACGGGTGCGTTCCTGTTCGCTACTGGCTGTCGATGATGGTTGCCAACGGTACCACTATGGCGGGGTGCGGAGAACTGGGTCACGGTTGCTCGTGTGCCGTGGGTCGGGGCGCCGGAGTCGGGTACATCGGTCACGGACACGCCGTGAATACATCCATGTAGGCTCGACTGCGGCCGTCCTGGCCGCAGACGGTCCGTGACCGATGCACCCGACTCCGGCGCCGCGGCCTGTGAGAGCGTAGGGTGGACCTTCAGGTCCACCATGACGGCTTCGATGGACCGCCTTGGCTTGCGGGTGGCAAGGCGGTGGACCTGAAGGTCCACCCTACGTCTATGTAGGACAACATGGGAGCGCCTCAGCGTAGGAGCGGCGCGAGCCGCGACCCGTCGGGCGCATTTTGAATGCACCGGTCACCCACCGCCGTCCGTGCCCGCATCACACCCGCCGCTGATACCCCGCGGCGGCCAGTGCATCCAGGTACTTCTGCCAGTAGTCGTCCTTGTTCGCGCCCAGCTCGTACAGATACTCCCACGTGTACAGCCCGGTGTGGTGTCCGTCGTCGAAATGCAGGCGCACCGCGTAGTTGCCCACCGGCTCGATGCGGGTGATGTTCACGTCTTCCTTGTTCACCTGCAGCACTTCCTGCCCCGGGCCATGGCCCTTCACCTCCGCCGAGGGGGAGTGGACGCGCAGGTATTCACAGGAAAGCTCGAAGCGGCTGCCGTCGTCGAAGCTCACCTCGAGCACCTTCGAGGCCTGGTGCAGTTGCAGTTCGGTCGGGTTCGGCATGGCGGTCTCCCGGACAGGTGTTTATGCGCTGGGGCAGCAGACCGTAGGGCAGACCTTCGGGTCTGCCGCTCGAGCGTCGATTAGCCGTGTAGGGCGGACCTTCAGGTCCGCCATTGCGGGCTCCGACGAGCCGCCTTGGCCGGCATGTTGGGGGAAGGTGGACCTGAAGGTCCACCCTACAGAATGTACCGGCTGAGATCCTCGTCCTTGGCCAGATCCCGCAGGTGCTCGTCCACGTACGCCGCGTCCACGGTGATGGTGTCGTTGCTGCGGTCCGGGGCCTGATAGGAGATCTCCTCCAGCAGGCGCTCCATGACCGTGTGTAGACGCCGGGCACCGATGTTCTCGGTGCGCTCGTTCACCTCCCAGGCCACCTGGGCGATGCGGTCGATCCCGTCATCGGTGAACACGAGCTCGCAGCCCTCGGTCTTCATCAACGCCGTGTACTGCTCGGTGAGCGAGGCGCTGGGTTCGGTGAGGATGCGCACGAAGTCCTCCACCTGGAGCGCGCTTAGCTCCACGCGGATGGGCAGGCGGCCCTGGAGCTCGGGGATCAGGTCCGAGGGCTTGGACAGGTGGAAGGCGCCGGAGGCGATGAACAGGATGTGATCGGTGCGGACCATGCCGTGCTTGGTGGACACGGTGGAGCCCTCCACCAGGGGCAGCAGGTCTCGCTGCACGCCCTCCCGGGAGACATCGCCGCCCTGCCCGCTCTCGGCGCGCTTGGCCACCTTGTCCAGCTCGTCCAGGAAGACGATGCCGTTCTGCTCCACCCGCTCCACGGCGGCGACCTTGACCTCCTCTTCATTGACCAGCCGCGCCGCTTCCTCTTCCTGGAGCACCTTGCGGGCATCACGGATCTTCATCTTGCGCTTCTGCGTACGCTGCCCGCCCATGTTCTGGAACATGCTCTGGAGCTGGTTGGTCATCTCCTCCATGCCCGGCGGGGCCATGATGTCCACGCTGGGGGAGTGCGCGGAGACGTCGACTTCCACCTCGCGGTCGTCCAGGTCACCGAAGCGCAGCTTGTTGCGCATTTTCGTGCGGGTGGCCTCGCTGTGGTCGTCGGCGTCACTGCTGTGGGTGGTGGCCCGCGGCAGCAGGATGTCCAGCAGCCGTTCCTCGGCGGCCTCCTCGGCGCGGTACTGGACCTTCTCCATTTCCTCTTCGCGGATCATCTTGATGGCGTAGTCCACCAGATCCCGGACGATGGACTCCACGTCACGGCCCACGTAGCCCACTTCGGTGAACTTGGTGGCCTCCACTTTCACGAAGGGCGCCCGGGCCAGCTTCGCCAGGCGCCGGGCGATCTCGGTCTTGCCCACGCCGGTGGGGCCGATCATGAGAATGTTCTTGGGCGTCACCTCACCGCGCAGGGGCTCGTCGAGCTGCATGCGCCGCCAGCGGTTGCGCAGGGCGATGGCCACGGCCCGCTTGGCATCGGCCTGGCCGATGATGTGGGTATCCAGCTCCTGGACGATCTCCCGGGGGGTCATCTCGGACATGGTCTTCTCAGGCCTCCACGGTGGGGTTGCTACCTGGCAGTTCCTCGATGGTGAGGTACCGGTTGGTGTAGACACAGATGTCGGCGGCGATGTTCAGCCCCTTTTCGACGATCTCGCGGGCGCCCAGCTGCGTCTCGTCCAGCAGGGCGGTGGCGGCGGCCTGGGCGTACGGACCGCCGGAGCCGATGCTGATCAGGTCCCGTTCGGGTTCGATGACGTCGCCATTGCCGGAGATCATCAGGGTGAGATCCTTGTCCGCCACCACCAGCAGCGCCTCCAGGCGCCGCAGCGCGCGGTCCGAGCGCCAGTCCTTGGCCAGCTCCACGGCGGAGCGCGCCAGGTTGCCCCGGTGCTTCTCGAGCTGGCCTTCGAAGCGCTCGAACAGGGTGAATGCGTCGGCCGTGCCGCCGGCGAAGCCGGCAATGACCTCGTTGTGGAAGAGCCGTCGCACCTTGCGGGCGTTGCCCTTCATCACGGTGTTGCCCAGGGAGACCTGGCCGTCGCCGCCCAGGGCCACCTGGCCGTTGCGGCGTACGGCGAGAATGGTAGTGCCTTCAAACTGTTCCACGAGCCTGCGACTCCTGTGCCGGGGTGGATAGCGCCCGATAGTCTATCAGGCAGGGCTCCCCCGGTGATGGGGGCGGGGCTGCCGATTTAAAGGGCGCGGGTCACTGGTCGTCACCACGGCGACGGGCCCGGGGGTGGGCGGCGTCATAGGTCCGGGCCAGGTGCTGGAAGTCCAGGTGGGTGTAGACCTGGGTGGTGCCGATGCTGGCGTGCCCCAACAGCTCCTGCACGGCGCGGAGATCACCGCTGGATTCCAGCATGTGGCTGGCGAAGGAGTGGCGCAGCATATGCGGGTGGACGGCCTGACCCAGCAGCTGCCCGGCCAGCCGCGCCAGGCGGTCCTCGATGCTGCGCACGGACAGCCGCCCGCCGCGACGATTGACGAACACCGCCTGTTCCTCGATGCGGGCCAGGCCGCCGCGGGTCTGCAGCCATTCGCCCAGGCGCTCCCTTGCCTTGCGACCGATGGGCAGCAGGCGGTCCTTGGCCCCCTTGCCGGTGACGCGCACCACGCCTTCCCGCAGATCCAGGCCGTTCAGGTCCAGGGAGGCGGCCTCGCTCAGTCGCAGGCCGCAGGAGTAGAGCAGCTCGAACAGGGCCAGGTCGCGGAGCAGGAGCGAGTCCTCCCCCGGATCCAGGCCGTCCAGCAGGCGTGCCACGCTGTCCACGTCCAGGGTGCGGGGCAGGCGCTTGCCACTCTTGGGTGCAGGGATATCGGTGGCCGGATCGTGCTGCAGGGCGCCCTCGCGCACCAGATAGCGGAAGAACGTACGCAGGGCCGCCAGGCGGCGCTGCAGGGAGCGTCCGGAGAGTCCGTGGCGATGACCGTCGGCCACGAACTGGCGAACATGGCTGGCGTGGAGGTCGCTCCAGTCGGCGAGGGCCTGTTGGTCGCACCATCGGATCAGGGCGTCCAGATCGCGGCCGTAGTGCTTCCGGGTCAGATGGGCAAGTCGGCGTTCACTGCGCAGGTGGTTGTCGAAACGCTGCAGCCACTCCAGCGCCGCCGGGTCCATGGCTATGCCGAGGCCGTCCGGTAGGGGCGCAGGGCGCGGCCGGCGAGCTGGCCCAGCTGGCGCAGGAACACGGTGCCCTGACTGGGGTTGAAGCGATCGGCGTCGAAGCTGCCCACCGCCAGCACACCCGTGACGTCGTGATTGTCACTGATGGGCACCACCGCCGCGGAGCCCAGCCGGGTGCTGGCGTGGCCGAACAGCGCCTGTGCCTGCTCCTCGCCCAGGTGACCCAGTCGCGGCTGGCCCGAGGCCATCAGGTCCGCGAGGGCGTCGCGCCCGGTTCCGCTCAGGCAGTCCTGATCACCCACCGCGAACTCCTCGGGGAAGAGGGCGATGGCCATCAGGTCGGACTCGAACTGGTGGCGCAGCCCGTCCTTGAGGGTCTGCAGCAGCCCGTCCAGGTCCTGGCTGTCCATGAGCTCCAGGGTGAGCCGGTGTAGCTGGTCGGCCAGGCGGTCGTTGTCCCGGGCCACCTGCAGGAGTTCGTCCAGACGGCCCTTGAGTTTCCGGTTCTCGTCCCGCAACCGGTCCACCTGGTAGGTGATCAGCGAGGTGGCATCGCCACACTCGTGGGGGACGCGCAGGTGAACCGTGAGTTCCGGGTGCCGGTTGAAGAACTCCGGGTTCTGCTGCAGATAGGCCGCAATGGCCTCTTCCGGGAGCTGTTCGTCCACTCCCGCGCTGTTCTGGCTGGTCATCGCCATCCTCCCGTGAGGCGCCTGCGATGGTGTTGTTGTCGTCCGGGTGCCCTGCCCGTGGGCCGGCGGGGCCGCCGATAGCAACGAATGCGTGTCAGTCTATCGGACCTGGCCGGAGCCGTCATCGTCCGGGTGGCAGGTCGATGCTGCCGTGGAAGACCGTGGTGGCCGGGCCGGTCATCCACACCGGCGACCCCTCGCCGGCCCATTCAATCACCAGGCGGCCGCCGGGGAGATCCACCCGGACGATGCTGTCCAGCAGACCCTGCACATGTCCTGCGACCGCCGCCGCGCAGGCGCCGGTGCCACAGGCCAGGGTTTCGCCGGCGCCGCGCTCGTACACCCGCAGCCGGATGTGCCCACGGTCGACGACCTCCATGAAACCGGCGTTGACCCGGGCCGGAAATGCCGCATGGCGCTCGATGGCGGGGCCCAGCCGGTCCACTGGCGCGGTGTCGACGCGGTCCACCTGCAGCACGGCATGGGGGTTGCCCATGGAGACGGCGCCGATGGTGAGTTCCTCGCCGGCCACCTCCAGGGGATACAGGGCCGCCCGCAGCCCGGCATGGAAGGGGATGGCCTCCGGCTCCAGGCGAGGCGGCCCCATGTTCACGGTAATGCGCCCGTCGGATTCCACGGTGACCTCCGTGGGCCCGCCCAGGGTCTGGATGCGCAGATGGGTCTGTGTTGTCAGCCCCTGATCCAGCAGGAAACGTGCAAGGCAGCGCACCCCGTTGCCGCACTGCTCCACTTCCGAGCCATCGCCGTTGAAGATGCGGTAGCGGAAGTCCATGCCGGGCTCCGTGGCGGATTCGGCCAGCAGCACCTGATCGCAGCCGACGCCGAACCGGCGGTCCGCCAGGTGGCGGATCGTTGCCGTGTCCAGGTCCACGGACTGGCGGATGGCATCAATGACCACGAAGTCGTTGCCCAGACCGTGCATCTTGGTGAACGCCAGGCTCATGCCGACGCCTCCGGCAGGGTGCGCTCCGGGGCCAGCTGATCCTCCACGGTTTCCCGCCGGCGAGCCAGGTGCACCTGGTCGCCGTCTACCAGCAGTTCCGGCGGCCGCCCACGGGTGTTGTAGTTGGAGCTCATGACGAAGCCGTAGGCGCCGGCGGAATGCACCGCCAGCAGATCGCCGGGTGCCAGGGCCAGCTGTCGGTCCTTGCCCAGGAAATCCCCGGTTTCGCAGACCGGACCGACAATGTCCCATCTGTGGGCTGGTGTGTCGCTGCGCTCCTGCACCGGCACGATCGCCTGCCAGGCGGAATAGAGGGACGGGCGCAGCAGGTCGTTCATGGCGGCGTCGACGATGGCGAAGTTCCGCGCTTCCGTGGGCTTCAAGTATTCCACCCGCGTGAGCAGTACCCCCGCATTGGCGGCGATGGAGCGGCCCGGCTCCACCAGTACCCGCAGGCCGCGCCGGCGCAGGTGCGGCAGCAGGGCGCTGGCGTACTCCGCCGGCTCCGGCGGGGTTTCGTCGTCGTAGCACACGCCGAGGCCGCCACCGATGTCGATGTGCTCCAGGGAGACGCCGCTGCCCTCGAGCCGGTCCAGCAGGGCCAGCACCCGCTCCAGGGCGTCCTCGAAGGGCGCTGTGCGGGTGAGCTGGGAGCCGATGTGGAAGTCCACGCCGGTGAAGCGCAGATGCGCGAAGGTGGCATGGCGCCGGTACAGCGCCTCCGCGGAGGCGACGTCGATGCCGAACTTGTTCTCGTGCAGGCCGGTGGAGATGTAGGGGTGGGTGCCCGCGTCCACGTCGGGGTTCACCCGCAGGGACACCCGCGCCACGTGACCGAGTCGCCCGGCCACGTGGTCCAGGCGCTCCAGCTCCGCCTCGGATTCCACGTTGAAACAGCCAACCCCGGCATTCAGGGCCTGCGCCATTTCATAGCGGCTCTTGCCGACCCCGGAGAACACCACCTTGGCGGGATCGGCGCCCACGCGCAGCACCCGCTCCAGTTCGCCGCCGGAGACGATGTCAAAGCCCGACCCCAGTCGCGCCAGGGTGTCCAGTACCGCCAGATTGCTGTTGGCCTTGACCGCGTAGCAGATCAGGTGGTCCACGCCCTCGAAGGCCCGGTCGTAGGCGCGCCAGTGCGCCTCCAGTGCGCCACGGGAGTACACGTAGGCCGGCGTGCCGTGCTCTGCGGCGATGTCCGCCAGGGGCACGTCCTCGGCGTGGAGGGAACCGTTCCGGTCGCTGAACGGGGTCATGCAGTCTCCTTCTCCGGCACGCTCACGGGCGTCGGGCTGGCGCTGGCGTTGTCGTCCTCGTCTTCGGGCAGATACAGATCACCCTTCTGCCCGCACCCGGCCAGCAACAGGGTCAGCAGTAAAATAAAGGCGATTCGCCGCATGACCAATCCTCCCGCGAAACGCATCAGTATACCGGTTGCCCCACCAACGACGCGACGACCACTGATTCCCCTCCTTGTGGGAGCGACGTCAGTCGCGACAGAGGGGGCCTGCGTCATGCCGACGACCGTAGTGCATCTTGATGCACCGTCTACCCCAACGCCCTGTGAGGATGGCGCTTCCCTGGAATGCTCCCGGACAGGTCGCCGCAGATCGTGTTGCGGGCTTCGTCCCGGGGCCGCTGACCGGGTACTCCGGTCCCGGACACGCTGTGAATACATCCCTGTACGCTCGGCACTGGCCTTCCATGGCCAGTGACGGTCCGGGACCGGAGTACCCGGTCAGCGGCCGTGCCTGTTTGATGCTGCCCTGCTTCGACCCCCTGGCTCCGACGTTGTCGGCGACTGCCGGATCGGCCACGCCCAGTGGCACAACCCGCCGTGGCGGCGGTAGGATGCAGCGAACTTTGGTACCGGAACCGGACGGAGATACCCATGAGCGAGGAAGTGCTGGATTGTGTCGAGGCGGGGGCGCGGGACAACGCCGTGGCCAGCGTCATCTGGCTGCACGGCCTGGGGGCCGACGGCCACGACTTCGAGCCCATTGTTCCCGAGCTGCGCCTGCCCGAAAACCTGCCCGTGCGCTTCGTCTTCCCGCACGCGCCGGTGCGACCGGTGACCCTCAACGGCGGCATGGCCATGCGGGCCTGGTACGACATCATCGCCCTGGGCGGCAATGCGCAGCAGGATGAGCCGGGGATTCGCGAGTCCGAGCAGCATGCCCATGCGCTGATCCGCCGTGAGAACGACCGCGGCATTCCCAGTGGCCGTATCGTTCTGGCCGGCTTCTCCCAGGGCGGCGCCATCGCCCTGCACACCGGCGTGCGCTATCCGGAGCCCCTGGCCGGGGTCATGGGCCTGTCCACCTATCTGCCACTTACCGAATCCGTCTCCGCGGAGCGAAGCAGCGCCAACAGTGACACGCCGATGTTCATGGCCCACGGCACCGCCGACCCGGTGCTGCCCATGCAGATGGGCCAGAAGTCCCGGGAATTCCTGGAGCAGCTGGGCTACCGCGTGGAGTGGCACGACTACCCCATGGAACACGCGGTGTGCCTGGAGGAGATCCAGGCCATCGGCGACTGGCTGCAGCGGGTGCTGGCGTAGAGCGAACCGTAGGGCGGACCTTCAGGTCCGCCGTCAAAAGCCATGCACGCCAAGGCGGCTTCTGGAAGCCTGATCGGCGGATCTGAAGATCCGCCCTACGCCTGGTTCAGGCGCTCGCGTGCCTTCTTGACCTGCGCCCGCACCTGCGCCGGGGCGGTGCCGCCGATGTGGTTGCGGGCGGCCAGGGAGCCTTCCAGGGTGAGCACCTCGTAGACGTCGTCACCGATGGTGTCGGAGAAGCCCTGCAGGGTGGCCAGATCCATGTCGGCCAGGTCCACGCCGTTGTCCACCCCGTGGCGGACGGCGGCGCCGACGATGGCGTGGGCGTCGCGGAAGGCCACGCCCTGGCGCACCAGGTAGTCGGCCAGGTCCGTCGCGGTGGAAAACCCCTTCTTGGCCGCGGCGAACATGTTGTCCCGTTTGGGCGCCATGGCCGGCACCATGTCGGCGAAGGCGCGCAGACAGTCCAGCACCGTGTCCACGGTATCGAACAGCGGCTCCTTGTCCTCCTGGTTGTCCCGGTTGTAGGCCAGCGGCTGGGACTTCATCAGCGTCAGCAGACCCACCAGGTGGCCGTTCACCCGGGCGGTCTTGCCGCGCACGATCTCCGCCACGTCCGGGTTCTTCTTCTGCGGCATGATGCTGGAGCCGGTACAGAAGCGGTCCGGCAGGTCGACGAAGTCGAACATGGGCGAGGTCCAGAGGATCATCTCCTCGGCCATGCGCGAGGTGTGGGTCAGCAGAATCGCCGCCGCCGCCGTGAACTCCATGGCGAAGTCGCGATCCGACACTGAATCCAGCGAGTTGTCGCTGGGGCGGTCAAAGTCGAGCTCCGCGCAGGTCATGTCGCGGTCGATGGGGTAACTGGTTCCCGCCAGGGCCGCCGACCCCAGGGGCATGACGTTCAGCCGCCGCCGGCAGTCTTCCATGCGCGCCTGGTCCCGCACCAGCATCTCGTACCAGGCCAGCAGGTGGTGGCCGAAACTCAGCGGCTGGGCCACCTGCAGGTGGGTGAACCCGGGCATGATGGTGTCCGCCTCGCGGTCGGCGAGCTCCACCAGCCCCCGCTGGAAGCGCATGAGCTCCGCGCAGACGGCATCGATCGCCTCGCGCAGGTAAAGCCGGATATCGGTGGCGATCTGATCGTTGCGCGAGCGCCCGGTATGCAGCTTCTTGCCCGCCTCGCCGATGCGATCGGTGAGGCGCTTTTCGATGTTCATGTGCACATCTTCCAGGGCTGGTGACCACTGGAACTCGCCGCCATCGATCTCCGCCTCGATCTCCCGCAGCCCTTGGACGATGGCATCGCGGTCCGCCTCGGTGAGCACCCCCCCGGCGGCGAGCATGCGCGCATGGGCAATGGAGCCCCGGATGTCCTGTCGGTACAGCCGCCGGTCGAAGTGCTCCGAGGCGGTGAAAGCCTCGACGAAGGCGTCAGTCGCTTCGGTGAAGCGGCCGGTCCAGAGTTGCTGGCTGGAGTTGTTATCGCTCATGGATGGAGAACCGATGTCGGCGGTGGATGTAGAGGGCGTCGAGCGAAGGTTCAATCGCTGACGCGCCACGCGTGGGACCCGGGTTTCCGGTGACGGACCGTCTCCAGCCATGGACGGCTGGAGACGAGCGTACAGGGATGTATCCACAGCGTGTCCGTCACCGGAAACGCGGGTTCTACGCCCCGGATCGAAGCCCCAGAGTATATCAGCGCCGGAACACCCGCTGCTTGCCGTGCGCTCCGTCACCCACCACACTTGACGGCAAACGGCCCAACGGCGCGCCATGGACAACAACCAACGAACTGACACGCCGGTCGACACCGGCTTCCTGCCGGACTTCTGCAACCTGCGCACCATCCTGGTGGTGGTGGTGATCGCCGAGTTGCTGGTGTTCGTGCTGGTGCTTGCCCAGCCCCCCGGAGTTGATCGCTGGCATGCGCTGAGTCTGTATACCCTCTACGTCCAGTGGATCGCCCTCGGCTGCACCGTGGCTCTGTGCCTCAGCCGTGGCTGGCTTGCCCGCATGCGTCCCCAAAAGGCCGGCATGATCGCCTGGCTGATGGTGCTCGCCATCACCGCTGCCGTCGCCTGGCTTGCATGGAGCCTGGTGCTCACCGCGGGCGGCGATCACCCCGCGGGCTTCATCCTCCGCAGCCTGGGCATTGCCGCACTGGTGTCCGCCCTGGCCCTACGCTACTTCTACCTGCAACAGGACTGGCGGCGGCGCGTCGAAGGCGCCTCCGCCGCCCGCGTGCAGGCCCTGCAGGCGCGCATTCGCCCCCACTTCCTGTTCAACAGCCTCAACACCATCGCGTCCATGATCCGTGCCCGACCCGAGCAGGCCGAAACCGCCGTGGAAGACCTGGCCGACCTGTTCCGCGCCAGCCTCGAATCCGGTGACCGTCTGGCGAGACTGGATGACGAGATCCAGCTGGCGGAAGGGTACCTGCACATGGAGGAGCTCCGCCTGGGGGAACGCCTGGTGGTGGAGTGGCAGATTGACGCACTGCCCGGCGACGCCGCGCTGCCGCCGCTGACCCTGCAGCCGCTGCTGGAGAACGCCGTCTACCATGGCATCGAGCCCCGCCGGGATGGCGGTACCATCCGTATCCTGGGCCAGTGCCAGGAGCACACCCTGATGATCTGCGTCGACAATCCGCTGCCCGCCCCGGGGCGGGATGGGGCCTCCCAGGGCGGGCTGGGCATGGCCCAGGCCAACGTGGCCGAGCGGTTACGCCACGCGTTTGGCACCACCGCGGAGCTGCTGACGGCGACGGACGCAGAGCGGTACCGTGTCTGCCTCCATCTGCCGTACCGGCCGGTGGGCGCCGGAACACAGGGAGGCAGTGACGGAGAGAGCGATGCGCATCCTCATCGTCGATGACGAAGCCCCGGCTCGCGAACGGCTGGCACAGCAGGTGTCCGACCTGGGCGGGCACGAGGTGGTGGCCGGCGCCAGCGACGGCGACGAGGCCATCCGCCTGGCCCGCAAGCACCAGCCGGACGTGGTGCTCATGGACATCCGTATGCCCGGCACCGACGGCGTCGCCGCCGCCCGCGCTCTGGCGGATGCTGATGCGCCACCGGCGGTGATCTTTGTCACCGCATACGGCGAACACGCTCTGGCCGCCTTCGATGCCCAGGCGGTGGACTACCTGGTCAAGCCCGTGCGACGCCAGCGCCTGCAGCAGGCACTTGAACGCGCCTGCCGGGTCACCCGGCCGCAGTTGGAGGCCCTGGGTACCCAGGGCGGCAGCGGCGAGGGGCCCCGGGGCCACATTCTCTGCCGGCGTCGGGGGGTGCTGGAGCTCCTGCCGGTGGCGGATATCCACTACCTCCGGGCCGATAACAAGTATGTCAGTGTCTGCCATACCGGTGGCGAAGACCTGATCGAGGAATCCCTGCGCCAGCTGGAAGACGAGTTCAACGGCTGGTTCGTGCGCATTCACCGCAATGCCCTGGTGGCCCGGGACCGGCTCGGGCGGCTCGAGAAGGACGGCGCCGGCCGCTACTGCCTGGCGCTCCGTGGGCTGACCGCCCGGCTTGAAGTCAGTCGCCGGCACGTCAGTCACGTCAAGGAGCTGCTTGAGTCCATGGGCCAGCCATCGGGCTGAGGGGCCGCCCGCTGGAGCGCGGGATTCGGCAGCCATGGTCAACTCGTGGCATCCTGTTGCGTCACCGCACCACGCCCGAGGAGCCCGGAATGTCCGTCGAGACGCTGCGTATTGCCACTCGTAAATCACCCCTCGCCGTGTGGCAGGCCGAGCACGTTGCCGAACGGCTGCAGGCGGCGCATCCCGGGCTGAACGTCGAGCTTGTGCGCATGAGTACGCGCGGTGATCGCATCCTTGATGCGCCGTTGGCGCGCATCGGCGGCAAGGGATTGTTTCTCAAGGAGCTGGAAGAGGGGCTTCTGGACGGGCGTGCCGATATCGCCGTGCACTCCATGAAGGATGTCCCCGCCGCCATCACCCCCGACCTCCATCTGCCGGTGATTCCCGAGCGGGCGGATCCCCGTGATGCCTTTCTCTCCGTACACTACACCAGCCTGTCCGACATCCCCGAAGGCGGCCTTGTGGGGAGTGCCAGTCTGCGTCGCCAGTGCCAGATCCGCGCGGCGCGGCCCGATCTGCGGGTCGAGACCTTGCGAGGCAGCGTGAATACCCGGCTGGCAAAGCTCGATGAAGGTCAGTTCGACGCCATCATTCTCGCCGCATCCGGCCTCCAGCGCCTGCAGATGGAGGCGCGCATCACACGCACCCTGCCGCCGGAGGAAAGCCTGCCCGCCGTGGGCCAGGGAGCGCTGGGGATCCAGTGCCGCACGGGCGACGATGTGGTGGAGCGGTTGATCGCACCGCTGGATCATCAGCACAGCCATATCCGCGTTGCTGCGGAGCGGGCCATGAACCGGGAGCTTGAAGGCAGTTGTCAGGTGCCCTTCGGCGCCTACGCCGAACTGGATGGTGACCGCCTGCGTCTGCGAGGCCTGGTGGGTTCACCGGATGGCAGCGAGGTTGTCCGGGGGGAAATCACCGGCACCGCCGCCGAGGCCGACACCCTGGGAACCGCTCTCGGAAGGGATCTTCTTGATCGCGGCGCCCGCGAGATCCTCACGCGGCTGTTCGCCGAGGACGAGGCCCACTGAGCCGTGTCCGCGGGCGACGGCGAGCTCGCCGGCGTGGGTGTGCTGGTGACACGGCCGGCGCACCAGGCCGAGCCCCTGTGCGCCGAACTGGAACGGCGGGGCGCCACCGTCACCCGTTTTCCGGTGCTGGCAATCGGTCCGCCCGAGGACCCGGCAGCCAGGGATCAGGGAATCCAGCGGCTGGCCGTGATGGACTGGGTCATTTTTGTCAGCCCCAATGCTGTGCATGCCCTGCTCGGTCGCCTGCATGAACTGGGTTGCGCCTGGCCAACCGGCGTGCGCACCGCCGGAGTCGGTGCCGGTACCGCCGCGGCGCTGGAAGAGTGGGGGCTGCATGTGGACTGTGTGCCGGATACTGGATTCGACAGTGAATCCCTGCTGGTGCAGCCGGCGTTCCGGCAGATGACCGGGCGGCGGACTATGCTGGTGCGAGGCGACGGTGGGCGGGAGATTCTGCGGCAAACCCTGGAGACGCGTGGCGCCGAGGTCGATGTGGTGACCGCGTACCGTCGCCTGCGGCCCGCCACGGACCCGGCGGTGCTGGACGCTGCATGGGCAGGCGGGGCGCTGGATGTGGCTGTGGTGACCAGCAGTACTGCGTTGGATAACCTGCTCACGCTGGCCGGGCCGCGGCGCCGTGAGCGCTTGCTTGCCACTGGCCTGGTGGTGATCAGCGAGCGTGTTGCCGCCCGGGCCTCGGGGCTTGGGTTCGCTAATGGTATTGTTGCAATAGAAGGCACCAGCGCAGCGGCCATGAGTGATGCCGTGGCCCGCTGGGCGAACGAAAACCGGAGACAGGCCAACCCATGACTGATCCTTCCAGGAACAACGACAAACCGGATGAACCGTCAACGGAGAGCACCGTCGACGAATCCACGCGGCCGCAGGCAGAGACAGCCGCCGCTGAGAGCGACGCGGTCACGCCGGAAGGTGGCCAGGGCAATGGTGGTGCCCCGGTGCCCGCCACCGGCGCTGCAGATGGCGGTGACGGTGGCAATCGCCGTGCACTGACCACGGCGACGGTGGCCTTGATCGTGGCGCTGCTGGTGCTGGTGGCCGTTGCTGTCGGCGGCTGGTGGCTCTGGGATCGGCTGCAGGCCCTGGAGGACGCCAGCGACGAGTATGCCGAGCGCATGGAAGTCGCCGAGCTGCGGGAACAGCTGAGCAGCCGCGACGAGCGGCTCACTGGCCGGGTGGACAACCTTTCCGAGGAGCATGCCAGCCACGTTCGCTCGCTGGCTCGGGCCGAGGAGAGCATGGAGACCATCCGCGAAAGCCAGCGGCGGGCGGATGAGCAGATGGACCGGATCGAAGAGCTGGCCGCTGCGCACCGGGACGACTGGATCCACGCCGAGGCCGCCTACCTCTACGGCATCGCGCGGTACCGCACCCGTTTCCATGGTGACGTGGACGGCGCCCTGCAGGCCCTGAAGGAGGCGGACAGGCTGCTGGAGGAACTCGGCGGTGAGACCGTCGAGCAACGCCAGGCTGTCGCCGATGCCATCAATGCCCTGCTCGACGTGCGCCGCCCCGACCGCGAAGGCATGGCCGGAGACCTCCGTGGTCTGATCAGGGCGATCGATACCTGGCCTCTGAAACAGCCCGAACGGCGGGTGGAAACCGGCGAGGTCCCGCGCCAGCGCGAAGCAGAGCTGGACTCCCTGGAAGGCTGGGCCGATGCCGGCGTCCGCGCCTGGGAGCAGTTCCGTGAGGCCATTGGTTCGCTGGTGGTGGTGCGTCGGGACGAGGCGCCACCGCGCCTCATGGCACCCGAGGAGAGCCACTACCTGCGCGAGAATCTGCGGTTGAAACTGCTCACCGCGAGGCTGGCGCTGCTCGACGGCGAGACGGCGATCTACCGCGACAGCCTCGCGGATGTGGAGGATTGGCTGGAGCGTCACTTCGAGACCGACGACGACAGCGTGCGCGAGGCCCTGAGCACGGTTCGGGATCTGCGTGATGCCCGTCTGACCGCGGACCTGCCGGACCTTGGCGAGATCCTGCCGGATCACAGGGCACCGGCTCGGGGCGCGACCAGGGAGGATGCTGAATGAAACGCCTGTTCGTCATCCTCGTTATTCTGTTCGCCAGCGCCGCGGCGGCCATCTGGTTCCACGAGCAGTCCGGGTACGTGCTCGTCTCCGTCGGTGGCACTGCCGTGGAGACTAGCCTGTTCTTTGCCGTGGGTGCCGTCGTCGTTGCGGTCATCGCCGTGCTGGTGGTTGTCGGCGTGCTACGGCGTGCCGGTTCCATGCCCCGGAACATGCGCCGCTGGATGGCCGAGCGTCGCGCCGGACGTGCCCGCGGACGGCTGGTGCGTGGCCTGGCCCGGCTAGCCGAGGGCAACTACCAGCAGGCCGAGCGCTCGCTGATCCAATCCGTGGACGCCAGCGAAACGCCGGTGCTCCACTACCTGAGTGCGGCCTGGGCCGCCCACCGCTCCGGTGCCGACGGTCGCCGCGACAGCTACCTGGCCCTGGCCGACAAGGCCGATCCCGATGCGCGCCTGGCCATTGGGCTGCTGCAGGCCCAGCTGTACCTGGAAGACGAACAGTGGGAGACGGCGTTCGCGACCTTGAACCTGCTCCAGGAGCGGTATCCGCGGCATTCGCGGGTGCTGCACCTGCTGGTGCGCGCCTGTGAAGTGCTGGGTGAGTGGGAGCGGGTTCTGGATCTGCTGCCGCGTCTGCGCCGCCACGCGGAGATGGACTCGGCGCGGCTGCAGCAACTGGAGCGCAAGGCCGCCATCGGTCTGCTGGATCAGGCTTCGCGGCAGTCCATGGATGCCGTGGAACGCGCCTGGGCGCGGTTGCCGCGCCATCTCAACGACGACCCGGAGGTTCTCCTGGCGTATGCCGATGCCGCGCTCGGCAATGCACCGGGCAGCGAACAACTGGAGAAGCGCCTGCGCCTCGCCCTTCGCGGCAAATGGGATCCGCGCTACGTGGACCGCTACGGGCGCCTGCAGCTGGACGATCCCGAGCGGCCCTTCAACATTGCCGAGGGCTGGCTGCGCGAGCATCCGGAGGATCCGGACCTGCTCCTGGCAGTGGGCCGACTGGCCGTCCGCAGCCGCCTTTGGGGGCGGGCGCGCTCGTATCTGGAAGCCTGCGTTGCCCGCAAACCCAGTGCCGAGGCCTCCTACCTGCTGGCGGACCTGCTGGAACACATGGGCGAGCGTGATGCTGCCCGTCGTGCCTACCGGCGCGCCGCCGAACAGGCCGCCGGCCTGCAGCCGCTCCCCGAACTGGAGCATCTGCGCCAGCCGCAGCCCAGCGAGGCCGGGGAGACTCGCGAGAAGTCGGCGTAGGGCGGACCTGAAGGTCCGCCCTACTGTCGGCTCCGAGCTCGCGCTTACTCAGTCCAGGGTCAGCACCGTCGACCCCGTGGTCCGGCGTCCTTCCAGCGCCCGGTGCGCTTCGGCAGCGTCCTTCAGCGGGAAGCGGTGATTGACTTCGATGGTCACCACCCCCTTCTGCACCAGATCGAACAGTTCGCCTGCGGCGTTTTCCAGCTCCTCGCGGGCGGCCACGTAGTTGAACAGCGTCGGCCGGGTGATGAACAGCGAGCCCTTCGCCGCCAGGGCGCCCAGATTCAGCGGTGCCACCGGCCCCGAGGACTGGCCGAAGGTCACCATCAGGCCGCGGGGCCGCAGGCAGTCCAGGGAGCCGTCAAAGGTGGCCTGGCCCACGGAGTCGTAGACCACCGGCAGGCCCACGCCGCCGGTCAGCTCCTTCACCCGCTGCACGAAATCCTCGGTGTTGTAGTTGATGGTGTGGTGGCAACCGTGGGCGCGGGCGAGTTCCGCCTTTTCCTCGTTGCCCACGGTACCGATCACCGTCGCCCCCAGGTGGCTGGCCCACTGGCACACAATCAGGCCCACCCCGCCGGCCGCCGCATGGATCAGGATGGTGTCGCCGGCCTTCACTGGGTAGGTGCGCCGCAGCAGATACCAGGCCGTCATGCCCTTGAGCATCATGGCGGCGGCGGTCTCGTCGCTGATGCCGTCCGGCACTTTCACCAGTCGGTCCGCGGCCATGACGCGCTGTTCGCAGTAGGCGCCCGGCGGGCCGGCCGCGTACGCGACCCGGTCACCGGGCGCAACGTGGGTCACATCCGGGCCCACGGCCTCCACCACGCCGGCCGCCTCCATGCCCGGGGTGAAAGGCAGCTGCGGCGGCGGATACAGGCCCGTGCGGAAATACACGTCGATGAAGTTCAGCCCCACTACCGTGTGCCGGATCAACGCCTGTCCCTGACCAGGCTCACCGACGCTGACGTCCTCCCAGGCCATGTTCTCCGGGCCGCCGGTTTGCTGAACGACGATTGCCTTGGCCATTGTTTCCCCTCCTCCAGTTGTCTCGTGTTGGTCAATCGGCTCTCGCGGCGTCCTCACCGGAGGGCATCATGCTCGCCTCCACGGCCGAAAGGGCGGTCATGTTAATGATGCCACGCACCGTCACCGACGGAGTGAGGATGTGGGCGGGACGGTTGGTGCCCAGCAGGATCGGCCCCACCGAAACCCCTTCGCTGGTGGCCTTGAGCAGGTTGAAGGCGATGTTGGAGGCGTCCAGGGTGGGCAGGATCAGCAGGTTCGCCGTGCCCTTGAGCCGCGCGTTGGGGAAGATGCGCTGGCGAATCTCCTCGGAAATGGCGGCATCGCCGTGCATCTCGCCTTCCACTTCCAGATTCGGGTCCCGCGCCTCGATGAGCTGCAGCGCCTCCCGCATCTTCACCGCCGAGGCGGCATCGGAGGAGCCGAAACTGGAGTGCGACAGCAGCGCCACCTTGGGCGTCATGCCGAAGCGGCGTACCTCGTCGGCGGCGAGAATGGTCATCTCCGCGAGCTGCTGGGCCGTGGGGTCCTGGTTGACGTAGGTGTCACACAGGAAGAACGTGCCCTTGGGCAGGATCAGCGTGTTCATGGCCGCCATGTTACGCACTCCGGGGCGACGCCCCAGCACCGACTCGATGTGGCCCAGCTGGCGGTGGTAGCGGCCGTCGATGCCGCAGAGCATGGCGTCCGCCTCGCCGCGCCGGACCATTAGCGCGGCGATCACCGTATTGCGGGTGCGCACCACGTTGCGTGCCTGGTCCGGCGTGATGCCCTTGCGCTCCATGATGGAGTGGTACAGCGTCCAGTACTCGCGGTAGCGCGGGTCATCCTCCGGGTCCGCCAGCTCGAAGTCTTCGTCCATCTTCAGGCGCAGCCCCATCCGTTCCAGGCGCATTTCCACGACCTTGCGACGGCCGATGAGAATGGGCTTCGCCAGGCGGTCATCCACGACCACCTGCACGGCGCGCAGCACGCGCTCCTGTTCCCCTTCGGCGTAGACCACCCGCTTGGGGTTCTCCCGGGCGCGCTCGAATAGCGGTTTCATCAGCAGCCCGGACTGGAACACGAACTGGTTCAGTCGCAGCTTGTAGGCCTGCATGTCCTCGATGGGGCGCACGGCCACGCCGCTATCCATGGCGGCCTGGGCCACCGCCGGGGCGATGCGCGAGATCAGCCGCGGGTCGAAGGGCTTGGGGATGAGGTAGTCGCGGCCGAACTGCAGCGGCTTGCCGCCGTAGGCGGTGACCACCACGTCGGAGGATTCCTCCATGGCCAGTGCGGCGATGGCCTCGACACAGGCGAGTTTCATTTCCTCGTTGATGGTGGTGGCGCCGACGTCCAGGGCCCCGCGGAAGATGAACGGGAAACACAGGACGTTGTTCACCTGGTTGGGGTAATCCGAGCGACCGGTGGCGATAACGCAGTCCGGGCGTTCCTCCTGGGCCTCCTCGGGGATGATCTCCGGGGTCGGGTTGGCCATGGCGAACACCAGCGGATCGCGGGCCATCTTCGCGACCATGGCGCGGGTGAGCACGCCGGGCCCGGAGAGGCCGATGAAGATGTCGGCACTGTCCATGGCATCGTCCAGGGTGCGCGCGTCGGTGTCCCGGGCAAAGGCGGCCTTGCGCTTGTCCAGGTTGTCGCGGCCGCTGTGGATCACGCCCCGGGAGTCCAGCATGGTGATGTGCTCACGGGGCAAGCCCAGGCTGACCAGCAGCTCCAGGCAGGAAATGGCTGCGGCGCCGGCGCCGGAGCACACCACGGTGACGTCCTCCACGTTCTTGCCCACCACCCGCAGACCGTTGCGGACTGCTGCCGCGGTAATGATGGCGGTGCCATGCTGGTCGTCGTGGAAGACCGGGATGTTCATGCGCTCCTTGAGCTGCTCCTCCACCTGGAAGCACTCCGGCGCCTTGATGTCCTCCAGGTTGATGCCGCCGAAGGTGGGTTCCAGGCTGGCAATGATCTCCACCAGGCGGTCCGGGTCGCGTTCCTGGATCTCGATATCGAACACGTCGATGCCCGAGAACTTCTTGAACAGCACGCCCTTGCCTTCCATCACCGGCTTGGAGGCCAGCGGACCGATGGCGCCGAGACCCAGTACCGCCGTGCCGTTGGTGACCACGCCCACCAGGTTGCCGCGGGCGGTAACGCTGGCCGCCTCGGTTTCGTCCTCGACGATGAGCTCGCAGGCCGCGGCGACTCCGGGTGAGTAGGCCAGGGCCAGGTCGCGCTGGGTGGCCAGGGGCTTGGTGGGGACGACCTGGAGTTTTCCGGGTCTGGGGTGGCGATGGTATTCCAGCGCGTTTTCGCGCAAGTCATCGGACATGCTGTTTCTCCTCGATGGTTCTGGGCCGTGGGCGTCCTTTACCCAGGGCTGCGGTCGGCTGGCACCATGATACCGGCCGGATCAACAGGGTCCACCGATGGCGGTCACGGGCCGTCGGCCAGGAAAGCGCGCAGCCGCCGGGTGAACGCATCCGGCTGTTCGGCGTGTAGCCAGTGGCCAGCCCCGGGAAGCGCCTCGATCCGCGCCTCCGGGAATAGCGATCTGATGTCTGCATGGGCGGATTCCGGCACATAGTCGGATTTCTCGCCGTGCAGGAACAGGGATGGCCCCGCATAGTTGGTATCGAACTCCGGGAAATCCGCAATCACCGGCAGATTGCTCTCCAGCGTCGCCAGCGGGATACGCCAGCGGAAGCCACCGTTGGCCGCCTCGAGATTGGTGAGCAGGAACTGGCGCAGCCCGGCCTCGGGGATGTCGTCGGCCAGCGCCTCGCTGGCGGCGCCGCGTGAGCCGAGACGCTGGGGATCCATGCGCTGCAGCGCGCGCAGCAGCCGCCCGTGGCCGTGATCGCCGTAGGCCATGGGCGCGATGTCGGCCACCAGTAGCCGGCGCACGTAGTCGCTATCAGTGAGTGCCAGCGCCATGGCCACTTTGCCGCCCATGCTGTGACCGACCACGGTCGCCGGAGGAATGCCGTGCTGGTCCATGGTGGCGGCCACGGCGCTGGCCATGTCCGGGTAGTGCATGTGTTCCACATGGGGCGACTGGCCGTGGTTGGGCAGATCCATGGTCACCACCAGATGATCGGATGCCAGATCACGGGCGATCCGGTTCCAGTTGGTGCCGGAACCGAACAGTCCGTGCAGGATGACCACGGCCGGCCCCTCGCCCTGGATGCGGGTGTTCAACGACTGGTTCATGATTCGGGCATGCCCTGGCTGTGTTGCCGTCCGGAAAGGACGGCCACGTTTTTCAGGTCCTGCACCGCCACCGTCAGCATGGCAAGGTCCGGGTGACCACCACCGTCGATGTCAGCCAGGGTCTGCTGCAGGCGTGCCGCCGGTCCGGCCAGGGCCAGCTGCCACTGGTCCACGAGGTCGGCGGGCGCCAGTGCCGGATCATCCTGTTGCAGGACACTGGTGGCAAGCAAGCGCAGGTAGAGAGCGTAATCGTCTTCCAGGCCCATGCGGCACCGCTCTTCCCAGGCGTTGCCGGTCTCCAGGGCGTGGATGGCAGTCTCCAGCCAGCGCAGGGACATGGCCTGGCCGAGCTGGAAGTAGACCGCCGCCGCTCGCTCCGGGTCGGCACCGGTCTCGGCGGCGACAATGGAGATGTCCAGTGCTGCCGCCAGCGGGCTCAGACAGGCCAGCCTCCGGGCCAGATCCACGGGCACGTTGCTGGCGGTCAGTTCGTCGACCCGGGCGACCAGGGCTTCGTGGTCCGGCTGCGGCAGCACCTGGTCAAGGCGTCCGCCCAGGGTCTCGATCAGGGCCGCCATGCGCTCCACCAATTCGGGGCTGGACAGGCCCGAGGGCAGCTGCCGCAGCAGCCACAGCGCAGTGCTTTCGGCCAGCCGCAGGGTCTCCAGCCGCAGGGACTGCTGCAGACCGGCATCGATCAGGTTGTCCTGGGCGTCCAGGGCGTCCCAGAGCGATTCCAGGGCATAGACCCGGCGGGCCGCGAAGTAGGCGCGTGCCACGTCCCCGGCGGCGACGCCGGTCTTGTCCTGCATGCGGAACAGAAACCCGGCGCCCATGCGGTTGAGCATGTCGTTGGTGATCTGGGTGGCAATGATCTCCCGGCGCAGGCGGTGGTCGGGCATGAACGCCCGGTGTCCCTCCTGAAGCGGTCGCGGGAAATAGCGCACCAGGATGTCCTGCAGGCTCTCGTCGTCGACCAGGTCACTGTCCACCAGGGTTTGGAAGCCGGTGAGCTTGGCGTACGCCAGCAGCACCGCGAGTTCCGGCCGGGTCAGTCCCTGTCCGGCCTGGGCTCGCTCCTCCAGTTCCACATCGTCCGGCAGCGCCTCCAGGGAGCGATCCAGTTCGCCGGCCTGCTCCAGGGCACGGAGCTGGCGGGCGTGCTCGCCCACCAGGTCGCCAGCACGGGCACTCATGGTGCTCAGCGCCTCGGTCTGCCGGTAGTTGTCCGTGAGCACCAGCCCGGCCACCTCATCGGACATCTCTGCCAGCAGGCGACTGCGCTGTTTGGCAGTGAGGTCACCCCGCTCCATCTCCTCGTTGAGCAGGATCTTGATGTTCACCTCGTGATCGGAGCAGCTAACGCCGCCGGCGTTGTCGATGGCATCGGTGTTGATGTAGCCGCCGTGGCGGGCGAATTCCACGCGTCCCCGCTGGGTGACGCCCAGATTGCCGCCCTCGCCCACCACGCGGCAGCGCAGCTGCCCCGCGTCCACCCGAATGGCGTCGTTGGCGCGGTCGCCGACCTCCAGGTGTGTCTCCGTGGAGGCCTTGATGTAGGTCCCGATACCACCGTTCCAGAACAGGTCCACCGGGGCCAGGAGAATGGCGTGCATGAGCTCGTTGGGGGTGAGCCGGTCGGCCTCGATGCCCAGCGCCTGTCGTGCCTCCGGACCTAGCTCGATGGATTTCGCGGAGCGGGGGAAAATCCCCCCGCCCCGGGAGATCAGCTTGCGGTTGTAGTTATCCCAGCTGGAGCGGGGCTTGTGGAACAGCCGCTGGCGTTCGGCGTAGCTCGTGGCGGGGTCAGGCTCGGGATCGATGAAGATGTGGCGGTGATCGAAGGCGGCCACCAGCCGGATGTGTTCCGAGAGCAGCATGCCGTTGCCGAACACGTCGCCGGACATATCGCCGACGCCGGCCACGGTGAACGCCTCGTTCTGGATGTCGCGGCCGAGTTCACGGAAGTGACGCATCACCGCCACCCAGGCTCCCCGCGCCGTGATGGCCATTTTCTTGTGGTCGTACCCATTGGAGCCCCCGGAGGCGAAGGCGTCCTGGAGCCAGAAACCGTAATCCTGGGCGATGCCGTTGGCGATGTCGGAAAAGGTTGCGGTGCCCTTGTCGGCGGCTACCACCAGATAGGGGTCGTCGTCATCGTGGCGGACCACCGACGGTGGTGGCTCGATGCGGTCGCCCACGTAGTTGTCGGTGACATCCAGCAGGGCGCTGATGAACAGACGGTAGCAGGCCTCCACCTCCGCGGGCTGCGCGTCGCGCTCCTCGGGCAACTGCTTGGCGATGAACCCGCCCTTGGCCCCCACGGGGATGATGACCGCGTTCTTGACCATCTGGGCCTTCATCAGCCCCAGCACCTCCGTGCGGAAGTCCTCCCTGCGTTCGGACCAGCGCAGCCCGCCGCGGGCCACCTTGCCGCCGCGCAAATGCACGCCCTCGGTGCGCGGCGAGTAGACGTAGACTTCATAGGCCGGCCAGGGTCGCGGCATTTCCGGAATGCGTGCCGGAATCAGTTTGAAGCTCAGTGCCGATCCGGGTGAACCGACGGCCTTGCTCTGATAGGCATTGGTGCGCACCGTGGCCTGGATGGCCGCCAGCAATCGGCGCAGCATGCGGTCCTCGTCCAGACTGGGGACGTCCACCAGGGCGCGTTCGATCTGCTCGGCCAGGCGGGTGGCACGCTTGCTGTCACAGCGCTCGAGATCGAAAAGGTTGTGGAACAGGCGGATCAGCAGCCGCGCGATGCGCGGATTGTTGGCCAGGGTCTCTTCCATGTACGCCTGGCTGTAGGGGGTGCCCGCCTGGCGGAGATAGCGGCTGTAGGCCCGGAGAACGGCGATTTCGTCCCAGCTCAGGCGGGCGGCCAGCACCAGGTGGTTGAAACCGTCATCCTCGGCGTGGCGATACCAGACCGCGGTGAAGGCCTGCTCGACGTTGCCCCGGAGCTGCTCCACGTCCAGCTCACCGCCGGGGTAGCGCAGGCCGAAGTCGTGGATCCAGGCATCCGCGGTCCCGGCGCCCCGGGGCTGCACCACGTAGGGGCGTTCGTCCAGGACACGCACCCCCATGTTCTCGAGGACCGGCAGCGCATCGGACAGGGTAATGCTGCCACCGCGATGGTAGAGCCGCAGCCGCAGGGTGTCTTCGGGGGCTTCCAGGGGGCGGTAGAGGACGATGTTGAGGCTGTGCTGAGCGTCCAGTTCCTCCAGGCGCTCGATGTCGTGAGCGGCGACCCGCGCCGAGGTGTCCTCGCGGTATGCGGCGCTGAAACTCTGGCCGTAGCGCTCATACAGCAGGTTGCCACGGGCTTCGCCGCAGTAGTCGCGCAGTGAGTCGTGGAGGTCGTCCGTCCAGGCGCGGATGGTCTCGGCCAGCTGCCGTTCCAGTTCGGTGGTGTCCACCTCCAGGGACGCGCCGTGTTGCACGTGCACGATGAAGTGGATGCGCGCCAGCACGGACTCCGAGAGGTTGACCGTGAATTCACAGTGGGCGGCGTCATAGGCCGCCTCCAGCAGCGCCTGCATGCGCTGCCGTACATCGGTGTTGTAGCGGTCCCGTGGCACGAACACCAGGCAGGAGACAAAACGCCGGTAGGTGTCCTCGCGCACGAACAGGCGCACCCGCTGCCGCTCCTGCAGCTGCAGGATGCCCATGGCGATGTCGTAGAGCCGCTCCGGATGGACCTGGAACAGCTCGTCCCGGGGGAAGGTCTCCAGGATGTTGATCAGGGCCTTGCTGGCGTGCCCCGGATGGGGCAGATCGGCCTGCTCCAGTACCTGCTGGATCTTGCGGCGCAGCAGCGGGATCGCCCGCGGGTTGCGGTTGTACGCCGCCGAGGTGTAGAGGCCGAGGAACCGGTGCTCGCCGATGACCCGGCCCTGTTCGTCCAGGCGCTTCACGCCCACGTAATCCATGTAGCCCGGCCGGTGGATCGGGGCCCGGTGGGTGGACTTGGTCAGGATCAGGAGTTCGGGTTCCCTGGCCATGGCGCGCACGGCCTCGGGAAGGGCGCTGAAGCTGTCCGACGGCCCCTTGGCACCCGGCCGGCGCAGGATGCCGAGCCCGGAGCCCTTGACCGGGGTCAGGGCGTCCTCGCCGTTACGGGTCTCGAGTTCGTAGCAGCGGTAGCCGAGAAAGGTAAAGTGGTCGGCGCTCAGCCACTCCAGGAAGGCGAGGCTCTCGTCGCGGTCCGCTCCCGCTGACCCGCGGGTTTCCAGTTCCCGGCGCGCCTCCTCCATGCGCTGGTGCATGGGTTTCCAGTCCGTGACCACCAGGTCCACGTTCTCCAGCACGGAGGTGACGTCCTGTTCGATGGTCTGCAGGCGCTCGGGGGAGCTCTGGCGATCCACCTCGAAGTGCATGCACGCTTCCGCCTGACTGCCCTGGTCCTGCGAGATGGCCTCGACCGTGCCCTGGGCATCGCGGCGCAACGGAATGATGGGGTGGATGATCAGGTGCACTGTCAGGCCCTGGCGGTTCAGTGCCATGGCCAGTGAGTCCACCAGGAACGGTTGGTCCGGGCAGACAACCTGGACAATGGTGTGGGTGGATTCCCAGCCGTGGTGCTCGGGTTCCGGGTTG
Organism: Aquisalimonas sp. 2447; assembly: GCF_012044895.1. NCBI lineage: Bacteria > Pseudomonadati > Pseudomonadota > Gammaproteobacteria > Chromatiales > Ectothiorhodospiraceae > Aquisalimonas > Aquisalimonas sp. 2447. Next base: position 56,097 of record NZ_CP050695.1, read on the forward strand.
TATACGTGGACCCGGTGCTGATTGTGGCGGCGTTTGCGTGCCAGGTGCCAGTGCGACAGGGCGGCGCCGTAAAGATCCGCCGCGGGCCGGCTTGTCAGGTCGTCCGCCGCCACACGGGCGAAGAACCAGCGCATGAACGTGGTGATGGCTTCCTGCTCGTCCGGCGGGCATCGTTCGGCGACGCGCTGTTCGACGGTCTGCAGCAGCTCGGCTTTGCGTCGCTCGGCATTCGTGGTCATGGGGCACCGCCTTTGTTGTTCTTCGCCTCCTCTCAGCATACGAGGTGCACCGGCAGTGTGCACACCCGGCGACGGCGATGTGCGGGCCGGCGGTGATCCGTTAGACTGCGGGATCACAGGTATTGGCAGCGAGGCAGAGGTAATGACCGAGTCGCTCGAGGAAGTGCAGCGTCGGGTGCGGCGGCAGCTCCGCCATGGCCCTCCGGATGCCGAGGATCAGACCCGCATCGCGCTCTATCTGCAGGCCGTGAAAGGGCTCAACGCCTCCGTGCTGGCCAAGCTGGAGTGGCAGCCCGTGGAGTGGCTGCCGTACCGCTTCCTGCACGGCCAGTATTACCGGGAGCTGGAATTGTCCACGCTGCTGGGCCGCGCGACACGGTGGTCTTCCCAGCCGCTGATCTATATGGAGGCGGGGACACTGAGTATGGATCTCTGGTCGCGTACCGAGGCGGCTCGTTATCTGCCCGGCTTTTTCGAAGTGGACGAGCGCTTCTACAGCTACATGGCTTTGAGCCATGCGTTCATGTCCGTGATCCGGTTCCTGCCGTTGCTGCCCCCGCACCAGGACCTGGAGTCCGACTCCTTCCTCAGTGCCATCAAGGCCATTGAGGACGAGAACGGCCGCCAGATCCAGACCCAGATCCGGATGCTTAAGGAGCTGGACGGCGGACTGTCCCGGGACGAGCGCGAGCGGGTCGTCGAGGATCAGCGCCAGCGCGTGGAGGCCTCGTTCGCGCAGCTCCTGGGCACGCTGGGGCAGCCGCCCGGGGCAACGATGCAGGGAGGTGACTCCTGATGCCGGTGTTCGAGCACGACGGCCAGTCGCTGTACTACGAGCTGCACGGCCGCGAGGGTGACCCGGTTGTTACCATCATCAATGGCTTGTCCATGCGTACCAGCCATTGGGCGCCTTACTTCGAGCAGTTGCCGGCGCGGGGCTGCCGGGTGCTCACCTATGACATGGTGGGCCAGGGGGCATCCTCGAAGCCGGTGCTGGGTGCGGACTTCGACGACCACGCCACTATGCTGGCGGCGCTGCATACCCATCTAGGCCTGGAGCGGCCGTATGTGATGGGGATTTCCTTCGGCGGCGTGGTGGCGCTCAAGTATGCGATTCGTTATCCGAATCGCATTGGCGGCCTGATCCCGGCGAGCACTTTCTCCGAGCTGGACGCCCAGCTCGAGGGGCACTCGGTGAACCTCTACCAGGGGCTGGCCAGGGTGGGTTTCGAGTTCTATCTCGATCTGCTCATGCCGCTGAATTTCAGCAACGACTATATTGCCGCCAACCGCGATCTGCTGCACGTGATCAAGCGCGTGGGGGCGTCCAACAACGAGCTCTATGGTATCCAGAATCTCATGGAGTCGCTGGCGGATTTCCGCTCCATCACGCCGGAGCTGAAGCACATCACCTGCCCGACCATGATCCTCAATGCCGAGTTCGATTGCCTCACGCCGCGGCATCTCCACGACATTATGCGGGAGAACATCCCCAGTTCACGGCTGGTGCTGGTGCCCTGGGTCTGCCATGCGTTCACGCTGGAGATACCGGAGCTGACCAGTCGGTTGTTGGCCGATTTCGTGAAATCCGTGGAATCGGGGCAGTGGGAGGGGGATCAGAGTGTGTGGATTGCCGCGGAGAATCCCGAGGCCAGCACCATACTCACCCGCTGCTCCCAGGATCACCTGCGGTCGATCCCGGTAGCGAAGCCCGGGCAGAAGGCGGCCGGTGGCGGCAGCACCGGGAAGAGCACGACTACCCGGCGGGAGAGCGTTACACCCCGAAAGAAGTCGGCCAGCAAGCCGGCCAAGGCGTCGAGCAAGAAGACCTCGAAGACTTGAGCTGAACGGTCCGTCGAGGAGGGGACGGGTTGCCACTCCATGCTGGAGTGGCAACCTGCACTGCTCTGGCTACATCCGGAAAGCGACGGCGGCCTGGTTGTAGCCGACGCCGGAACCGATCATGACCACCAGGTCTCCACTCTTGATGCGCCCTTCGTCCACGCTCCTGGACAGCGCCATGGGTATGCAGGCGGAGCCGGTGTAGCCCCACTTGTCCATGATCTTGGGCGCCTTTTCCTGGGGCAGCCCGATGTTGTCGGCGGCAAGTTCCACGGTATGGCGGTTCACCTGGGTGAAAATCACCTGGTCCACGTCAGCGACGGTGAAGCCGTTCTGCTCGGACAGGCGCTTGAACAGCAGGGGCCAGCCTTCGTCGTTGATCTCCGGCGGGTAGCGCTTGACCATGCGCACGTTGGTGCGACCTGCGCGTACCGATTCCTCGGTGGCGGGTTCGGCGGTGCCGCCGGAGTAGATGCCCCAGCAGTCGGAGTATTCGCCATTGGCCAGGAAGGAGGAGCCGATGAAGCCGGGCTCCTCGGAGGGCTCCACCACGGCTGCCCCGGCGCCGTCACCGTAGAAGAACACGGTGGGGTCGGTGGGGTCGGCGAGCTTGCGCATCATGTACACGCCCACTACCAGGATGGTGCGGAAGTGGTTGTTGGTGGCCAGCAGGCCGGCGGCGTTGGCCAGCGCCGTGGGGAAGGAGGCGCAGGCGCAGGCGACGTCGAAGGTGCCGGCCTGTTTTGCGCCCAGCTTCTGCTGCAGGACCACGGAGGTGGACGGAGTAATGTAGTCCGGCGAGTCGGTGCCCAGAATGATGAGGTCCACGTCCTCGGGCTTGCGGCCGGCCTTTTCCAGCGCCTGTTTCGCGGCCGGCAGGGCGAGATCGGAGGAGGCCCAGTCGTCGGGGGCGTACCAGCGCTGCTCGATACCGGTGCCGGCGTGGAGTTTACCCACCACTTCGGGCTTGCCAAGTTTCGTGAAGCGCTCGTTGAGCTCGTCGTTGGTGATGCAGCGTTCGGGCAGGTAGTGCGCCGTAGAGACGATCTTGGCGTTACGATTCATGGGTGATGGACCTCTGAATTAAAACATGACTCGGTAGTCACACAAGTGTTGCAGAGTACCTGAAAGATGCAAACAGTCCAACGGGTGGGGCGGGGTGTTCGTTGTCTTGTGGCGGCGGGGATGGTGTCCGCGGCTCCGCACGCTCCGCTTACGGAAGCTGCGCTTCCTACCCGCCGCTCCGGGTTGGCCTGGCGACAGCACATCCCTGTGCTGACGCCAGGTCGCTTCATCCATGAAGCGACCCCTAACGGGGCCGGACACCCTCCGCTCTGGCGCTGCGCAAGTCGCTGCGGACACCATCCCCGCCGCCACAAGACAACGAACGAATTGTTGATGGGTGGAGTTGGCGAATGCCGTGCCGCTATCAATCGCCGCGTTCGGATTTCCGGGGTGGGAAGTGCGGTTGGGGCGACTAGCGGAGCTCCGGCCCGGAGGCCGCCCGGCCCCGAAGGGGTGGCCGCATGGATGCGGCCACCGGCGCCCAGCACAAGGATGTGCTGTAAGCCGGCCAGGCCGGAGGGACGGAAACTTTCCTTCGTAAGAAGGAAAGTTAGGCGGAGCTTCGGAGCCACAACCGCACTTCCCACCCCGGAAATCCGAACCCCGATCAGGCCCCGGAGCTATCCCCCTACTTCTTCTTCGGAATATACAGATCCGTGATCGTCCCCTCGGCCACTTCCGCGGCGAAGCCCACCGTTTCGCTGAGGGTGGGGTGGGGGTGGATGGTGAGGCCGATGTCGGTGGCGTCGCTGCCCATCTCGATGGCGTGGACCACCTCGGCGATGAGATCACCGGCGCTGACACCGACGATGGCGCCGCCCACCACCTGGCCGGTGGCCTCGTCGAACAGCAGCTTGGTCATGCCCTCCTCGCGGCCCATGGCCAGGGCCCGGCCGCTGGCCTGCCAGGGGAACGTGGCCTTCTCCACCTTCACGCCCTGCTCCTTCGCCTGCTCCTCGGTGAGGCCCACCCAGGCGACTTCCGGATCCGTGTACGCCACCGACGGAATCACCCGGGCGTCGAAGGCGCTCTTCTGGCCGGCGATGACCTCGGCGGCCACCTTGCCCTCGTGGGTGGCCTTGTGGGCGAGCATGGGCTGGCCGATGACGTCGCCGATGGCGAAGATGTGAGGTACCTGCGTGCGCATCTGCTCGTCGGCATGAATGAAACCGCGATCCAGCTCCAGCCCCGCCGCCTCGGCATTGATGAGATCACCGTTGGGTCGCCGGCCCACCGACACCAGCACCCGGTCGAAGGTGTCCGATTCCGGCGCGTCCTTGCCCTCGAAGGACACCTTGATGCCCTTCTTCTGGGCCTCCATGCCGGTGACCTTCGCGCCGGTGTAGATGTTCTCGTAGCGGGCGCGGATGCGCTTCTCGAAGGGGCGGAGAATGTCCTTGTCGGCGCCGGCCATGAGCCGGTCCATGAGCTCCACCACCGTCACCTTGGAGCCCAGGGCCTCGTAGACCGTGGCCATCTCCAGGCCGATGATGCCGCCGCCCACCACCAGCAGCCGCTTGGGGATGTCCGCCAGTTCCAGGGCACCGGTGGAGTCCATGACCCGCGGGTCGTCCAGGTCCATCCCCGGCGGCGCCACCGGTCGGGAGCCGGCGGCGACGATGGCGTGCTTGAACTTGATCGTGCGCGCGCCGTCCTTGCCGTCGACTTTCAGCTCATGGGGGCCCGCAAACTCTGCCTTGCCCGTGACCGTTTCCACCTTGCGCTGCTTGGCCATGCTGGCCAGCCCGCCGGTGAGCTTCTTCACCACGCTGGACTTCCAGTCCCGCAGCTTGTCCAGCTCGATCTTCGGCTTGCCGAAGACCACGCCGTGGTCCTTGAACTGCTCGGCGGTGTCGAGAATGTGACCCACGTGGAGCAGCGCCTTGGAGGGAATGCAGCCCACGTTCAGGCAGACCCCACCCAGCGTCTCGTAGCGCTCCACGAGAATCACCTTGAGCCCCAGGTCGGCGGCCCGGAAGGCGGCGGTATAGCCACCAGGGCCGGCGCCGATGACGACGACATCGCAATCGGCATCGGCGGGGGCGTTGGAGGGTGTGGCGGTCGGAGCGGGCTTCGGGGCCTCCGGCGCTGCCGCCGGGGCCGGCTTCTCGGGCGCCTTTTCCGGCTCCGTGGGCTTGTCCGCGGGCGCCTGGCTTGCGCCCCCGCCCTCGGTGGCCTCCAGTTCCAGGATGACGTCGCCTTCCTTCACCTGGTCGCCGACCTTGATCTTCACCGAGGTCACCGTGCCGCCGGTGGTGGCGGGCACCTCCATGGTGGCCTTGTCGGACTCCAGGGTGATGAGCGACTGCTCCGGCTCCACCGTGTCGCCGTCGCTCACCAGGACTTCGATGACATCCACGGCGTTGAAATCGCCGATGTCCGGAACCGTGATCGTTGTTGTCGCCATGGGTCGGATCCTTCTGTGTTCGGTTGCGCAGGCCCGGGCCGGGAGCTGCCGGGGACCGTCCGATATCGTGATCGATCGTTGCCAGGTGGCACGAAGCGGCGAGGGCGGGGAACGGGTGGCGGACTGTCTGCGAGAGGGACCTCGCAGACAAGCCTACAAGGACGTATTCACGGCGTGTCCGCCAGCCGTTCCCCGCCCTCGCCGCGCCCCGAACCCCGGCACCTCCACACCTCGGCCGATTCACCTCAAAGCAGCAGCTTCCGCAAATCCGCCAGCAGGCCCGCCAGATAGCTGGTGAACCGGGCTGCCGCGGCCCCGTCGATCACCCGGTGGTCGTAGGAGAGCGACAGCGGCAGCATCAGCCGCGGCTCGAACTCCTTGCCGTTCCACTTGGGCTTCATCTCCGACTTCGACACCCCGAGAATCGCCACCTCCGGCGCATTGACGATGGGCGTGAACGCGGTGCCGCCAATCCCGCCCAGACTGGAGATGCTGAACGTGCCGCCCTGCATGTCCTTTGGTCCGAGCTTGCCGTCCCGCGCCTTCACGCTGAGTTCGCCGAGATCCCGGGCAATCTGGTAGACACCCTTCTTGTCGGCATCCTTGATCACCGGCACCACTAGCCCCTGGGGCGTATCCACCGCCACGCCCACATTGATGTAGTGCTTGACGATGATGGCGTCGCCCTCGGGCTTGAGCGAACTGTTGAACTCCCTGTATTTCGCCAGCGCCCCGGCGGAGGCCTTGACCATGAACGCCAGCGGCGTGAGCTTCACACCTTCCTTGTCGGCGGCATCCTTCTCTGTCTTGCGGAAGGCCTCCAGCTCCGTGATGTCCGCCTCGTCGAACTGGGTGACGTGGGGCAGGTTCAGCCAGCTGCGCTGCAGGTGCGGCCCGGAGAGCTTCTTGATCCGGGAGAGCGGGACTTCCTCCACCTCGCCGAACTTGCTGAAATCCACCGGCGGGATCGGCGGAATGCCCGTTCCGCTGCCGGTTGCCGGGGCGGCGGCGGGAGCGCCGGCACCGCTTTGGGCCTGACTGACAATGCCCTTCACGAAACGCTGCACGTCCTCTTTGAGGATGCGTCCCTTGCGCCCGGATCCCGCGTCCTTGAGGTGGCCCAGGTCCACGCCAAGGTCCCGGGCGAAGCGCCGTACCGCCGGGGAAGCGTGGGCCCGCTTGTGGGCATCGCTGTCGATCTTCTGGGTGGGAATCGGCGCGGCGTCGGCCTCCACCTGGTGCACGTGATGTTCCGCTGGAGCCGGCTGGACCGGTTGTTCGCTGCCGCCAGCCGGGGCCTCCGCGTCGGGTTTCTCCGCGGCGGGTGCGGCCGCTGCCTCACCGCCACCGGCACCCTCAAGCTCCAGGATGCGATCCCCTTCGGCCACCTGGTCACCCACCTTGATGTGGACGGTGCCGACGGTGCCGCCCGCCGGGGCGGGCACCTCCATGGTGGCCTTGTCGGACTCCAGGGTGATGAGGGATTGCTCGGGCTCCACCGTGTCGCCCTCGCTCACCAGGACTTCGATGACGTCGACCTTGTCGAAATCGCCGATGTCCGGAACGGTGACCGTCTGGCTGCCGCCGCTACCGCCGGACGACGTGGACTGTGGCGCCTGCTCGGGCTGCGGTGCCGGCGCGTTCTGTGCCGCAGCCGGCTCCTCTGCCGGGCCGGAGCTGCCGTCCGCGGCGGGCTCCAGCTCGAGAATGGTGTCCCCCTCCTTGACCTGGTCGCCCACCTTGATTTTGACCCCTTTGACCGTGCCCGCTTCCGGCGCGGGCACTTCCATGGTGGCCTTGTCGGATTCCAGGGTGATGAGGGATTGCTCGGCCTCCACGGTGTCACCGTCGGAGACCAGGACTTCGATGACATCGACGGCGTCGAAATCGCCGATGTCGGGTACCGTGATCGTCTTCGTGGCCATGATCGGGTCCTTTTCGAGACGTCTCGGCCCGGGGCGACGGCCCGCCCCGGGCGCAGGAATGCCGGTTACGCCCGGGCCGGGTTGGGCTTGTCCGGGTCGATGCCGTACTTCTTGATGGCCTTGGTCACCGTGGCGGCGTCTAGCTGACCCTCATCGGCCAGGGCCTTCAGGGCGGCGACGGTGACGTAGTAGCGGTCCACCTCGAAGTGATGGCGCAACTGCTCGCGGGTGTCCGAGCGGCCGAAACCGTCGGTGCCGAGCACGTAGAAGCGCCGATCCATGAAGCCACGGATCTGATCCGGCACGGCCTGCATGTAGTCGGTGGCGGCGATGGCCGGACCCTTGCGGCCCTTCATCTGATCCTCCACCCAGCACGTTGTCGGCTTCTTGTCCGGGTGCAGCAGATTCCAGCGTTCCGCCTCCAGCCCGTCCCGTCGCAGTTCGTTGAACGACGGGCAACCCCAGAGATCCGCATCCACCTTCCAGTCCTGCTTGAGCATGTCGGCGGCGGCAATCACCTCACGGAAGATGGTGCCCGCCCCCATGAGCTGCACCTTGTTCTTGCCCTTGCCGCCTTCCCGGAACAGGTACATGCCCTTGCGGATGCCTTCCTCGGCGCCCTTGGGCATGTCCGGCTGGGGGTAGTTCTCGTTCATCATGGTGATGTAGTAGAAGACGTTCTCGCCCTCCTTGTACATCCGCCGCAGCCCGTCCTGGATGACCACCGCCATCTCGTAGGGGAAGGTGGGATCGTAGGACACGCAGTTGGGAATGGTGGAGCTCAGCAGCAGGCTGTGGCCGTCCTGGTGCTGCAGCCCCTCGCCGTTCAGCGTGGTTCGCCCGGCGGTGCCGCCCATGAGGAAGCCGCGCGCCTGCATGTCGCCTGCCGCCCAGGCCAGATCGCCGATGCGCTGGAAGCCGAACATGGAGTAGTAGGCATAGAAGGGCACCATGTGCACGCCGTGGTTGCTGTACGCCGTGCCGGCGGCGATCCAGGAGCTGAAGGCCCCCGCCTCGTTGATGCCCTCCTGCAGGATCTGACCGTTCTTGCTCTCCTTGTAGAGCATGAGCTGGTCCGAGTCCTCGGGCTCGTACAGCTGGCCCACGGAGGAGTAGATCCCCATCTGCCGGAACAGACCCTCCATGCCGAAGGTGCGTGCCTCGTCCGGGACGATGGGAACGATGTGTTTCGCCAGCTTCTTGTCCCGGGTGAGTATGGACAGCAGACGCACGAACGCCATGGTGGTGGACATCTCGCGCTCGCCGGAATCCTTGAGCAGCAGCTCGAAGGCCGAGAGGTCCGGGATCTCCAGCGCCGGTGCGTCGGTGCGCCGCTGCGGCAGGTAGCCCCCCAGAGCCTTGCGCCGCTCGTGGAGATACTGCATCTCCGGGCTGTCTTCGTCCGGCTTGTAGAACGGCGCCTTCTCCAGTTCCTCGTCGGGAATCGGGATCTCGAACCGGTCCCGGTACTCCTTGAGTGCCTCCAGGCCCATCTTCTTCTGCTGGTGAGCGATGTTCTGCCCCTCGCCGGACTGGCCCATGCCGTAGCCCTTGACGGTCTTCGCCAGGATGACCGTGGGCTGGCCCCGGTGCTCCTGGGCCGAATGGTAGGCGGCGTAGACCTTGTGCGGATCGTGACCGCCGCGGTTGAGTCGGCGGATGTCCTCATCGGACATGTTCGAGACCATCTCCTTGAGTTCCGGGTACTTGCCGAAGAAGTGTTCCCGGGTGTACGCGCCGCCCTTGGCCTTGAAGTTCTGGTACTCGCCGTCGACGGCCTCTTCCATGCGCTTGAGCAGCAGACCCTTGTCATCCTTGTCGATGAGCGGATCCCAGTAGGAGCCCCAGATCACCTTGAGCACGTTCCAGCCGGTGCCGCGGAACTCGCCTTCCAGCTCCTGGATGATCTTGCCGTTGCCGCGCACCGGCCCGTCCAGGCGCTGCAGGTTGCAGTTGACCACGAACACCAGGTTGTCGAGCCCCTCCCGGGCGGCCACGTCGATGGCGCCCAGGGATTCCGGCTCGTCCATCTCGCCATCGCCCATGAAGGCCCAGACCTTGCGATCACCCATGTCGATGATGCCGCGGTGGTGCAGGTACTTCATGAACCGCGCCTGGTAGATGGCCATGATCGGCCCCAGACCCATGGATACCGTGGGGAACTGCCAGTAGTCCGGCATCAGCCAGGGATGCGGGTAGGAGGTGACGCCCTTGCCGCCCACGTCCTGGCGGAAGCCCCGCAGATGCTCCTCGTCCAGCCGGCCTTCCAGGTAGGAACGGGCATAAACACCCGGGGAGGAGTGGCCCTGGATGAATACCATGTCGCCGCCGTGTTCATCGTTGGGCGCGCGCCAGAAGTGGTTGAAGCCAACATCGTAGAGGGTGGCGCTGGAGGCAAAGCTGGCAATGTGGCCGCCGACTCCGGGCCGTGCCTCGTTCCCCTGGAGTACCATGGCCATGGCGTTCCAGCGGATGATGGAGCGTAAGCGCCACTCCAGGGCGTGGTCACCCGGAGAACGCGTCTCCATGTGCGGGGGGATGGTGTTGAGGTAGGCCGTTGTCGACTTGAACGGGATGTACCCGCCACGGCGTCGGGCCTTGTCCACCAGGGTTTCGATGAGGAAGTGGGCCCGGTCCGGCCCCTCCATCTCGATCACTGCTTCCAGGGCTTCCAGCCACTCGCCTGTCTCCTGGGGATCGATGTCATCCGGTCTTTCGGCCATGGACCTGCCTCGATTGTTGTGCCCGTGGTCACCGCAGCGAATCGCTGGCCAGTCTTGCGGCAGCGATCTGGCCCTCAAGCCTTGTGAGCAGCGAGGTGCTTGGTGACTTCAGGCGTGGCTTTTTCATGGTGCCCGGTCGGGCACGCGTTTCTCCTCTTCCGTTTTCATCATAGAAGCCCGGTGCGCCGCTGACCACACCGTATTTTGCCGTTGTGGGACAAGGATTTATTCCGCTGCTTTATGTTGCGATGCGCCACGGTTGGCCTGGGTGGACATGCCTGCGGTCAGGGCGAACCGCATGGCTTCATCAATGCCCATGTCCACCGGCTCCAGGTGTTTTCGCGGCAGAATCAGGGTGTAACCGCCGACCTGATAGCTCATGGGCATGTACACCGCGACCTCGTCCTCGTCGGCCATGTTCCCGGGGAGGCCGTCCCAGTCCTGCCGGGTGACCAGCCCCATGAGGCGCGCCGAGGTATCCCCCAGAGACACGCGCACCAGCACCACCTGGGATGCCTGCCGCTGATTGCCGCCGGAGACAAAGGCCATCAGGTCCTGCACCGCCGAGTAGACGGTCTTGATCAGGGGGATGCGCTGGACGAGACCCTCGCTCCACTCGAATAGACGCCGGATCAGGTAGGCCTGCAGCAGCACCCCCACGCAGAAAATCAGGGCGATGCCGAGCAGCAGGCCGATGCCGGGGACATACCAGCTCTCCGGGAGAATGAAACGGATAATGCCGCCGAGGACGTTCTCGGCGGTGCGGGCGATCCAGACGATGAGATAAACGGTGACGAATACCGGCAGTATGGCTGCCAGTCCTTTCAGGAAGATGCCGCTAATGTGGCGCATTGGTCCCTCCGTGGGGTGTGCGAGGTGCTCGCGGAGGTGGCTCCGCGATTGCCGGATCAGGAATCGTTGCCGCCGAAGTACTCGCGTAGCAGTTCGGTGGTCCGGGCGGCCGGGTTCTCCCGTATGCGGCCCTCCTCTTCGGCCAGCACGGCGAAAAGGCCCTCCAGGGCCCGGTCCGTGACGTAGCGGTCAAGATCGAGCTCCAGTTCCGGGAGTCCTGGCAGGCGGTTATAGCTGTCACGCAACGGTTGGTAGACGCGGTAGACTCCTGCTTCGCCCAGGTGCTTCTGCACCACGGGCTCGTAACGTTCCTGCAGCGTCGCTTCCGACTGGTCGCGCAGGTAACGGGTGGCGGCGTCGTCCTCGCCCCGGATGACGGCGTAGACGTCAGACGGGCGCATGTCCCTGATCGCGTCAGTGAAGATGGGAGCGGCCTCGGTGGCGGCAGCCTCGGCCGCACGATTCATGCGTTGCTCGAGTTCGTCCACCTGGCCGCCGAGGCCAACCCTGCGGAGCTGACCGGCGGCGCTGTGGAACTCCTCCGGCAGGCCGATGCGGATCATGGCGTTGCCCAGGTAGCCATCCTCGCGTCCGGTGCGATCCACGGTGCGCTCCGTGCCCACGCGCAGGGCCTCGCGGATGGCCTCGGTTCCGCGGTCGTCATCGTCGGCGCCTTGCGCGAACGGCAGATCACGGGGCAGCTCGAAGCCGGCACATGCGGTGAGCAGGAGGCTCAGGAGCAACAGGGGAAACGCACGGGGGAGACGCATGGCAAGCCATCCTCGGCATCGGGGAGTTGACCACCAATGATACGCGGGCGCACCAAACACGACAGCCCTCGCGGAGAGGGCTGTCGTGGGTGGGGTTGGTGAGGCCGAGGGTCAGCCGGCCCAGGCGCTGCACCAGCCCTTGTCCTTCACCAGGACGTCGGCGAACTCGGGGTGATGGCAGCCACCCCAGCCGTCTTCCTCCTCGCCGGCCCAGAAGGCGCAGTTGTCGCAGCGCTGGTCTTCTTCGAAGTCCGGGTGATCGGAGTCGGCACCGTCGTTGACGTAGTCCAGCGCGTGTCCGTCCTCGGCCTTGGCCATGGCCTGCACCTTGCCCTGATGGATCAGCGTGGCCAGCGGCAGCGCCGCAACGGCCATGGCGCCGGTCTTGAGGAACTTGCGACGACCCGTATCGGTTGGTTCTGTCATGGTGTTTCCTCTCGGCTTGCTTCGGATTATTGGCAGATCTCCCTGATGGTACCCGACGCGGACCGGGCAGCTAACAGGGGAGCGGCCTCGGGCGCACGGTTCCTTGACCTGGGTCAAGTCCGTTCGTCGTACCAGGTCGCTGTGATGACCGGTGGGGCCGCCGAGAGTTCCTCGGCATCAGGGAAGCGAGCCGCGCACGCCCGCCGTGCGTGGGGGGCCGGAAACGATACGGCCATGGTCATTGAGCCACAGTTCGTCGCCGCCGGCCTGATGAAACGCCATGATGAGCCGCCCGTCACGAAGATCAACGGTATGACGCTCGGTGATCGTGAAGGTCTGTCCCTGGAAGCTCACCTGCCCGGGGAAAACGCGAATGTACCTCGGGGGCTCCTCCGGGTCCGGGCTCCAGCGGGGAGAAGTCCATGCGGGCAGATCCCTGGGCGGTTGCAGCGCCCGGGGTGTTGGCGCACCTGCCTCGCCGCTGGTCACATGCTGCGCCGGTGTGAGGTCGAGCGCCCAGCCGGCGTCGGCGGCGTGATTGCGCAGGTGCTGTAGCAGTGCATCATGCTGGGCGGCGTAATCGCCTGCCGTCTCCAGCGGGAAGGGATGGTGCCAGACCGCTGCCGGTGTGGCCCGCAAGGCCCGCAGCCGGATGCTGCGCCAGGTGTCGGCGGCCAGGGCCGTGGCGGTGCCGCCGAACGGCGTCACAACGGCGGCGCCCCGCGGGTCGCGGATGGCACCGGCGAATGCTTCCCCCTCGATCCGTCCGGCGCAGTAGAGCACCAGCATGGGCCGGTGCCGGCCGCCGATCCGGTCATGCGCCGAATCCGGGTCGCCCAACAGGTGCCGCACGACCAGTTGCAGATCAACGCGATGCAGGGTGGTAATGTTTGCCGCCATGCCGCTTCTCCCGTCCACGCACAGCCAGTACACGGGAAGTCTGCGGCATCGCGCCGCGGCGCACTTGTCTTCAGGCGCCGCCCAACCAGTCTCGAGGCGTCAAATAACGGCTGGTCAGCGCCTCTTCCGGTGAACCGGGTTCGGGCTGGTAACCGTACTGCCAGCGCGCCAGCGGGGGCAGGGACATGAGGATGGATTCGGTGCGGCCGCCGGACTGAATGCCGAACTTGGTGCCGCGGTCGAACAGCAGGTTGAATTCCACGTAGCGTCCACGCCGGTAGAGCTGGAACTGACGTTCGCGCTCCCCGTAGGCCATGGCGCGGCGCTCCTGGACGATGGGCAGATAGGCCGGGCGGAAGTGATCGCCCACCGAGCGCATGAAGGCGAAGCACTGCTCAAAGCCCCAGGCATCCAGGTCGTCGAAGAACAGGCCGCCCACCCCCCGCTGTTCGCCGCGATGGGGCAGGTGGAAGTAGTCGTCGCACCACTGTTTGTAGCGGGGGTAGACGTCCTCACCGAATGGCGCGCAGGCGGCCTGCGCCGTGGCATGCCAGTGCCGGCAATCGGCGTCGAAGCCGTAGTAGGGCGTGAGATCGAAGCCACCGCCGAACCACCACACCGGTTCGGCGTCCGGGTGCTCGGCGATGAAAAAGCGCACGTTGGCGTGGCTGGTGGGGACATAGGGATTGTGGGGGTGGATCACCAGCGACACGCCCATGGCCTGGAAACTGCGGCCGGCGAGCTCGGGGCGACGCTCCGAGGCCGCCGCCGGCAGGCTGTCGCCGTGGACGTGGGAGAAGTTGATCCCGGCCTGTTCGAACACCGTGCCGTCGTGGAGCACCCGCGAGCGGCCGCCGCCGCCCTCGGACCGGTCCCAGGCGTCCTCGTGGAAGCGGGCGGTGCCGTCTTCCGACTCCAGGGCGGCGCAGAGGTGGTCCTGCAGGCCGTGGAGGTAGTTTTTCACCGCGGACACGTCGGGTTGCGTCATGGTCCGTCCTCAGTGGCGCAGGATGCCGCCGGTGGTGCCGTCGCGGATCTCTGTAGGGCGGCCTCGCCCGCCGGTGTCACCGTGGACGACATGGTCGACCCGGCCGCCAAGGCGCCAGCGCGCTTCGGTGGCCGTCAGTGCCGGACGTGAGCCGCTGCGGTTGGCGCTGGTGGACACCAGGGCATCGCCGAAGTCGTTGCTGAGTCGCGCCGCCAGCGGGTGATCGGTGACCCTCACGGCAAGGGTGCCGCGGCCACCGGTGAGCCAGGCAGGCACATCGCGCCGGCAGGGCAGCACCCAGGTGACCGGCCCCGGCCAGGTGGCCAGCGCCTGATCCAGCTGTGTGGCGGTGGCGGCCAGATACGGCAGCAACAGATCGATGCGGCCGGCTAGCAGGATGACGCCCTTGCCCTGACTGCGGCCCTTGAGGTGCAGCAGCCGCTGCACCGCCTCGCCGTTCAGCGGGTCGCAGCCCAGTCCGAAAACGGCCTCGGTGGGATAGGCGATCAACCCGCCCCGCTCCAGGAGGCGGTTGACCGCCAGCAGCCGCAGGTGCATGGCCAGGGCCTTGTTCTTGCGGTCGCGGGACACGACTAGCTGCTCTTGGCGGTGCGCTTCTTCGGCGCGGCCTTGCTGGTGCTCTTGGCGGCAGTCTTGCCCTTGCCCTTGGCTTTGCCCTTGCGCTCCGGCGCCTTGGCAATCAGCTCCTGGCAGGCGGCGAGATCCAGGCTTTCCGGCTCCACGTCCTTGGGAATCTTGGCGTTCTTGTTGCCGTCGGTGACATAGGGGCCGTAGCGCCCCCGCAGCACCCGGATGCCGCCCTCGAATTCGTTGATAATGCGGTTGGCGTCCTCGCGCTTCTTCTCGGCGACGACCTCCAGCGCCCGCTCCAGAGTGATGGTGTAGGGGTCATCCTCCTTGAGCGAGGCGAACTTGTTGCCGTATTTCACGTAGGGGCCGAAGCGGCCGATGCTCGCCTGTACCGGTTCACCCTCCGGCGTCTCGCCGAGACTGCGCGGCAACTGGAACAGCGCCATCGCCTCGTCCAGGGTGATGGTATCCATGTCCTGTCCGGGGCGCAGACCGGCGAAGCGCGGTTTCTCCTCGTCGTCCTTGGTGCCCAGCTGCACGAACGGGCCGTAACGACCCACGCGCACCTGCACCGGCTTGCCGGACTTGGGGTCGGTGCCCAGTTCCCGCGCCTGCACCACCTCCTCCCGGGAGATGTCTTTCTTCTCTTCCACCCGCGCCTTGAAGGGGGTCCAGAAGTCCTTCAGAAGCGGCACCCAGTCCTTCTGGCCCAGGGAGATCTCATCGAGATCGTCCTCCAGCCGGGCGGTGAAGTCGTAGTCCACATACTGGGTGAAGTGATCGGTGAGGAACTTGTTCACCACCCGGCCGATGGGCGTGGGCCGGAAGCGCCGGTTCTCCAGTTCCACGTACTCGCGGCTGAGCAGCGTCGAGATGATGCTGGCATAGGTGGACGGACGGCCGATGCCGTACTCCTCCAGCGTGCGCACCAGGCTCGCCTCGCTGTAGCGCGGCGGTGGTTCGGTGAAGTGCTGCTCCGGCCGGATCTGCACCAGCGTCACCCGGTCGCCTTCTTCAATGGGGGGCAGAATGCGGTCGCTGCTGTCCGCCTTGGCGTCGTCCACGCCCTCCTGGTAGACGGCCATGAAGCCCGGGTCGGCAACCGTGGAGCCGGTGGCCCGCAGGGTATTGCCATCACCGCATTCCAGATCCACCGCAACGGTGTTGATGGTTGCATGAATCATCTGCGAAGCCATGGCGCGTTTCCACACCAGTTCGTAGAGCCGTTGCTGGTCCTGGGTGAGCTGGCTCTTGAGCTCGTCCGGATGGCGCGCCGCCGACGTGGGGCGGATGGCCTCGTGGGCCTCCTGGGCATTCTTCGCCTTCGTGCGGTACACCTGCGGTGCCTCGGGCACCTTGTCCTTGCCAAAGCGGTCAGCGATGACGCTGCGCATCTCCTGCACGGCTTCCTGGGCCAGGTTCACCGAGTCGGTACGCATGTAGGTGATCAGGCCCACGGCGCCGCTGCCGGTGTCGATGCCCTCGTAGAGCTGCTGCGCGATGCGCATGGTGCGCTGAGCGCCGAAGCCCAGCTTGCGCGAGGCCTCCTGCTGCAGCGTGGAGGTGGTGAACGGCGCCGCCGGGTTGCGCCGGCGCTGCTTGCGTTCCACCTTCTTCACCGGCAAGCCATCCTGGCCGGCGGCCTCCAGGGCCTTCTGCACCTCGGTGGCGCGGTCCTCGTTGTTGATGGTGAACTGCTCGATCTTCTCGCCCTGGAAGTAGGTGAGCTTCGCCTGGAAGGGCTGCTCCTCCTTCTTCAGGTCGGACTCGATGGTCCAGTATTCCCTGGGCTGGAATGCCTCGATCTCCTCCTCGCGCTCGACGATCATGCGCAGCGCAGGGGACTGCACGCGACCGGCGGAGAGTCCGCTGTGGATCTTGCGCCACAAGAGCGGCGAGAGATTGAAACCCACCAGATAGTCCAGGGCGCGCCGCGCCTGCTGGGCGTTCACCAGATCCATGGACAGGTCACGGGCGTTCTCGATGGCGTCCTGGATGGAGCGCTTGGTGATTTCGTGGAAGACCACCCGGCGCACGGGCTTGTCCTTGAGCAGCTTCTTCTCGCGCAGCAGCTCGTAGAGATGCCAGGCAATGGCCTCGCCCTCGCGGTCCGGGTCAGTCGCCAGGTAAAGGGCGTCGGCGTCCTTGAGCGCCTTGGCGATGGCATCGACATGCTTCTTGTTCTTGTCGATCACCGAGTAGCGCATGGCGAAGTCATTATCCGGATCCACCGCGCCCTCCTTGGGCACGAGATCCCGCACATGGCCGTAGGACGCCATCACCTGGTACTCGGACCCCAGGTATTTGTTGATCGTCTTCGCTTTCGCCGGTGATTCGACGATGACCAGAGATTTGCTCATCAGACAATAAAACCCCGCGATGCGAGGTTCCCGATTGCTGGGTGGGTTGTCAGGGGCGTCGCGCCAAGGCACCGTGCCGCCGCGCTCGCCCGAGTCGATGACACGGCATGTTCCCGGTGTCGTGTCAGTGGATCAGGTGCATGGGATTGTCGAACAGGTAGTTCTCCATCCACGCAAACGCCTCTTCCTGGCCCGGCTGGTTGAACAGAACCATCAGTGTCACCCACTTCACCTGGTCCAGGTCCACATCGTCGTCGTCCAGCGCCATCAGCCGGTCAATGATCACTTCGCGGCTCACCGGCGTCAGCACGCCGATCTGTTCCAGGAAGATGACGAAGCCACGGCTTTCCAGGTCCAGTTTGCCGGCTTCGCGGTCGCTGAACAGCCGCAGGGACATGCTTCTGTTCAGTGCTGCGCCCCCCGGGAGCTCCCGTGACTCCCCCAGTTCGTCCAGCCAGGCAAAGGCGCGGCGTACTTCGCCGGGGTGAAAACCTGCCTCGAACAGTTCGCCTTCCAGCGAATCCCGATCCGGTTGCGGTTCGTCGTCATAGAGGTAGTTCTCGAACAGGTACATCAAGACGTCGAACACGTTTTCCTTCATTCATTCCGTCCCGCCCGGGCGTAGCGACCGCCGGGCATTGCTTCGATGCGGCCAGACAATTCAAGTAGTAGGAGAATGGAGGAAACCACATCAGGCGTCAATGCGGTGCGCTGCAGCACGGTTTCCAGGGGCACGGGGTCGTGGCCGACGGCTTCCAGGACGCGTCGGTGATCATCGTCCAGGCCGGATTCGTCGCTCTCGCTGGTGCGCGCCCCGTCCCCGGGTGCCGTGCCGGACAGCGGGTTCAGCATGGCGCCAATCTCCTCGAGAATCTCGTCCGCCTGTTCCACCAGTTTCGCTGAGCCCTCGCGGATGAGTAGATGGCAGCCCCGCGCCAGGGGGTTGTGAATGGAGCCGGGAATGGCAAAGACTTCGCGACCCTGTTCCAGCGCGCAGCGGGCCGTGATGAGCGAACCAGAGCGCGGACTCGCCTCCACCACCAGCGTGCCGGTGGCCAGACCGCTGATGATGCGGTTGCGGCGCGGGAAATGCCCCGCGCGGGCCGGCGTGCCGCAGGGAAATTCGGTGACCACGGCGCCTCTGCGGGCGACGCGGTGGGCCAGGGAGCGGTTACGGGCCGGGTAGATGCGATCCGGTCCGGTGGCGGTGACGGCGATGGTCAGCCCGTCGGCCTCCAGGGCTCCTTCATGGGCCGCAGCGTCCACGCCCAGGGCGAGGCCGCTGGTGATGGTGAGCCCGCGGGCGGCCAGGTGGCGGCTGAATTCCCTGGCCGTCTGCCGGCCACCGCTGGTGGGGTTGCGGCTCCCGACCACGGACAGCTGGGGAACCGATAGCACGTCGGGGTCGCCGTTGACGAACAGGCCCAGCGGTGGGCTGTCGATTTCCCGCAGCAGCGCCGGGTAGCGGGCGTCTGCCCAGGGGATGAAGTGGTGGTCGTCCGGTGCCGCCTCGAGCCAGGCGTGATCCAGCGCGATGCCGTCATGATCCGGGGCCTGGAGGCCCGAGATCACCGCCGGGGTGGCACCGGATTGCCGCCACGCCGTGGCGCCGGCGTCCAGCGCCGCAGCAGCCGAGCCGAAACGTTCCACCAGCGCCAGCGCCAGGGCCGTGCTCAGTCGCGGCGTGCGCGCCAGCGCCAGCCAGGCCTGTTGTTCCGTCATGGTGCTCAGGGGTTACGCACGATATCCATGGTGTTCATGGCACGCGTGGCACGCATCACCAGCCCGAAGCTCAGCTCGTCGAAGACCTCGAAGATGATCATTTCGCCGGCCCGCTCCTCGGGGAGGGTCACGGTCTCGCCCGCCACGTCATCGCGCACCTCGCGCCCCGCCTTGTAGACGGCAAGGACGTGACCGTCCTCCATGCCGTGTTCGGTGCCACGGTTGACCACCACCACGTCGAACTGACCGATCTGTGTCACGCCGTCCATCACGTCCATGATGACCCCGCGCACGTCATCCTCCGGTGCCCGCGGCTGGAAGGTGGTGCGGATCGGGCCGGCGGGCGCCTCGAGCAGCCGGTCACCGGCGCGGATCTCGCGGTTGCTGCTGGCCACCTGGGCGGTCCCCGGGTCGCCGTGGCGCGTCACGCGGGCGTCGCCCAGATAGGTGGCCTCGAAGCCGAGGACGCGGTCGGTGTCCGGGTCCACATAGGGGTCACCCTTGCGGACGATCATGAAACTCTCGGTCTGATCGTCGGGCAGGTTGCGGACGTAGACGTTGTCCCCGCGGGTTGCCATGACCCGTTCGTCCTCGCCGGCAACGATGTAGGCGGCGTCCTCGAGGGTTTCTTCATCCACCACGCGGCTGCGGTTCAGGAACGGGCGAATCGCCTCCATGGGGATGGTGCTGATGGCGGGCTCCAGCTCTTCCTCGCGAACCTCCGGTGACAGGCGCACGGTGCGCTGGCCGCGATCCACGGTGAGCCGGGGTTCGCCGTCGACGAAAACCAGGTGGATGACGTCGCCCGGGTAGATCAGGTGCGGGTTTTCAATCTCCGGGTTGACGTGCCAGATCTCCGGCCACAGCCAGGGGCTCTCCAGAAAGCGCTCGGAGATGTCCCACAGGGTATCGCCACGCTGGACCGTGTAGCGCTCCGGGTGATCATCCCGGAAAGGGTCATCCGCAAGAGCTGCCGGCACGGCGAAAAGCAGCCCGCACAGCAGTGCGATCAGCATCCTGGTTCGCATGAGGTAATCCTTATCCGTGTCGACCTGTGTTGCAGGCGCGGTCGACATTCCGTTCCAAATTGCCTGCGGGTCACTTATGATTCTAGACTTTACGCTAACCTGAACTCATCTGTTGCGCAACGGACTCATGCCCAAACTCGACATTCTTCAATATCCGGATCCGCGCCTGCGAACCGTCGCCCGGCCCGTGGCTGAAGTGGATGACCGCATCCGCACGCTGGCGGACGACATGCTGGAAACCATGTACGAGGCGCCGGGCATTGGTCTGGCGGCGACCCAGGTGGATGTCCACGAACGGGTGGTGGTCATTGATGTGTCCGATGATCGTGATCAGCCCCTGGTGCTGGTGAACCCGGAAATCACCGGGTCCGGCGGCAGTGCACGCGGACAGGAAGGCTGCCTGTCGGTGCCCGGTTACCAGGACATGGTCGAGCGTGCCGAGTGGGTTCGGGTCCGTGCGCTGGACCGGACTGGTGGGGCGCTTGAGTTCGACGCGGATGGCCTGCTGGCCGTCTGCGTGCAGCACGAGATCGATCACCTCGACGGCAAGCTGTTCCTGGATCATCTCTCCGAGCTCAAGCGCAAGCGGGCGCACCGTAAACTGACCAAGCAGGCCCGCCTTTCAGCCTGAACCGGGGGTGGACGCCAGCAGGCGGTCAGCCATCGTTCCGGTCGGCAGATCTCTGCCGGCCCCGATCATTGAGTTCTCATGTCACATCAGGCCCGAATCGCCTTCGCCGGCACGCCGGATTTTGCTGTGCCGGCCCTGCGCGTGTTGCTGGATCATCCTGCCACGGTGGCGGGCGTGTGGACGCAACCCGACCGACCTGCCGGCCGCGGTCGACGGCCGCGGCCGTCGCCGGTGAAGGCGTTGGCGGAGGCCGCGGGCGTGCCGGTGCATCAACCGGACACCCTGACCAGCCCCGCCGGCCGGGAGGCACTGGTGGCCGCCGCGCCGGACCTGCTCGTGGTGGTCGCCTACGGCTTGCTGCTGCCCCGGCCGGTACTGGAACTGCCCGCGCGCGGCTGCGTCAATCTGCATGCCTCGCTGCTGCCCCGCTGGCGTGGGGCAGCGCCCATCCAGCGTGCGGTGATGGCGGGTGATCAGGAGACCGGTGTCTGCCTGATGCACATGGATGCCGGCCTGGATACCGGCCCGGTTTACGGTTGTCGCCGGACTCCGGTCGCCGCGGACGACACCGGTGGCAGTCTCCACGACCGCCTGGCCGAGCAGGGTGCGCAGCTGTTGGGTGACAACCTGGACGATCTGCTGGCCGGTGTGTTGACACCGGAGCCACAGCCGGCCGAGGGCGTGACCTATGCGCGCAAGCTGGACAAGCGTGAAGCGCGGCTGGACTGGAGTGCCGATGCCGCCGTTCTCGCCCGGCAGGTGGCCGCGTTCAACCCCTGGCCGGTGGCGGAAACGGACTGGAGCGGCGTGCGACTGCGCATCTGGCGTGCAGAGGCGCGTGCGGAGGAATCCACGGCCCTGCCGGGGACCGTCACGGCAGTGGATGCCGCGGGTATCGATGTGGCCTGTGGTCGCGGCACGCTGCGGCTGCACGAGTTGCAGGCGCCGGGGGGCCGTCGCCAGCCGGTGGACCAGTTCATCAACGGCCACGCGCTGGCCGTGGGAGCCCGGTTCCACTAATGCCGGCGGGGAAGCGCCAAGGTCCGCCGCAGACCGGCGCCCGGCTGGCAGCGGCGCAGGCGGTCCAGGCGGTTGCCGAGGGGCGCTCCCTGGCCGAGGTGTTACCCGAGCTACTGCCGCGGGTGCCCGCCGGCGAAGGGGGGCTTGCCCAGGAGCTCGCCTACGGTGCGCTGCGCTGGCATCCGCGTCTGGACTGGATTCTGAGCCAATTGCTCGAGCGGCCCTTGCGGCGCCGCGACCGGGACGTGCACGCCCTGCTGATGGTGGGTCTCTACCAGTGCCTGGAGACCCGCATCCCCGACCATGCCGCCGTGTCCGAGACAGTGGTGGCTGCACGCTCCCTGGGAAGGCGCTGGGCGGCCGGACTGGTCAATGCCATCCTGCGGCGCTATCTCAAGGAGCGCGAGTCGCTGGAGGCCCGGTGGCAATCGGTGCCCACGGCGCTTTACGCACACCCGCACTGGTTACTGGAGGTCTACCGTCAGGCCTGGCCGGATGACTGGACGGCGCTGTTGGAGGCCAACAACCAGCGTCCGCCCATGACCCTGCGGGTCAATCGCCGGCAACAGGGCCGGGCGGCTTACCTGCAACGGCTGGAGGATGCCGGCCTCGGAGCGGGCGCGCACCCGCTGGCGGCGGATGCGGTGGTGCTGGATGAGCCGGTCCCGGTGGACCGGCTCCCGGGTTTCAGTTCCGGTGCCGTGTCGGTTCAGGATGCGGCCGGTCAGCAGGCGGCGGCGCTGCTGGACGTTCAGCCCGGGCACCGGGTGCTGGATCTCTGCGCCGCCCCCGGCGGCAAGACCTGTCATATCCTGGAGGTGCAACCGGCGCTGGCCGAGCTGGTGGCGGTGGACCAGGCGCCGACGCGGCTGCATCGTGTCCAGGAGAACCTGGATCGCCTGGGGCTATCGGCGCGTCTGGTTGCCGGTGACGGGGCGCGTCCGGAGGATTGGTGGGACGGCACCCCATTCCATCGCATCCTCCTGGACGCACCCTGTACCGCCTCCGGTGTGGTCCGCCGTCATCCGGACATCAAACTGCTCCGTGAGCACGGTGATCCGGACAAGCTGCAGCAGCTGCAGGCCGCGTTGCTCGCGGCTGCCTGGCCCCTGCTGGCGCCAGGGGGTATGCTGGTTTACGCGACGTGTTCCGTGCTGCCCAAGGAGAACGATGAGGTGCTTGGGCCCTTCGTTGCTGCGCACCAGGATGCCAGGCTCATCGCCATTGACGCGCCCTGGGGGCGGTCGCTGGCCTGTGGCCGACAGATCATCAGCGGGGAATCGGGCATGGATGGCTTCTACTACGCATGCCTGGTCAAGCAATGACGGTGTCGATACCCCGAAATGATCCGTCGCGCCGCGGCCTGCTGACAGTGCTGTTGCTGCTGTTGCTGCTGGCACCCACCGCCTCGGCGCACGCCGCCCTCAATCTTGCGGGGGCCGATGTCCGTGATGACGACGGCGGCATCTATCTCAATGCCCGGTTTGACGTCACCCTCAGTCGCGAGGCAGAGGAGGCGCTGCAGAGCGGCGTGCCTCTGCGCCTGGAGATGCAGCTCCGGGTAACGCGGCCACGCGGTTGGTGGTGGTGGGATGCGGAGCTGGTGGACGAGGCGGTGCACACCGAGTTGCGTTATCACGCCCTGAGCCGTCGCTATGTCGTGCTGCACGAGTCCACCGGCGAGCGACGGACCTTCTTCCGCCGGGATGCCGCCCTCAACGCCTGGGCCAGCATCGCCGGGCACCAGGTCATCGCCCGTGAACGGCTCGATACCGATACCCGTTACCAGCTGCACCTGCGCGCCCGGCTGGACGCCAGCAGTCTGCCGTATCCGCTGCGCACGGTGGCGCTGGTATCGCCGGAGTGGCGTCTGACCAGTGAGTGGTACGAATGGCCACTGCAGGGATGAAACGGGCGCGTCTGGGACTGGCCCTGCGCATTGCGCTGTGCCTGTTGTTGCTCGGTTCGCTGTACCTGCTGAGCCTCGCCACCCAGCACTCCGATCTGTTTGGCCGCCTGCATCCCTGGTTGCTGATCATCAACAGCGTCATCCTGGTGGTGCTGGTGGTGCTGATCGCCTTCAACCTGTGGAGGCTGCTCTCCCAGCGACGGCGCGGCCAGCCCGGCAGCCGGATTACTGTGCGCCTGGTGAGCATGTTCGTGGTGCTGGCCGTGGTGCCGGTGAGCGTAGTTTACTACTTCTCCATCCAGTTCCTGGATCGTGGTGTCGACGCCTGGTTCGACGAACGGGTCGAGCAGCAGGCCATGGAGGATGCGCTGCGCCTGTCCCAGGCGTCCTTTGATACCCGCAAACGGGAACTGCTGCAGCGCACCCAGTCGTCGGCACTGGAGATCGCCGATGTGCCCGACGGTCTGCTGCCGCTGGTGCTTGAGCGCCTTCGCTCCCAGGATGGTGCCGCCGAGGTGACCGTCATGCGCTCCAGTGGTCGTGTCCTCGCCACCAACGCCCGTGATCCGGATGCCGCGATACTGCCGCACCAGCCGGAGGACGACGTGCTCCTGCAGGTGCGCATGGGCCGGCCCTATGTAGGGCTCGACCCCATCGGCGACGACGGTCTGCACATCCGTGTGCTGGTCCCCGCTCCGGGTGCCCAGGGGGCGCCGGATCAACGCATTCTGCAGACGCTCTACCCGGTGTCGCCGCGGCTCAATGATCTCGCCGAACGGGTGCAGGACGCCTACTCGCAATACCACGAGGTGAGCTACCTGAGCCGGCCGCTCAAGGAGACCTTCACCATTACGCTGTCGCTGGTGCTGCTCATCAGCCTGCTGTTCGCCGTCTGGGCCGCGTTCTACGCCGCCCGGCGGCTGGTGGAGCCGGTGCGCTCTCTCGCCGAGGGCACCCAGGCGGTGGCGGCGGGTGATTACGGTCGCCAGCTGCCACCGGCCGGCAACGATGAACTCGGCTTCCTGGTGCGCTCGTTCAACGAGATGAGTCGCCGGGTGGCCCAGGCGCGGGACGAGGCCAAGGGCAGCCAGGCGCAGGTGGAGAACCAGCGCGCCTACCTGGAGACGGTGCTGGCGCGACTCTCGTCCGGGGTGCTGGCCGTGGACGGCGCTGGCAATATTCGCACCTGGAACCATGCCGCCGACCAGATCTTCGGCCTGGCGTTGCGGCCATACAGCGGTAAGCCGCTGAATCGTATCACCGACAAGCACCCGCACCTGGAGCCTTTCGTTGCTCTGGTGACGCGGCGCATGGAAGGACGCGATGGTGAGTGGCGGGAGCAGCTCAACCTGTTCGGCCCCCAGGGTCGCCAGGTCCTCACCTGTAGCGGGGCGACGCTGCCGGGGGGCGGCCAGGGGAGTGGCGGCCACGTCATCGTGGTGGACGACGTGACCACGCTGATCCAGGCCCAGCGCGATGCCGCCTGGGGCGAGGTGGCGCGGCGGCTCGCCCACGAGATCAAGAATCCGCTGACGCCCATTCAGCTGGCCGCCGAGCGGCTGCGCCGCAAGCTCCAGCCCACCGTTGAGGGCCGTGACGCGGATGTGCTGGAGCGTTCCACCCAGACCATCATCCAGCAGGTGGACGCCATGAAGGCCATGGTCAACGCCTTCAATGAGTATGCGCGACCGCCGCGACTGGATCTCGCCATGTCGTCACTGAATCGGATTGTCCGCGAGGTGGCGGACCTGTACCGCGGCGGCGAGGGGGCTCCGCACATCGCGCTGGACCTGGACGAATCCCTGCCGGGGATTCTCGTGGACGCCGGCCGTATCCGCCAGTTGCTGCACAATCTGATCAAGAATGCCCAGGAGGCGACCCCGGCCGGCGAGCACTGCGACGTGACCATGCTGACTCGCCATCGGGACGAACCCGGCTTCCACGGTATCGAGCTGCAGGTGGCCGATCATGGGCCCGGGTTCAGTGACGAGGTGATCGAGCGGCTGTTCGAGCCCTACGTCACCACCAAGGCGAAGGGAACCGGACTTGGCATGCCCATTGTCAAGAAGATCGTCGAAGAGCATAACGGCAGCATCAGCGCCGAGAATACGCCGACCGGAGCCTGCGTGACAGTACGCCTGCCCATGCCCGAGGTCGTGCGACTGGAGCCACGCGCGGAGGAGAGTCAATGAGTGCACCAACCATCCTGGTGGTGGACGACGAGCCGGATATCCGCAGTCTCGTCCAGGAGATCCTGGAAGACGAGGAGTATGCCGTGCGCGTCGCTGCCGACGCCGCCGACGCGCGGGAAGCGCTGCGCGCCGGGCGCCCGGACCTGATCCTGCTGGACATCTGGATGCCGGACACCGACGGCATCACCCTGTTGAAGGAGTGGGCCGAAGGGGACGGGCTGCCCTGCCCCGTGGTCATGATTTCCGGGCACGGCAACATCGAGTCCGCCGTCGAGGCGACGCGCCTCGGGGCCTACGACTTCATCGAGAAGCCGCTGTCCCTTGCCAAGCTGCTCCTGGTGGTGGAGCGAGCCCTGGAGGCGGATCGCCTGGTGCGGGAAAACCGCGGCTTGCGGGCCGAGAGCGAGGGTGTGCCGGAACCGGTCGGCGATAGCGCGGTCATCCGCGAGGTGCGGGCCCAGGCGCGGCGCATCGCCGGGCACCATACCTGGGTGCTGATCACCGGTGAGGCGGGTAGCGGCAAGCGCAACATCGCCCGCTACATGCACGCGCACAGCCCCCGTAGCGGAGGGCCCTTCGTGGAGGTGGCTGCGGGCTCCCTGGCGGGCGGCAGCAGTGCGGCGCCGGAGCTGTTCGGCAGCGAGCAGGACAGCCGCGTCAGCTACGGGCGCCTGGAGCAGGCCAACCAGGGCACCCTGTTCATCGACGAGGTGGCGGATCTGGACATGGGCGCCCAGGTCCGGCTGCTGAGCGCGCTGACGGCGCAGAAGTTCCACCGTGTCGGCGGCGCAGATCCGGTGGCGGTGGACGTGCGGGTGCTGGCGGCGACGCGCACGGACCTGGAACTGGAAGTGCGCGAGGGGCGTTTCCGCGAAGATCTGTACTACCACCTGAACGTCGTGCCCCTGCGGGTACCGCCGTTGCGCGAGCATCCGGAGGACATCCCCGCCCTGCTGGATTTCTACCTGGAGCGTTTCGTCGCCCGCGACAAACTGCCGCGACGCCGCTTCACCGAGGCGGCTCTCGCGCGCTTGCGTGCCTACCCATGGCCCGGTAACGTCCGCGAGCTCAAGAACCTGGTGCAGCGCCTGCTGATCCTGGGTGAGGGGGAAGAGATCGATGCCCGCGAAGTGGATGCGGCGCTGGGGGGCGCCGCGGGCTCGGCGCCGGAAGCGCGTGGCCTGCCCTTCGACCAGCCGCTGCGGGAGGCGCGCGAGGATTTCGAGCGCATGTACCTGCAGCATCAGTTGCGCGAGGCCGGCGGCAGCGTGGGCGAGCTGGCCAAGCTCGCGGGGATGGAGCGCACCCATCTCTACCGCAAACTCAAGGCCCTGGGCATTGACCCCCACGATTACTGAGCACCGGCGCGACCGCCGGTAAGGATCGGGCAATCCATGAAGATCATCATCCTCGGTGCCGGTCAGGTGGGCAGTTCGCTGGCGCAGAATCTTGCCAGCGAGGCCAACGACGTCACCCTGGTGGACACCGACGACCGCCGGCTCCAGGACCTGCAGGATCGCCTGGATCTGCGCACCGTGGTGGGCAGCGCCACCCACCCCACTGTGCTCAAGGGCGCGGGCGCCGATGATGCCGACCTGATGATCGCGGTGACCAACAGCGACGAATCCAACATGGTGGCCTGCCAGGTGGGCTATACCCTGTTCCACACACCCACACGGATCGCCCGGGTGCGGGCGCCGGAGTACCTGGCCTATCCGCAGCTGTTCTCGCCGGATGCCCTGCCCGTGGATGTGCTCATCAGCCCCGAGCAGCTGGTGACGCAGTACGTGAAGCGCCTGATCGAGCACCCCGGTGCCCTGCAGGTGCTGGACTTCGCCGGCGGCAAGGTGCGCATGGTGGCGGTGCGCGCCTACTACGGCGGGCCCCTGGTGGGCCAGGCCCTGCGCACCCTGCGCGAGCACATGCCCAACGTGCAGACCCGTGTCGCCGCCCTGTTCCGCCGCGGTCAGGCCATCATTCCCGAAGGCGACACCATCATCGAGGCGGGTGACGAAGTGTTCTTCGTCGCCGCGCGCAAGAACATCCGCGCCGTGATGAGCGAGCTGCGTAAACTGGACAAGCCGGTCAAGCGCATCATGCTCGCCGGCGGTGGCAACATCGGCAAGCGCCTGGCGCAGACCCTGGAGAGCCGTTACCAGGTGAAGATCATCGAGCGCTCCGCCGAGCGCGCCCGGGCCATCTCCGAAGAGTTGAACCGCTCCATCGTGCTGCTGGGCGACGCCGCCGACGAGGAGCTGCTGCTGGAGGAGAACATCGACAACACGGACATCTTCTGCGCGCTCACCAACGACGACGAGGCCAACATCCTCTCCGGCATGCTGGCCAAGCGGCGCGGCGCGCGCATGGTGATGTCGCTGATCAACCGCCCCGCCTACGTGGATCTGGTCCAGGGCAGCGAAGACATCGACATCGCCATCTCGCCCCAGCAGGCCACCATCGGCACCCTGCTCGCCCACGTCCGCCGTGGCGATGTCGTCATGGTGCACAGCCTGCGGCGTGGCGCCGCGGAAGCCATCGAGGCGGTGGCTCACGGTGATTCCCGCTCGTCGCGGGTGGTGGGGCGGCGCATCGAGAACATCCCCCTGCCCCAGGGCACCACCATCGGCTGCATCGTGCGCGGCGACGAAGTGATCATGGGCCACCACGACACCGTCATTGAGCCCGAGGACCACGTCATCCTGTTCCTGGTGGACAAGCGCCGCATCCCCGAAGTGGAGCGGCTGTTCCAGGTGGGTGTGACCTTCATCTGAGGGCAGGGATTCCGATATGCACTGGTCGGTGGTGGAGCGAATCGTCGGGCTGTTGCTGATGCTGTTCAGCCTCACCATGCTGCCGCCGGCCGTGGTGGCGCTGATCTACGGTGACCCGGGGTTGGTGCCATTCCTGACCGCCGCGGTGGTGATTTTCCTGGCGGGCGCTCTGGCCTGGCTGCCGGTGCGCAATGCCCGCCACGACCTGCGCACCCGCGACGGCTTCCTGGTGGTGGTCCTGTTCTGGATGGTGCTGGGTCTGGCCGGAGGGCTGCCGCTGTTCCTGTCGGTGGACCCGGATATCCCGTGGACGGATGCGGCCTTCGAGAGTCTCTCCGGGCTGACCACCACGGGCTCCACGGTACTCACGGGCATTGATCATCTGCCGGAATCCATCCGATTCTACCGCCAGCAGCTGCAGTGGCTGGGCGGCATGGGCATCATTGTCCTGGCCGTTGCCATCCTGCCCATGCTGGGTGTCGGTGGTATGCAGCTCTACCGCGCCGAGCTGCCCGGGCCGGTGAAGGACGCCAAGCTCACGCCGCGGATCGCCGGCACCGCCAAGGCCCTGTGGTATATCTACCTGAGCCTGACCATTGCCTGCGCCCTGGCCTACTGGCTGGCGGGCATGAGCGCGTTCGATGCCATCGGTCACAGCTTCTCCACCGTCGCCATCGGTGGCTACTCCACCTATGACGCCAGCTTCGGCCACTTCGACAATCCCGTGATTTCCACGATTGCGGTGGTGTTCATGCTCATCGCCGCCATCAACTTCGCCATGCACTTCGTGGCTTGGCGAACCCGCTCACTGCGCCACTACCTGCAGGATACGGAGGTGTGCTGGTTCCTGGGCATCATGACGACGCTGGTGCTCATCGTCAGCGCCACGCTGTTGCTCACCGGTTACTTCGGTGGTGTTGGCGAGACCATGCACCATGCCGTTTTCCAGACTGTCTCCATTGCCAGTACGGCCGGGTTCACCAGCACCGAGTTTGCCGCCTGGCCGGTGTTCCTGCCGGTCTTGCTGGTCATGGCGGCGTTCATCGGCGGCTGCGCCATGTCCACCGGCGGCGGTATCAAGGTCGTGCGCTTCGTGCTGCTGCTCAAGCAGGGACACCGCGAGATCATCCGGCTGGTGCACCCGCAGGCGCAGGTGTTGGTGAAGATGGGGCGGCGTGCCGTGGACGAACGGGTCATCAACGCGGTGTGGGGGTTCTTCGCCGCCTATATCGCCCTGTTCGCCGTGATGATGCTGGCACTCATGGGCACGGGCCTGGATCAGGTCACCGCCTTCTCGGCGGTGGCCGCCACCATCACGAACCTGGGCCCCGGGCTGGGTGACGTGTCCGGGCATTTCGGCGACATCAACGCCGTCGCCAAGTGGGTGTTGATGTTCGCCATGCTTCTTGGCCGGCTGGAAGTGTTCACCCTGCTGGTGCTGTTCACGCCGGCATTCTGGCGGCGTTAACGGCGCGCCCCCCGGATTGACCGGCGCCACCGTTCGTCGGCCCACACGGCGCCAGTCCTTGAAATCCCTTGCCCGCGGACGCATTCCATGGCCGATCATCAAGGATTCGTCGTTCGGGAGTACGCTCATGCTGGAACGCCTGGAGAACCTGCTGGCCTCGGGTCAGGATTCACCCATGCTGCGCCTGTCCCTGGGCCAGGGCTATCTCAAGGAGGGGCGTCACGAGGAGGCAGTGGACCACCTCCGTCGAGCCCTGGAGCAGGATTCCGGCTATTCGGCGGCTTGGAAGGCACTGGGCCAGGCGCTGGCTGCGGCGGGTGATCCGGACGGCGCGCGCGCCGCCTACGACGACGGCATTCGGATTGCCCGGGACAATGGCGATCTCCAGGCCGCCAAGGAGATGGAGGTGTTCCGCAAACGCCTGGACAAGTCCTGAGTGAACATGGGCGTCGCGCTGCCTGACGGGACTGCCGGTGTTTCCTCAGCGGTAGGGGCTGTGCTGGCCTTCCGGTGCCGGGCGAAAGCGGCGATAGGTCCACTGGTACTGGGCCGGCGCCCGGCGGACGCAGTTCTCGACGCCGGCGTTGACGGCGGTGGCGGCGGCCACCGGGTCGTCACTGTCGATGCCGGCGGGTGCGGGGATGACGTGCAGGCGAAAGCCCCGGCCCCATGGCAGCCGCTCCATGAACGAGAACAGCACCGGTGCCCCGGTTTTCCGCGCCATCTGCGAGAGCAGTCCCATGGTCCGCGCGGGCACTCCGAAAAAGGGCGCAAACTCGCCGCTGTCCCTGGGAGTCTGATCCGGCAGCATGCCCACCAGTTCGCCCTGTCGAAGCGCCCTGTAGAGCTTGCGAATGCCGGAGGCCGTCGCCGGTACCGTGCGCGAGCCGGTGCGTTCCCGTGCTTCCACCAGCAACGGTTCCAGGTCCGGGGCCCGGGGCGGGCGGTAGAGGCCATGCACCTGGAAACGTCGGTTGACGAACAGGTTCACCAGCTCCCAGTTGCCCAGGTGGGGTCCCGCGAGAAGGACTCCGCGGTCCCCGGGCCAGTGCTCGGCGACGGTGTCCAGCGCTTCCGGGTTGACCACCAGCCGCCGGATACGGCTATCCCCGGCATGCCAGATGATGCCTGTCTCCATGATTTGCTTGCCCAGTTCACGGAAGCTGGCGCGGTAAAGGCGCCGGCGTGCGCTGGGCCCGAGTTCGGGAAAGCACAACGCCAGATTGATGCGCGCGACCCGCTGCGGGCGCCCCGGCAGCAGCGCAACGATGCTGCCGATGAGGACCCCGATGCCGTGGGCTACGGGCAGGGGCAGCCAGCTGTTGAAGCGTAGCAGTGCGCGTATGATATTGATGCGGGACACGAAAGCTCTCCGAACCCGTGGCAGTTGCCACGGCCCTGCTACAGTGAGGGGGCGGAGTATAGCGTGTTTGCCGCGGGCATCGAGACCCTCGGATGACCCGGCCTCGGCCGGACAAGAAGCAGTGGAGGAGGTGTCATGGACTGGAACAAGCAGATGGAAGAAATGATGAGTACCTGGACCGAGACCCAGCGCCGCATGTGGGACAACTGGCTGGAGACGGTGAAGCGATTCAGCAATGACATGCCCCAGGGCGGCGCCGGGCCCGGTCAGGATTACAAGGCCAACCTGGAGGCTTGGGAAAAGTCGGTGCGGCAGGCGCTGGAGGCCCAGAACGAGTGGGCCAAGCGCTGGTCCGAGCAGTCCGGTGGCAAACCGCCGGAAGGCATGGAGCAGTGGATGCAGCAGATGCAGGAGATGATGAAGGGTTGGACCGAGGCCCAGAAGCAACTCTGGGATGCGTGGTTCCAGAGCATCCAGCAGGTTGATCCCGGCAAGGCTGCCAGCCAGTGGGAAAAGGAAAGCAAGCAGGTGCTGGAGGCGTGGCAACAGGCCGCGCAACGCGCTCAGGACACCATGATGCAGTGGTCGCAGACCATGCAGCAGGGTCAGGGGGGCGGCTCCGGCAGCAAAGGGGGCGGCGGCAAGAAATCCTGACGGCGTCCCGGGTTCGATTTCCCGGTGGAGGCTCCGCGTGTTTCTCCTCGGTGATCGGGCCCGGGAGGTTTCGGTCTACCATAAAGAATACCGGCGCGGTCCGTGCGCCGGTTGGCAGGTTTGCTCAGCTGAAGGTGCTCTGCGCGATCAATCCGTGATCGGTGGTCGTCCGTGACTGCAGTTGCGCTATCCGTATTGTGTTTTTAGATCCTGGCCATCCTGGCCGCGGGTGCATCCTGCATCGAGGTGACGAGCACAGATTGCCACAGGCGCTGTTTCGGACAAGTCGGTAAACGCCGACATGTTTTGTAGGAATTTTCTGACAAGGCCGCATCGGCTGGTGCGGATGACGTGCGGGGGAAACCAGTGATCGGGTTGTTGCAGCGGGTGACCGGTGCTGCGGTTACCGTCGAAGGTGCGTGTGTCGGCGAGATCGGGCCGGGCCTGCTGGTCCTGGTGGGTGTGCAGAGGAACGACGGCGCACGGGAGCGGGACCGGTTGCTGGAGCGGCTGCTGGATTACCGGGTGTTTCCGGACGACGCCGGCCGCATGAACCGTTCGTTGCGCACCACCGGCGGCGGTCTGCTGTTGGTGCCACAATTCACCCTGGCCGCGGACACGCGCAAGGGGACCCGGGCGAGTTTCGGACCTGCGGCGGACCCGGAGCACGGTCAGGCGCTCTTCCAGGAACTGGTTGCCGGTGCCGGCCGGCTGCACGCACCGGTGGCGGCCGGGCGCTTCGGCGCCGACATGCAGGTGACACTCACCAATGATGGGCCGGTGACGTTCTGGCTCGAGGCACGACCGCCTGCATGATGTGTGGCGCGGGGATGGCAAGGCCGCCCCGTGTGCTATGATGCCTAGCCGATTCGCCGAGACCGTCAACAGGGCGCTGGATCATGGCTGCACGCAAGGCCACCGTTGAACGCAACACCCTCGAAACCCGGGTCAAGGTGACCGTGGACCTGGACGGTCAGGGTCACGCTGATCTGGCCACCGGGGTCCCCTTCTTCGACCATATGCTCGACCAGGTGGCCCGCCACGGGATGCTTGACCTGGCCGTGCACGCCGATGGCGATACCCAGATCGATGATCACCACACCGTCGAGGACGTGGGCATCGCCCTGGGGCAGGCGCTGAGAGAGGCGCTGGGCGACAAGGCGGGTATTCGCCGCTTCGGCCATGCGTACTGCCCGCTGGACGAGGCGCTCAGCCGCGCGGTGGTGGATCTCTCCGGGCGGCCGGGCCTGGAGTTTCACGTCGCCTTCCCCCGGGATCGCGTGGGCGGCTTCGACGTGGAGCTGGTGCAGGAGTTCATGCAGGGGTTGGTCAACCACGCCTTCATGACCCTGCACGTGGACGGGATCCGTGGGCTGAACACCCACCACGTGATCGAAACGGTCTTCAAGGCCCTCGGGCGGGCGCTACGCACGGCTGTGGAGCAGGATACCCGGGCTGCCGGGGCAACTCCATCCACGAAAGGCGCACTCTAAACCCCGTACGAGAGGCAGTGCATGACAACCATTGCGGTCATCGACTACGGCATGGGCAATCTGCGCTCCGTGGCCAAGGCCCTGGAGCACGTGGACGATCGGGCCCGGGTCCAGGTGACCTGGGACCCGGCGGTGATCCGTCGCGCTGCCCGCGTGGTGCTGCCCGGCGTGGGCGCCATTGGCGATTGCATGCACGAGCTCCAGCGGCTGGAGCTGGACGCGGTGATTCGCGAAGTCGCCGGAGACAAGCCGTTTCTCGGTGTCTGCCTCGGCATGCAGGCGCTGCTGTCCAGTAGCGAGGAGAACGGCGGTACCACGGCCCTCGGGCTGGTTCCCGGAGAGGTCCGGCACTTTACTGCCGGTTTTCGCGATGCCGGCATTGCGCCGCCCGGCAAGGTGCCGCACATGGGCTGGAACCGTGTCCGGCAGGTGCGTGAGCACCCGCTGTGGACGGGCATCGCCGATGAGAGCTGGTTCTACTTCGTGCACAGCTATTACGTACCGCTGCTGGACGGTACGCTGACGGCCGGTGTTGCGCACTACGGCATGGACTTTACCGCCGTGATCGCGCGCGAGAACATGTTCGCCACGCAGTTTCACCCGGAGAAGAGCCAGCACGCCGGGCTGAGGCTGCTCGCCAATTTCACCCGCTGGGACGGGACCGCATAGGCTGGAGATATGCTGCTGATACCTGCCATTGACCTCAAGGACGGCCGCTGTGTCCGGCTGCGTCAGGGCAACATGGATGACGAAACCATCTTTTCCGATGACCCGGTGGCCATGGCCGAGCGCTGGGTAGAGGCCGGCTCGCGCCGCATCCACCTGGTGGATCTCGACGGCGCCGTGCAGGGCTTTCCGGTGAACGCGGATATCATCGGCCGCATTGCCGAGGCCTTCCCCGACGTGGAGATCCAGGTCGGCGGCGGCATCCGCGATTTCAACACCATCCAGACGTTCCTGGACGTCGGTGTGGATTACGTCATCATCGGCACCCAGGCGGTGCGCACGCCGCATTTCGTCGACGATGCCTGCCTGGAGTTCCCCGGGCACATCATCGTCGGCCTTGATGCCCGCGACGGCAAAGTGGCCGTGGAAGGCTGGGCGAAGCTCTCGAGCCACAGCGCCGTGGATATGGCCAGGCGTTTCGAGGAGGCCGGGGTCGAGGCCCTGGTGTTCACCGACATCGGTCGCGACGGCATGATGCGCGGTGTCAACACCGGCGCCACCCGGGAGCTTGCCCGCAGTGTCGACATCCCGGTGATCGCCTCCGGTGGCGTCACCACGCTGGATGACGTGCGCGATCTCTGCGAAGCAGGCAAGGACGGCGTGTCCGGGGCGATCATTGGCCGCGCCCTGTACGAGGGCAAGCTGGACCTGCGCGAAGCGCAGAAGGTGGTCAACGGCGCCGGCGGCGGGGACAGGGGCGTGTCATGAGCCTGGCCAAGCGCATCATCCCGTGCCTGGACGTGGACGCCGGGCGCGTGGTCAAGGGTGTGCAGTTCGTGGATATCCGGGACGCCGGCGACCCGGTAGAGATCGCCCGGCGCTATGACCAGGCCGGTGCCGACGAAATCACCTTTCTCGACATCACCGCCAGTTCCGATGAGCGCGACACCCTGGTGCAGGTGGTGGAGGCCGTGGCCGCCGAAGTGTTCATGCCGCTCACCGTCGGCGGCGGCATCCGCACGCCCGCCGACATTCGCCGCATGCTCAACGCCGGCGCGGACAAGGTGGGCATCAATACCGCCGCTATCCACAATCCGGAGTTCGTCTCCGAGGCGGCGGACCGCTTCGGTTCCCAGTGCATCGTGGTGGCCGTGGACGCCAAGCGCGTGTCGTCGGCGGAGGCCGAGCCGCGCTGGGAGGTGTTCACCCACGGCGGGCGCCGTTCCACCGGTATCGACGCGGTGGAATGGACACGCCAGATGGCCGAGCGTGGTGCCGGGGAAATCCTGCTCACCAGCATGGACCGCGACGGCACCCGCGAGGGCTTCGATCTGGCGCTCACCCGCGCTGTCAGCGAGGCCGTGACGGTGCCGGTGATTGCCTCCGGTGGGGTGGGCAGCCTGCAGCATCTGGTGGACGGTGTGGTGGAGGGGTGTGCCGATGCCGTGCTCGCTGCCAGCATTTTCCACTTCAATGAGCACAGCATCAGCGAAGCCAAGGAATACATGGCAGCCCGCGGCGTGCCGGTGCGCCTGCAGGAGGAGACATGAGCGAATCGGGCTGGCTGGACGAACTGGCCTGGGGTGAGGCGGGGCTTCTGCCCGCCATCGCCCAGGATGCCGACAGCGGCGAGGTGCTGATGGTGGCCTGGATGAACCGCGATGCCCTGGCCGCCACCGTTGCATCCGGCGAGGCGGTATACTGGTCCCGCTCCCGCGGCCGGTTCTGGCACAAGGGCGAGGAGTCCGGGCACACCCAGACGGTTCGGGAGGTGCGGATCGACTGCGACGCTGACGTGATCCTCTTGAAAGTGGTGCAGCACGGTGGCGTGGCCTGCCATACCGGCCGGCGCAGCTGCTTCTTCCGGCGGCTGCAGGGCGGCGCCTGGGAAGAGGTGGCCCGGGTGCTGCGTGACCCGAAGGAGATCTATGGTGAGTAAGCCAACGGGGGATGCGGTCCTGCGGGAACTGCAGCGAGTGCTGGAAGCCCGCAAGCAGGCCGATGCGGATAGCTCCTACGTTGCGAAGCTCTACGCCAATGGTCTGGACGGCATACTCAAGAAGGTGGGCGAAGAGGCCACCGAGACCGTCATGGCGGCGAAGGACGGGGATCGTGAGCGCATAGTTTATGAAACCGCGGATCTGTGGTTCCATACACTGGTCATGCTCGCGGCCATGGATCTGGGCCCCGACGACATCCTGGCCGAGCTGGAACGCCGGTTCGGCCTCTCCGGGCTGGACGAGAAGGCGTCCCGCCCGAGCTGACATTGAGCGCGACGGTGGTCGCGCAGGAGATGAGTATTCATGGGTATCGGTGGTATCAGTGTCGGTTCATTGCTGGTCATCCTGCTGATCGTTCTGCTGTTGTTCGGCACCAAGAAGCTGCGCAATGTGGGCACCGATCTGGGCGGAGCCATCAAGGGGTTCCGTAGTGCCATGAAGGACGGTGAGAAGGGCGGTGAAAGCGATGAGGCCAGCGGCGAGGAGAGTGGCGAGGGCAACGAGCCCGCACAGCTGCAGGAATCCGCCGAGGCCGAGAGCGGCAAGAAGGAGCAGACACAGCAGTCCCGGGAACACTCCTCCTGAGGAGGCAGTCCGCGCCGTTCGCCCCGCTTCCGGCAGCTGGTCTGGCGGGGGCGGTATGCCTTTGACGCCGGGACCGGTGATCCTGCCCGCCGATCCGGAGAGCGCCTTCCGCCGCCATGTTTGATATCAGCTTCGTGGAACTGCTCCTGATCCTGGTCGTCGCCCTGGTGGTGATCGGCCCGGAACGGCTGCCCCGGGTGGCCCGGACCATGGGCTTCTGGGTTGGCCGGGCCCGCTCCGTATTCAACTCGGTGCGCCGCGACATCGAGCGGGAGGCGCGGCTCGATGAGCTCAAGAAGGCGGAACGGGACTTCCGCAAGGATCTGGACCTCGGTCTTGACGAGGACGTGACCAGGGATGTGGATGGCAAGTCCGGCGCCAGCCGGTCGGCGTCATCGCGGCGTGAGAACAAGGCCGGTGATGACGCTGCCGATACCACCAGTGCGGGCAATGCGCCCCGCTCCATCGCCGATGACGACGCGCCGGCGGTTGAGCAGGCTGGCGACGTGAAGAAGAGCGGCGAACGCAGGCAGGGTGACGATGGCAATACCTGAGTTTGACGAGGACCGCCCGTTCCTCAGTCACCTGCTGGAATTGCGCACGCGCCTGATGCGGGCACTGGCGGCGGTTCTTGTCGCCTTTCTGTGCATCTATCCGTTCTACAATCACCTGTTCACGTTCGTGGCAACGCCCTTGCGGCGCGTGCTGCCGGACGGCGAGCTCCTGGCCATTCAGGTGGCCTCGCCCTTCCTGATTCCCATGAAGCTCTCGCTGGTGGCGGCGCTGTTCGCGGCCATGCCATTCATTCTCTACCAGCTGTGGGCGTTCGTGGCGCCGGGGCTGTACCGGCATGAGCGCACGCTGGTGTGGCCGTTGATGATCTCCAGCACCCTGCTGTTCTACTTCGGCGCCCTGTTCGCGTACTTCGTGGTGCTGCCGCTGGTGTTCCCGTTCTTCGCCGGTGTGGCGCCTCTGGGCGTGAGCTACCAGCCGGATATCAGCGAGTACCTGAGCTTTGTGCTGACCATGCTGGTGGTTTTCGGTCTCGCCTTCGAGGTGCCCATTGCCACCATGCTGATGATCCGAACCGGCGCAACCACCCGGGATGCACTGGCCGCCAAGCGACCGTATGTCATCGTCGCCGCGTTTGCCGGCGGCATGCTGCTGACGCCGCCGGATATCATCTCCCAGGTCATGCTGGCCATTCCCGTGTGGTTGCTGTTCGAGCTGGGCTTGTGGCTGTCGAAGTGGTACGGCGTGAAGGCGCCGGACGAAGAAACGGATTCCTCCGGGTCCTGAGGCGGCGCCTGAAGCCGGCGAGAGGTCAGCGTGCCCCGTCTGCGGCCGGCAGTACCCGGTAGCGGTAGTGGCCGTACACCCGGGTGCTTTCCAGTATTTCCGTGAGCTGAACCTGGATGACCAGCTCACCGAGATTCAGGGCCAGGCGGGTACCAACGTCGTAGACGTTGGCTGGTGCAATCAGCGTCGCTGAGGCCATTAGCGGGTTGACCCGGGGCACGATCAGCGTGCGCATGTATGCGGAGCCGGCGCCGGGACCGCTGATGGCCTTGCTGGCGGCAGCGTGGCCGCTGTCCGCCAGGAACTCCAGGCCCATCTCCAGTCCCTGTTCGCTGCGGGTGCGCAACCAGCGCACTGTGGCCAGTCGCCAGTTGTCCGCGCGGTTGTCGGAATCCGGTTCGCCATGGGCGACCAGATCGCCCACCCGGGTGCCGAGCGGGCAACGCCGTGGATGAAAAACGGCCATGCCGCCCGCGCTCTGATTCTTGCGACTGAAGGTTGCGCTGACCACCGTGGGGCCGGTTTCGGCTGTGTGATCCTCGCCACGCGCATCAATCCGGTTGGCCTTGGTCCAGATATCGTCGGCCTCGGCGTCGAAAGCGTTGAATTGCGCTGTCCTCCGCCCGTTGGAGCCGTGCGGTCGCAGGTCCTCGTCTCCGGCCAGTTCCAGGCCGGTGCCGCCCCTGGATGCGTCGGCGATTTTGCGGCGCCAGCGCCGTTCATCGTCCTCGGGTTGAAAGGGCTGCTGACCGTTCAGCATGAAGTGGCAACGGGCCAGGCCGTCGACCAGGCGAATCCGGGCCATGGTGGGCCGGCGCTCCGAGGTGCGCTCCTGGCGTCCGCCGAGGGCATCCTGGAAGCGCTGGTACATGCTGCGTTGCAGTCGTTGTGACAGCGTGCTGGTGTGCCGGCCATGCCGGATGTTTTCGTCGAGCTGGGCGATTTGCTGATCCAGCGTGGACACCAGTTGTCCCAGTTCCAGGACCCGTGCGTCTTTCACCGGGACGCTGGTGCCGTGTTGTTGGGCAACGTACCGGGGCGGGAAGTCCGAGGCCAGATCCAGAACGAAGGAGCCACCCAGTGGGGCCTCCGGGGACGGACGGCTGAGGCGCGCGAAATGCACCCAGCGGCCGATGCGCCGGTAAAGCTCCTCGGCCTCATCCTGCATCAGGTGGTAGGGATTGGCGAGGGACAGGATCACGCTCCGCAAGTAGGCCTGCTTCACTGAAAGCGCGGTTTCGTCGCTGTCACGCGTGCCTTCGATGGGGAGCGCCTGCAGCTTCAGCGCTTCCGCATTCGCGTACAACGTGTGCAGGGTCTGCCAGAAGCCCCGGGGCTCCGGCATGTAGATGCGGTAGGCCTCGAGCAGGGCGCGCCCCTGGGTAAGCAGCGCACGCTGGATGGCAAGCTGCGCCTCGGTGCGGCGCAGCCGGCGAGCCTTCATCTGTTCGTTGACGGCGTGGCGAAAGCCGACGGTGAGTTCCTGATACAGGCTGCTCACAGTCTCTGCCTGCGCTGCGGCGTCCTCCGGCAAGGGCAGGCTGGCGGCGCGATAGCGCTTCACAAGGGTTTCAGCGATATCATTGACTACCGGGCGGAGCGCTTCCGCCAGCTGAAAACGCGACAGCCTGCGCAGCGGCGATCGGTTCATTCCGCGGATGCCGTCCAGCAGGATCTCGGCACAGGCATCCGGATTGCCCCGGGGGAGTTCCCGCAGCCACTGGACGAGCTGCTCCTGCGTCAGGCGGGAGAACGCCCCGTTCTCGGATTCAATCGCCGGTACGTTCAGTAGTGTGGGGCTGTGCATCGCGGGGACCGTCGCATTTTTCCAGACACACGTTACCACACGTCTCCATGATGGACCCGTTGCGTCGGCATGGGAACGCGCTCGGTGCGGCCGGAAAAGGCGCCCGACAGTTGCTTTGCTACACCTACCCACGTTATTTTGACCCTTCGGGACGGTTGCATGCGAAAACTTACCTTTATGTAAGTTTCTGGTGTCCGAGCGAGTCCCATGCGGTCGGGCACTTCAACAACCGTTGTACCCTTGCTTCCGGAACAACTGGCGATATGGGACGTTTCCCGGACAATTGCGCTGATCCGCTGCCGCGGTGCCTCGCCGCACCGACGCATTGCGGTATCCGTCTATTCCTGCATCAACGTCCCGCCGCTGCCTTGCCCCCTGTTTGCCGATCCAGCCGCCTACCCAGCCGCCATCATGGCGAAGGTGATACGACATGAAGCGCTCGTTTCAACAGCAGCTCAGTACTTCCTACCTGGCGGGTGGCAACGCCGCCTTTATCGAGGACCTCTACGAGCAGTACCTGACGGATGCGACTCTCGTGCCCGCCGAATGGCGGGCCTACTTCCAGGGGCTCGAGGCCGCCGAGCCGCGACAGACCCGGGAAGTGCCCCACAGTCAGGTGCGCGAGGAGTTCGCGCGCATGGCGCGCCGCAACGGCGGTGCCGCCCCTGCCGCCGGGGCGGCCGGCGGTCTGTCCCCGGATGCCGCGGAGAAACAGGCGGCGGTGCTGCGGCTGATCAACGCCTGGCGCATCCGCGGCCACCAGGCCGCCAATCTTGACCCGCTCGATCTGCGTGAGTCCCATCGGGTGCCGGACCTGGACCCGGCCTTTCATAACCTCACGGACTCGGACATGGACAGCGAATTCAACACCGGTTCGCTGTTCACGGCTGATCGCATGAAGCTCAGGGACATCATCGCGTTCCTGAAGAAGACGTACGGCGGGACCATCGGTTCCGAATACATGCACATCACCGATACCCGCGAAAAACGCTGGATACAGGAGCGCCTGGAACGCGTGCAGGGCGAGCCCGACCTGCGTCAGGACCAGCGCCGTACCATCCTGGAGCGCCTCTCCGCTGCCGAGGGCATCGAGAAGTACCTGCATTCCAAGTACGTCGGCCAGAAGCGCTTCTCCCTGGAAGGCGGCGAATCGCTGATACCGCTGCTGGACGAGCTGATCCAGCGCGGAGGCAGCCAGGGCGTGAAGGAGATGGTCCTGGGCATGGCCCACCGCGGGCGGTTGAACGTGCTCATCAATCTCCTTGGCAAGTCCCCTGCCGAGCTGTTCCAGGAGTTCGAGGGGAACTTCAATCTGGAGAATGCCGGCTCCGGGGACGTGAAGTACCATCTGGGCTACTCCTCGGACCTGCAGACGGGCGGCGGCGCCCTGCATTTGGCCCTGGCCTTCAATCCCTCGCATCTGGAGATCGTCAACCCGGTGGTGGAGGGCTCGGTACGGGCGCGCATGCAGCGCCGCCACGATCGCTGGGGCGAGGAAGTGCTCCCCGTGCTGATCCACGGGGACGCGGCGTTTGCCGGCCAGGGCGTGATCATGGAGACGTTCCAGCTGTCCCAGGCCCGCGGTTTCTACACCGGCGGCACCGTTCACGTGATCATCAACAACCAGATCGGTTTCACCACCTCCAATCCGCTGGACTCCCGCTCCACCCTGTACTGCACCGAGGTGGCGAAGATGGTGCAGGCGCCGATTTTCCATGTGAACGGCGACGATCCGGAGGCGGTGGTGTTCGCCACCCAGCTGGCCCTGGACTTCCGCGAGCGTTTCCGCAAGGACGTGGTCATCGACATGATCTGCTACCGGCGCCATGGTCACAACGAGGCCGACGAGCCGGCGGCGACACAGCCGATGATGTACGGCAAGATCAAGAAACACCCCACCGTGCGCAAGCTCTACGGCGAGCGCCTGGTGGAGAGTGGCGTGATTGCCGCCGAGGATCTGGACACCATCGGTCGCGACTACCGGGATGCCCTGGACAACGAGGAAGTGGTCGCGCCCCACATTCTCACCGGCGTGCGTAACGACTATGCCGTGGACTGGGACACCTACTTCCAGGGCAACTGGGACGACCCGGTGGACACGAACCTGTCGCCGCAGGTGCTCCGCGAGCTCAACGAAACGTTGCAGCAGCTGCCGGACCGCTTCGAACTCAACCCCCGTGTTGCCGGCATTATGGAAAGCCGCCGCAAGATGGGCGCGGGCGCGCTGGCCATGGACTGGGGCTTTGCCGAGACCATGGCCTACGCGGGACTGCTGCGTGAGGGCTACAAGGTCCGCCTGACCGGCCAGGACAGCGGTCGCGGCACCTTCTCGCACCGCCACGCAGTGCTCCACAACGCCAACGACGGCAGTACCTACGTGCCGCTGAAGAACATCACCACGGAGCCGGGCGACTTTGTCGTCATCGACTCCCTGCTCTCCGAGGAGGCGGTGCTCGGTTTCGAGTACGGCTACGCCACCAACGACCCCCAGACCATGGTGATCTGGGAGGCCCAGTTCGGCGATTTCGTCAACGGCGCCCAGGTGGTGATCGACCAGTTCATTACCTCCGGCGAGACCAAGTGGGGTCGACTGGCGGGGTTGACCATGTACCTGCCCCATGGCTACGAAGGCCAGGGGCCGGAACATTCATCGGCCCGCCTGGAGCGCTTCCTGCAGCTGTGTGCGGACAACAACATTCAGGTCTGCGTGCCCACGACGCCGGCGCAGTTCTTCCACATGATTCGTCGGCAGCAGCTGCGCAGCTATCGCAAGCCCCTGATCGTCTTTACGCCCAAGAGCCTGCTGCGTCACAAGCTCTCCACGTCGGCGCTGGAGAACCTCACCGAGGGGCACTGGCACAACGTCATCGACGAGATCGACAACATCAAAGTCAAGGACGTGCGCAAGGTGATCCTGTGCAGTGGCAAGGTCTACTATGATCTGCTCACCGAGCGCCGCAACCGCGAGCTCAAGGACATCGCCATCGTCCGCGTCGAGCAACTCTACCCGTTCCCGGAGAATGACCTGGCCGCGCTGTTGCGGCGCCGGTACGGTAAGGCCAAGACCGTTGTCTGGTGCCAGGAGGAGCCTAAGAACCAGGGGGCCTGGTACTCCAGTCAGCACCATTTCCGCCGCTGCATGAAAGAGACCCAGGAGCTGCACTACGCGGGCCGGCCTGCGTCCGCGTCTCCGGCCGTGGGCTACCCGAAGATCCATCACGAACAGCAGCGCAAGCTGGTGGAGGACGCGCTGACCCTCTGAGGGCACGCGTCACCGCGGCCTGCTACGCTACAGCGAAGGCGGGCCGCGCTCACATCGTGGCCGGCGCTCGCCAGCCCGGCTATGCACCGTCCGGACACACCGGAATCAATAACAAGCGAGGCACTGGATGAGCATCGAAATCAAGGTACCGCCGCTGCCGGAGTCCGTCTCCGAAGCTACCGTCGTCACCTGGCACAAACAGCCCGGGGATGCTGTCGCCCGGGACGAGAACCTGGTCGACATCGAAACCGACAAGGTGGTGCTGGAAGTGCCGGCGCCGGCCGACGGCGTGCTCGGCGAGATCCAGGCCGGCGAGGGCGAGACCGTGGCGGCCCATCAGGTGATCGGTAGCCTGGAAGAAAAGGGCGCCGCTGGCAGCGCTGCCCCGTCCCAGTCCGGAACTGCACCCGCCGACGAGCCGGAAGCCAAACCGGCTTCGCAGGAGCAGCCGGCCGCCGCCCGCGCCTCCGAACACGACAGTGCTGATACATCGGCCGTGGACGACGCCGAACTCAGTCCCGCAGTGCGTCGCCTGGTGATGGAAAACAACCTGAACCCGCAAGCAATCAAGGCGACGGGCCCGGGCGGGCGGATCACCAAGGAAGACGTGCTTGCCCATCTGGAAGGCGGGGCTGAACCCGCTTCTGCGCCGGAGGCGCCGCAACCGCCGACGCCACCGGCGCGCGATCCTTCCCGGGAGGCCAAGGAGGCGGAACCGGAACCGTTGGGTGGTGCACCCGCTGCCGCCGGTGGCGAGCGCTCCGAGCGTCGTGTGCCGATGACCCGCCTGCGCCAGCGCATTGCCGAGCGACTGGTGGAGGCGCAGCAGACCGCAGCCATGCTGACCACCTTCAACGAGGTCAACATGAAACCGGTCATGGAGTTGCGCGGTCGCTACAAAGAACAGTTCGAGAAGACCCACGGCATCAAGCTCGGCTTCATGAGCTTCTTCGTCAAGGCGGCCTGCGAGGCGCTGAAGCGTTATCCGGCGGTGAATGCGTCCATCGACGGCACCGACATCATCTACCATGGTTACCAGGACATCGGTATCGCCGTGAGCACCGATCGTGGTCTGGTGGTCCCGGTGCTGCGCAATGCCGAGCACCAGAGTTACGCCGAGATCGAGAAGAACATCGTCGATTTCGGCACACGCGCCCGGGACGGCAAGCTGACCATGGATGAGCTTACCGGGGGAACCTTTTCCATTACTAACGGCGGCATCTTCGGTTCGCTGCTGTCGACACCGATACTCAATCCGCCGCAGAGCGCCATCCTGGGCATGCACAAGACCCAGGAGCGGCCGGTGGTGGAAAACGGCGAGATCGTGATCCGGCCTATGATGTACCTGGCGCTGTCCTACGACCACCGCATCATCGACGGCAAGGAGGCTGTGAGCTTCCTGGTGGCGCTCAAGGAATGCATCGAGGACCCGGCGCGACTGTTGCTCGAAGTCTGAGCCCGGCCGGTCCTCACACAACATCGGGAG
Organism: Aquisalimonas sp. 2447; assembly: GCF_012044895.1. Lineage (NCBI taxonomy): Bacteria > Pseudomonadati > Pseudomonadota > Gammaproteobacteria > Chromatiales > Ectothiorhodospiraceae > Aquisalimonas > Aquisalimonas sp. 2447. Next base: position 100,541 of record NZ_CP050695.1, read on the forward strand.
TATTTCATGTCCAAGAATTTCGACGTCATCGTCATCGGCGGCGGGCCTGCGGGTTACGTCGCCGCCATTCGGGCAGCGCAGCTGGGCCTCAGTACCGCCGTGGTGGACAATTTCGTGTTCAAGGACGGCGAGCCCGCTCTAGGCGGAACCTGCCTGAACGTGGGCTGTATTCCCTCCAAGGCGCTTCTGGACTCCTCCGAGCAGTACCACAAAGTGACGCATACCCTGTCCGCCCACGGCATCAAGGCGAAGGACGTGGAACTGGACGTCAAGGAGATGATCAAGCGCAAGGACAAAGTGGTGAAGGACCTCACCGGCGGCATTGCGCAGCTGTTCAAGGCCAACAAGATCACCTGGGTCCAGGGCCACGGCAAGCTGCTCGATAACAAGCAGGTGCAGGTCACCCGCCACAAGGGCGAGCAGGAAACCTACCAGGCCGAGAGCATCATTCTGGCTCCGGGGTCCCGTCCCATCGACATCGACGCCGCACCGCTGGACGGCGAGCGTATCGTCAATTCCGATGGCGCCCTGGAATTCCAGGAGGTGCCGAAACGCCTGGGCATCATCGGCGCCGGCGTCATCGGCTTGGAAATGGGCAGCGTGTGGAGCCGCCTGGGCTCCAAGGTCACCCTGCTGGAGGCTCAGGATCAGTTCCTGCCGCCGGTGGACCAGCGCGTGGCCAAGGCCGCCCAGGCGGAATTCAAAAAGCAGGGGCTGGACATCCGCTTCGGTGCCCGGGTGACCCAGGCGAAGACGGCCAAGAACGTGACCGTCCATTACGAGGACAAGAACGGCAAGCAGAGCATCCAGGTGGACAAGCTCGTGGTCTGCGTGGGCCGGCGTCCCAATACCGGCGATCTCTTCTCCGAGGACGCGAATCTGCTCCTCGACGAGCGCGGTTTCGTCAACGTCAACGAGCAGTGCGAGACCAATCTGCCGGGGGTTTATGCCATTGGTGACGTGGTCCGCGGCCCCATGCTGGCGCATAAGGGCTCTGAGGAAGGCGTCATGGTCGCTGAACGGATTGCCGGCAAGCCGGGGCATGTCAACTACGACACCATTCCCTGGGTCATTTACACCCACCCCGAGATTGCCTGGGTGGGGCGCACCGAGGAGGCGCTCAAGCACGCCGGCGTGCCCTTCAAGAGTGGCACGTTCAACTTTGGTGCCACGGGTCGGGCGCGGGCCATGGAAGATCTGGCCGGCATGGTCAAGGTCATCGCCCATGCCGAAACCGACCGCATCCTCGGTGTGCACATTGTCGGGCCCCAGGCCTCGGAGTTGATTGCCGAGGCCGTGGTGGCAATGGAATTCCATGCCAGTGCCGAAGACCTGGCGCGCATCATCCACGCCCACCCGACCCTTTCCGAGGCGGTACACGAGGCGGCCCTGTCCGTGTCCAAGCGGGCCATCCACAAGGCCAACTGAGCCAGGGCATGCTCCGCGGGGGCGCGGCCCCCGCGGAGCAATTTCAATCGACCACGAGAGCCACTATTAAAATAAAAAAGGCTTTTCGGCGCGGCTTTGCACCAAGCCGCGTACGAAATAGGCCGCTCATGACCTGTTTTTCACGCTATCCTTCTGATTGTGCTGTTTTTTGGGAAGGGGTTCCCTGCTGAGTTAGACTAACTCACCAGATCGGTTCAGGGGGTGAAGTATGAGTTCCTTCAAGGCTTTACGCATTCATGAGGCGGAACAAGGAACCACCGCCCGGATCGATGACGTCACGCTGGACGATCTCTCCGAAGGGGCGGTGGAGATTCGCACCTCCTGGTCCGGCATCAACTTCAAGGACGCCCTGGCTGTCACCGGCAAGGGCAAGATCGCCCGCAAGTTCCCGCTGGTGGCCGGCATCGATGCCGCCGGGACGGTGGAGGCCTCCGAGGATCCCCGCTACAAGCCGGGGCAGAAGGTGGTGATCACCGGCTGGGGCATGGGTGAAAACCACGACGGCGGCTACGCCGAGCGCACTCGGGTGCGCGGCGACTGGGTCGTACCCCTGCCGGATGAACTTGACCTGCGTCGCGCCATGATCGTCGGAACCGCCGGGTTCACTGCCGCCATGGCCCTGGTGCGCATGGAACAGAACGGTCAGCGGCCGGATCAGGGTCCGGTCGTCATCACCGGAGCCAGCGGTGGCGTCGGCAGCTTCGCTACCCGCCTGTTCAGCCGCGCCGGCTACCAGGTGACCGCCATGACCGGGAAGGCCGATGCCGCTGATTACCTGCGCGGCCTGGGTGCCAGTGACATCCTCGATCCGGCGCAGGTGGATTTCGGCAAGCGTCCGCTGGAGAAAGCGGAATGGGCCGGCGCCGTGGACGCCCTCGGCGGCGAGCCACTCACCTGGCTGACACGCACCACGCAGCCCTTTGGCAACATCGCCGCCATCGGCCTGGCCCAGGGGATCGAGCTGAACACCTCGGTGATGCCCTTCATTCTGCGCGGGGTCAATCTGCTGGGCATCGAGTCCGTCTACTGCCCCATGACCCTGCGCCTGAAGATCTGGGAGCGGCTGGGCGAGCTGCTGCACGACGACGATTTCGACGCCATCTGCAATGGCGAGATCGGCCTCGACCAGGTGCCGAGCGCCTGCGCCGAACTAATGGACCGCAAGGTCCGTGGCCGCACCCTGGTGCGCCTGAGTGGAGAACAGTGACATGAGCAAGCCATCATCAGCCGGTGCCCGTTTCCGGGCGGCCCAGGAGGCCGAACGGCCTTTGCAGATCGCCGGCACCATCAATGCCTATTCCGCCCTGCTCGCCGAGCGGGCGGGCTTTCGCGCCATCTATCTGTCCGGTGGCGGTGTGGCCAATGCCTCGTACGGGTTGCCGGATCTGGGCATCACCCAGCTCTCCGACGTGCTGGAGGATGCGCGCCGGATTACCGGGATCACCGACGTGCCCCTGCTGGTGGATGTCGATACCGGCTGGGGCAGTGCGTTCAATATCGGCCGGACCATCCGCGAGATGGAGCGCGCCGGTGTCGCTGCCGTCCATCTTGAGGACCAGGTGGCGGCCAAACGCTGCGGCCACCGCCCCAACAAGGAGCTCGTCTCCCGCGATGAGATGGTGGATCGGGTGAAGGCCGGCGTGGACGCCCGCCAGGACGAGCAGTTCGTGTTCATGGCGCGCACAGACGCCTATGCCTCCGAGGGCATGGAGGCGGCGCTGGACCGCGCGAATGCCTACGTGGAAGCCGGCGCGGACATGATCTTCGCCGAGGCCCTGCACAGCCTGGACGAGTTCAAGGCCTTTGCCGACCGGGTGCCGGTGCCGGTGCTGGCGAACATCACCGAATTCGGCAAGACGCCGCTGTTCACCACCAGCGAGCTGCGCGATGCCGGCGCCGGCATGGTGCTGTATCCGCTGTCGGCCTTCCGGGCCATGAGCCGGGCCGCCGAGACCGTCTACGCCAGCATCCGCGAGAACGGCACCCAGTCCGGGGTGGTGGACACCATGCAGACCCGGGACGAACTCTACGAGGTGCTGGGCTACCACGAGTACGAGCGCAAGCTCGACGCCCTGTTCCAGAAAGACAAGTAAACCCGGCGCAGCAGACCGGGACCCGATAGCGAACCGAGAGAGAGGCGCACCATGACGGAGAAGAAAGTTGGCGGAGCCGGCCTGCGCGGGCAGTCTGCCGGCGCGACGGCCCTGTGCACCGTGGGCCAGAAGGGAACGGGCCTGACCTATCGCGGCTACGACGTGCGTGATCTGGCGGACAACACCAGTTTCGAGGAGGTGGCCTATCTGATCCTCCATGGCGAGTTGCCCACGCGCAGCCAGCTGGACGCCTACATCAAGCGCCTCAAGGGTATGCGCGATCTGCCGCAGCCACTCCGTGAGGTGCTGGAGCGCATCCCGAAGGACGCCCATCCCATGGACGTCATGCGCACCGGCGCCTCGATGCTGGGCAACCTGGAGACGGAGACCGATTTCTCCCAGCAAAAGGACGTCGCAGACCGCCTCCTGGCGGTATTCCCGTCCATCATCAACTACTGGTACCGCTATTCCCACGACGGTGTGCGCATCGACCCGAACACCGACGACGACTCCATCGGCGGGCACTTCCTGCACCTGCTCCACGGCGAGCCGGCCAGCGAGTTGCATTCGGACGTGATGAACGTCTCGCTGATCCTCTACGCCGAGCACGAGTTCAACGCCTCCACCTTCACCGCCCGGGTGTGCGCCTCGACGCTGTCGGACATGCATTCCTGCGTCACCGGCGCCATCGGCTCCCTGCGCGGGCCGCTGCACGGCGGCGCCAACGAGGCGGCCATGGCCATGATCGAGCAGTGGTCCTCCCCGGACGAGGCCAGGCGCGAGCTCAAGGCCATGCTGGACCGCAAGGACAAGGTCATGGGCTTCGGCCACGCCATCTACCGCGAGTCCGACCCGCGCAACGCCGTGATCAAGGGATGGTCCAGGAAGCTCGCCGAGGACGTGGGCGACACGGTGCTCTATCCGGTGAGCGAGGCCGTGGAGCAGCTCATGTGGGACGAGAAGAAGCTGTTCGCCAACGCCGACTTCTACCACGCCTCGGCCTATCATTTCATGGGCATTCCCACGAAGCTGTTCACGCCCATCTTCGTGATGTCGCGGCTCACCGGCTGGGCCGCGCACGTGATGGAGCAGCGGGAGAACAACCGCATCATCCGGCCCAGCGCCGACTACGTGGGCCCGGAACTGCGCGAGGTCACCCCCATCGACCAGCGCGGCTGACACACCACCCGCGAATCCCCCGGGCGCCCGCGTGACGCGACGCCCGGGTCATTGCAGGACCCCGGCGGGCCACCCTGCGCCCCGCCACGAATCCGAGACGGATACCGCCATGTCTGACGTGACCAATACCGACTACCGCAAGCCCCTGCCGGGCACCGATCTGGACTACTTCGACGCGCGCGCAGCCGTGGACGCCATCAAGCCCGGAGCCTGGGCGGGGCTGCCCTACACCTCCCGCGTGTTCGCCGAGAACCTGGTGCGGCGCTGTGACCCATCCAGACTCACGGACAGTCTCAACCAGCTCATCGAGCGCCGGCGTGACCTGGACTTTCCCTGGTACCCGGCGCGGGTGGTATGTCACGACATCCTTGGCCAGACGGCCCTGGTGGATCTGGCCGGCCTGCGCGACGCCATTGCCGAAAAGGGCGGCGACCCGTCCAAGGTCAATCCGGTGGTGCCCACCCAGTTGATCGTCGACCACTCCCTGGCCGTGGAGCACGCCGGCTTCGAGAAGGACGCCTTCGAGAAGAACCGCGCCATCGAGGAGCGGCGCAACGAGGATCGTTTCCACTTCATCGACTGGACCAAGAAGGCGTTCGACAACGTCGACGTGATCCCGCCGGGCAACGGCATCATGCACCAGATCAATCTGGAGAAGATCTCCCCGGTGGTGCAGGCCGTCGACGGTATCGCCTACCCGGATACCTGCGTGGGCACCGACAGCCACACCCCGCACGTGGACGCCCTGGGTGTGATCGCCATCGGCGTCGGCGGCCTGGAGGCGGAGAACGTCATGCTCGGCCGCGCCTCCTACATGCGCCTGCCAGACATCGTCGGCGTGGAACTCACGGGTAAACCGCAGCCGGGCGTCACCGCCACCGACATCGTGCTGGCGATCACCGAGTTCCTGCGTAACGAGCGGGTGGTTTCGTCGTATCTGGAATTCTACGGCGAGGGCGCCAAGGCACTGACCGTGGGGGACCGCGCCACCATCTCCAACATGACCCCGGAGTTCGGCGCTACCGCGGCCATGTTCTACATCGACCAGCAGACCCTGGACTACCTCACCCTCACCGGCCGCGAGCCGGAACAGGTGAAACTGGTGGAGAACTACGCAAAGACCGTGGGGTTGTGGGCGGACGATCTGGAGACCGCCGAGTACGAGCGCGTGCTGCGTTTCGATCTCTCCTCGGTGGTGCGCAACGTCGCCGGCCCGTCCAGCCCGCACAAGCGGGTGTCCACCACGGATCTCGCCAGTGCAGGCATCGCCGGCGAGGTGGAGGAGCGTGACGACGGCCTGATGCCGGATGGTGCAGTGATCATCGCGGCCATCACCAGCTGCACCAACACCAGCAACCCGCGCAACGTCATCGCCGCCGGGCTGCTGGCGAAGAAGGCCAATCAGCTCGGCCTGCAGCGCAAGCCCTGGGTGAAGACCTCGCTGGCCCCCGGCTCCAAGGCGGTGCAGCTCTACCTGGAAGAGGCCAACCTGTTGTCACATCTGGAAGACCTGGGCTTCGGCATCGTCGCCTTCGCCTGCACCACCTGCAACGGCATGAGCGGCGCCCTGGACCCGAAGATCCAGCAGGAGATCATCGACCGCGACCTCTACTCCGTGGCGGTGCTCTCCGGCAACCGCAACTTCGACGGCCGCATCCACCCCTACGCCAAGCAGGCGTTCCTGGCCTCGCCGCCCATGGTGGTGGCCTACGCCATCGCCGGCACCGTGCGCTTCGACATCGAGAAGGGCGTGCTCGGCCATGATGCCGACGGCAACCCGGTCACCCTCAAGGACCTGTGGCCCAGCGAGGACGAGATCGACGCCATGGTGCGGGATTCCGTCAAACCGGAGCACTTCCGCAACGTCTACTTCCCCATGTTCAGGAAGTCCACCGACGCGAAAGTGCAGGTGAGCCCGCTGTATGAGTGGCGGCCGCAGAGCACCTATATCCGCCGCCCGCCGTACTGGGAAGGCGCACTGGCGCACAAGCCGACCCTGCAGGGCATGCGCCCGCTGGCGGTGCTCGGTGACAACATCACCACCGACCACCTCTCGCCCTCCAACGCCATCATGGCCGACAGCGCCGCGGGCGAATACCTGGCGAAAATGGGCCTGCCAGAGGAGGACTTCAACTCCTACGCCACTCACCGGGGCGACCACCTCACCGCCCAGCGCGCGACCCTGGCGAATCCCAAGCTGATCAACGAGATGGCCGTGGACGCCAACGGCGAGGTGAAACAGGGCTCGCTCACCCGGCTGGAGCCGGACGGCAAGGTCATGCGCATGTGGGACGCTATCGAGACCTACATGGAGCGCAAGCAGCCGCTGATCATCGTCGCCGGCGCTGACTATGGCCAGGGCTCGTCCCGGGACTGGGCGGCCAAGGGCGTGCGGCTGGCCGGCGTGGAGGCCATCGCCGCCGAGGGCTTCGAGCGCATCCACCGCACCAACCTGGTGGGCATGGGTGTGATGCCGCTGCAGTTCCAGGAGGGCACCACCCGCAAGACCCTGGGCCTGGACGGCACCGAAGTCTACGACGTGGAAGGCGACCTTGCCCCGGGCGCGACGCTGAACCTGGTGGTGACCCGCGCCAACGGCGAGCGCGTGGACGTGCCGGTGATCTGCCGGCTGGATACCGCCGAGGAGGTCTCCATCTACGAGGCCGGCGGCATCCTGCAGCGCTTCGCCAAGGACTTCCTGGAGGCGGACCCGGACGCAACCGCGCTGGAGCAGTAAGCCCCGGCCCACGACGATGATCGAACCGCCCACCCACGCTCGCCGCGTGGCGGGCGCTGACCCCGGAAACCGATGTCATGGCCCATCAACCCCAGATCCGTATTCCTGCCACCTACATGCGTGGCGGCACCAGCAAGGGCGTGTTCTTCCGCCTGCAGGACCTGCCGGAGGCCGCGCAGGTGCCCGGCGCCGCCCGGGACAACCTGCTGCTGCGGGTGATCGGCAGCCCCGACCCCTACGGCAAGCACACCGACGGCATGGGCGGGGCCACCTCCAGCACCAGCAAGACGGTGATCCTGTCCGCGAGCGACAGCCCCGATCACGACGTGGACTACCTGTTCGGCCAGGTGTCCATCGACAAGCCGTTCGTGGACTGGAGCGGCAACTGCGGCAACCTCTCCGCCGCCGTGGGGCCGTTCGCCATCGCCAACGGCCTGGTAGACCCGGCCCGCATTCCGGACAACGGGGTCGCCGAGGTGCGCATCTGGCAGGCCAACATCCAGAAGACCATCATCGGCCGTGTGCCCATGGTGAACGGCGAGGTGCAGGAAACCGGCGATTTCGAGCTGGACGGCGTCACCTTCCCGGCGGCCGAAGTGCCCGTGGAGTTCATGAACCCCGCCGATGGCGAAGGGGCTTTGTTCCCCACCGGCAACCTGGTGGACGAGCTGGAGGTGCCCGGTGTGGGCCGGCTCGAAGCCACACTGATCAACGCCGGCATCCCCACGGTGTTCATCAACGCCGACGCCATCGGCTACACCGGCACGGAGCTGCAGGAGGCCATCAACGGCAACCCGGAACAGCTCGCCATATTCGAGACCATCCGCGCCCATGGCGCCGTGCGCATGGGGCTCATCGACCACGTGGACGACGCGGCCAACCGCCAGCACACGCCCAAGGTCGCTTTCGTCGCCCCGCCGAAAGACTACGAGGCCTCCAGCGGCAAGAGCGTGCGCGCCGGCGATATCGACCTGCTGGTGCGGGCGCTGTCCATGGGCAAGCTCCACCACGCCATGATGGGTACCGCGGCCGTGGCCATCGGCACCGCCGCGGCCATCCCCGGCACCCTGGTGAACTGCGCCGCCGGGGGCGGCGATCGCGACAGCGTCCACTTCGGCCACCCCTCCGGCACCCTGCGCGTGGGCGCCAGGGCGGTCCAGGAGAACGGCGAGTGGACCGTGGCCAAGGTCAGCATGAGCCGCAGTGCCCGCGTGCTCATGGAAGGCCACGTGCGCATCCCCGGCAACGTGCTCGCGTAATGGCGGACGGGCCGCGCCGCTGACGGCTGCGGCGCCAGTGAACTATAGTCGGACTGTCCACCCACGCGAGGAGGAGGCCGACCCATGAGCGCAGCCGACGGTATCAAGTCCGCCCAGCGGCCCGACCCGGATCCGGAACTGGTGACCATGGCCGAGTACGTGGCCAGCGCCAGTATCGACAGCGACGAGGCCTACGACACCGGCCGCCACATGCTCATGGACAGCCTGGCGTGCGCCATGCTGGCCCTGCAGTACCCGGCCTGTACCAAGCTGCTGGGGCCGGTGGTGCCCGAGGCGCAGATGGCCAATGGCGTGAAGGTGCCGGGTACCGCCTACCAGCTCGACCCGGTGCAGGGCGCGTTCAACATCGGCGCCATGATCCGCTGGCTGGACTTCAACGACACCTGGCTAGCGGCGGAGTGGGGTCACCCCTCGGACAACCTGGGCGGCGTGCTCGCCGTGGCCGACTACATCAGCCGCCGCAACATCGCCAACGGCCGCGAGCCGCTGACCATGCGCGACGTGCTCACCGCCGCCATCAAGTGCCACGAGATCCAGGGCGTGATCGCGCTGGAGAACAGCTTCAATCGCGTCGGCCTGGACCACGTCATGCTCTGCCGTATCGCCACCGCCGCGGTGGCCACGAAACTGCTGGGCGGCGACAAGGACGACGTCATCACCGCGCTCTCCCACGCCTGGATCGACGGCTCCAGCCTGCGCACCTACCGCCACGCGCCCAACACCGGCTCGCGCAAGAGCTGGGCGGCCGGGGATGCCTCCGCCCGCGGCGTGCGTCTGGCGCTGATCACACGCACCGGCGAGATGGGCTACCCCTCGGCGCTGTCGGCCAAGGGCTGGGGCTTCAACGACGTGCTGTTCAAGGGCAACCCGCTCAAGTTCAGCCAGGGCTATGGCAGCTACGTCATGGAGAACATCCTGTTCAAGATCTCCTTCCCCGCGGAGTTCCACGCCCAGACCGCCGCCGAGGCGGCCATGACGCTGCATCCCGAGGTGAAGGACCGCATCGACGATATCGACAGGATCGTCATCGAGACCCAGGAGGCGGGGGTGCGCATCATCGACAAGACCGGCCCCCTGGACAACCCGGCCGACCGTGACCACTGCATCCAGTACATGACCGCCGTACCGCTGATCTTCGGCCGCCTCACCGCCGATGACTACGAGGATGACGTCGCCGCCGATCCGCGTATCGACGCCCTGCGCGACAAGATGGAGGTCACGGAGAACCCCCGGTTCTCCAAGGACTACCTGGACCCGGACAAGCGCTCCATCGGCAACGCCGTGCAGGTGCTCTTCAAGGACGGCTCCAGTACCGATCGCGTCGCCGTGGAATACCCCATCGGCCATCGCCGTCGGCGTGACGAGGGGATCCCGGTGCTGGTGGAGAAGTTCGACAGTGCGCTGGCCACGCGCTTCGCCCCGCGTCAGGCCGAACGGATCCGCAACGCCTGTGCCGACCAGAAGCGCCTGGAGCAGATGCCGGTGAACGCCTTCATGGACCTGTGGGCGCTGTAGACGCGGACTGGATTGGTCGCGACTGACGTCGCTCCCACACGGCCTTGCGAGTCCCCCGTAGGGCGGACCTTCAGGTCCGCCAGCGCGGGTCATGACGGCCATCGTGGCCCGCATCTCGACCACGGCGGACCTGAAGGTCCGCCCTACGGCGCTACGGCGCGGTCACCCCTCCAGGGTTGCGTCCATGGTGATCTCCGCATTCAACAGCTTGGAGATCGGGCACCCCGCCTTGGCGTTGTTTGCCGCCGTGTCGAACGCCGCCTGATCGGCGCCCGGCACTTTGGCGGTCACTGTCAGATGCACCTTGGTCACGGCGAAGCCGTCGTCCACCTTGTCCAGGGTCACCTCTGCCTTTGTGCGGATGCTGTCTGGCGTGAGGCCGGCCGCCCCGAGTTGCCCGGACAGTGCCATGGAGAAACAACCCGCATGGGCCGCACCGATCAGCTCTTCGGGATTGCTGCCTTTCTCGTCTTCGAAGCGGGTGCCGAACCCGTACGCCACATCGACCACGGCGCCGCTCTCGGTGGACACAACGCCCTTGCCCTGTTTGAGATCACCCTTCCACTCCGCGTTTGCGCTGCGCTTCATGGTGCTTCCCTCCCGGGTCATGATTGTTCACTCGGCTCGCCGGCCGGGCCGTTGCCCGGCACGGCTTCACCCTACAGCGTAGACCGCCCTGAACAAAAAAGGGCCGCCCACCTCGCGGTGCGCGGCCCTTGTGTTGCGCGAGACACGCCGTCAGGCAGTCTGGATGTCGATCCGCCGCCGCCGGTGACTGTCCTGTTTCGGCAGCTTCACCGTCAGTACGCCGTCACGGATCGACGCCTCGGCATTGGTGGTGTCGATATCGTCGCCCAGGGTGAACCGGCGGGCGTACCGACTGGCGCGGACCTCGGCGAACATGGGCGTCACGTTCTCCGGCATGTCCACCGTGATGCGCCCCTCGATTTCGAGAACCTTGTTGCCGATCTCCACGTCCAGCGTGTCCTTGGTCACGCCGGGCATGTCGGCCACCAGGTACAGCGCGTCATCCTCCTCGTAGATCTCCACCGGCGGCACCAGGCTGCGCTCGGGCCGGCTGGCCTCGCTCTGCTGCAGTACCTGGTCCTGCTGCCGCTCCATTTCCCGGTTGCGTGCAGTCTGCATCTCCGTCATGGCTATCACCTCCCCTGTTCTCAAGCCGCCTTGATCTCGATCCGGCGCGGACGCTGCTCGGCTGCCTTCTCCAGCCGGATGTTCAGCACACCGTCCTGCATGTGCGCCTGGACCTTGTCGGCGTCCACTCCCTCGGGCAGCCGGATGGCGCGATTGAACTCGCCAGTGAACCGCTCGCGCCGGTAGTAGGTCCGCCCCTGCTCGTCGTCCGCCGGCCACTGCCGCTTGCCGCTGATGAGCAGGGTGTTGTTCTCGATGCTCAGCTCCAGGTCATCCTTGCTCAGACCGGGCGCGAAGACATAGACGTTCACGGCGTCTTCCGTCTCGCCCACGTTCACGTAGGGAAACGCCCCACGCGGTGCCGAGCGCAGATCGCTGGAGCCGAAGTCACCGAACGCCTCGTCCATCAGCCGCAGCGCACGGCTCAGCTCGTTGAATACGGGAACATCGAAACGTGCCAGATCACCGAACATGACCCATCACCTCCTTGAGTAACCGACCCTTGGGTGAAACCGTGTTCCACCGGGCCGGCTGGCGGCTCGAAGGAGACCGCCCAGCCGTTCCGGGGCACTAGTTCAGATGGGGTTTCGGGCGCGTGGTTTCAAGGGGGTTACGCCAACGAATCCGCCTTTGATCAGTCAGTTGGCGTTTCGGGACACCCGGCACGGGGCGGTGCGTCAGTGGTGGTAGTTGCCGGCGGGCTGTTTCAACGCCTGGCCGCTGTACAGGAGCTTCCGGGTCTGTGGCGACGGGGTGCGCCCTGCGTGCTCCTCAAGCGCGGCCCGGCACCGGTCCCAGGCGGTTTCCGCCGCGCTGGCGGCGCCGGTATGGCCGTAGTGGCGGATCAGGGCCTGCCACGCGGGTTCGTTCTCCGGCACCAGATTGACCAGTGTCTCGAGCCAGTGACTGACGGTGCCCGAGGGGAACTCACCGGTATCGGCCGCATCCAGGATGCGTGCCGCCACCCTGTGGCGCAGGCTGTCGGCGGGCAGGAACCGGTGCAGTTCTTCACTCGGCGCCGTGCACAGGCTCTGCGCCAGGTGCAGCAGGGTGCGAACCTCGTCCTGCTCTAGCGTGGGTTGTTCCATCAGCCGCAGCAGGCGCCAGTAGTCCACCTGGCAAAGGCCGTTATCCAGGGCCACGAGGCCCGGACGGGTCATGATCAACGGCTCACTGCCAAGCTGCTTGCGCAGCCGGTGGATTGCGGTGTCCAGCGTCTGCTGGGCGCGATCGCCTTCGCTGTCCGGCCACAGGCGGTCAGCCAGGGCCTCACGGCTGATCCAGGAGCGCCCGTCGCCGAGGCAGGCGAGGGCCAGGAGGAGGTCCTGCATGCGCGGGCCAAGCTGCACTGGGTGGCCGTCCAGGAGAATGCGCGGTGCGCCGAGGACATCGATCTGCAGCGGCCAGTACCAGCCGTTGATCTCGGCGGAACGCTCCTCCGGTGGGCGCAGGCGGCGCAGGCGAATGAGCATCTGCACGTACTCCGGCTCGATACCGGCATCCAGGGCGTGGGCGCATAGCTCGGCCATGATGTCCCGCCGCCACCAGGGGTAGTTCACGTAATGCTCGGCGCTGCCGACTTCCAGCGCATGGCGCAGCGCCTTGAGTCCGCGGCGGTGCATGCCGAGCTTGAACGCCACCTGGGCCTGGAGCAGGCCGCGCATGAACTGTACGGGCTTCGACGAGCGCATGCGGCGTCCGACCCGTCGCGCCTGCGCGATGTGGTAGAGGCCGCTGGGCAGCCGGCCGGCGTCCAGATGAAGCTGACCCAGGCCCATATGCGTCACCGCCTGGGGGAAGATGGCACCGGACTGTACTGCCAGTCGTACGGATTCCGCTGCATGATGTTCGGCGCGTGGCGGTCGTTTCTCCAGTGCGTGCAGCCAGGCCTGCACATAGTGGTACCCGGAGCGATCAAGCAGGTATTCAGGCGGTGCAGCAGCACCCATGGTATCGAGCCACTGCCTTCCCTCCTCGGCGTTGCCGCGGCTCAGCGCGAGCATCGCGGCCTGCATGCACAGGTGCGAGTCCCAGGAGTGGACGCCGCTGTCGCGGGCCAGGTCCATGCCCAGCTGGATCTCCTCCTGACACTTGTCGTAGTCCAGGAACAGCCGGCGGATCATGGCGCTCACTGAGTGGCAGAGCAGGCGCGCGCGGATATCGTCCGTGCGGTCCCGCAGTGCCATCATACGACTGGAGAGCCCGTCAGCAGCGGTCAGACGGCCGCACCAGATGCGATGCAGCAGGAGATGGTTGGCGGCATTGAGGCGGAGGTAGGCTGGGCCTTCGTTCTCGAAGGCCTCTTCGCAGCTTTCGGCGAACATGGCCATGCGGGGGTGGTCCGGCTGTCGGAATACCAGAGCACCGAAAAAGCTGGAATCGATTTCCAGTTCCACCGAACGGGGGGCCCGGAGTGCGTGCCTGTGCTCATCGAAGAATCGCAACAGCGGATCGAGCCTGTCGAACCGGGACAGCGTGTGAATGCGTCCGTTGACTGCCAGCACCAGGGCCAGCCAAGGGGCTAGATCGTCCCTATCCGCCAGTTCCGGTAACAGCCTTTCTGCCTCGGCGGCTGCCTCACAGGGAGAAGCCCAGTAGGTCGCCTGCGCGGACAGCAGCTGATTCGTGGCCCGGGTTGCCGGCCCCGTGAGTTGCCACTCGCCCGGGAGCGCGTATGCCGCGGTTGCGTGCGCCTGATTGGAAGCCAAGGGTAACTCCTGTGGGCTTGGTTCCAGCGACGAGAACAAGGGGGATTTCACCGATCCAACGTTCGTTAGGGTCAGCCCAGAGTCTGAAAGTGCCGTCCCCGCGCGGCCGGGTCAAGTCACTCTGTAAGGTGAATGTAAGGTGAATGAGGGTATTTTGTGACTCGCCTCTCGTTTTCGGAGGTCGGAGTGGTGATTCGCTCGGCTTTTGCCATAGGGCTGAATTATTGTGCATGACCGGGCAGGCGTTGGCGCGATTGATGCATTTCCCCACTGCGATTGCCCGAAGGATAACGCTAAACAACGAAACGACCAGGAGTTCGAGAATGATGAAGAAGAGTCTGAGCGCGTTGGCGCTCGCGGGAATGATGGTGCCGGGTTTCGCAGGCGCACAGGGCCTGAGCTACAACTACGTAGAGGGTGGCCTGGCGCTTTATCCGAGCGCGGACAATAACCAGGACTTCGTGGGCCTGGATGCCAACGGGCGTTTCGCTGTTACCGAGGACGTCTTCGTTCTGGGTGGGTTCCAGTATCTTACGGACGACATTGACTATACCTCCTTCCACGTGGGGGGTGGTTACCGGTTCGCGATTGATCCCAGTACCGACCTCTGGGGGGGGCTGACGATCGAATATCAGGAGTTTGACTGGCCTGGCAGCCAGGGTTTGGGCGGAGGCTCCTTTGATGACACGAGCCTCGGTGTTCGGGGTGGCGTCCGTCATCGCCTGAACCAGGACCTGGAACTGAGCGGTGAACTGCGCCTGGTGACCGGAGATCTGGACTACGTCGGTTTCCGTGGCTCTGTTCAGTACTTCCTGCGGCAGGATCTGGGTCTGGTCGGTTCGGTGGACGTCTTTGACGGTAATCTTGGCCTGATCGGCGGCGCCCGGTTCTCGTTCTGAACTCGGAAACCCCGTCCGAAATGCGGACGGGGGTGCATTCTCCTCGAAAACCTCTGCCGGTCCGGCTCTGACGTCGGCCCGGCAGCCCCCTACTGCATGGCGGGATTCAGTCCACCGGGCGCTCAGGTGTCCCTTCGCGTTGTTTGGTCTGCCAGTCCGCGGGCTGGTACCAGGGCTGGTCCTCCACCAGCGGCTCGCGGCCGCGTACGGCATCCGCGATCTTTTCAGCGATCATGATGGTGGGTGCATTGAGGTTGCCGCTGGCGATGCGCGGCATGATGGAGGCGTCCACTACCCGCAGTCCGTCCACGCCGAACACCCGCCCCTGGCTGTCCACCACTGCCTCGGGGTCGTCCGCGGTGCCCATGCGGCAGGTACAGGAGGGGTGGTAGGCGCTTTCGCCATGCTGGCGCACGAAGGCGTCCAGCTCCGCGTCCGTGGTGACCTCCGGCCCCGGCGACAACTCCTCCTCGCGGAACGCGTCCATGGGCGCCTGAGCCATGATCTCCCGGGTCAGGCGGATGCTCTGGCGCATCTCGTAACGGTCGCGCTCGGTGCTCATGTAGTTGAACAGGATGCGTGGTGCTTCGTGCGGATCGGCGCTCTTCAGCGTCACCGAGCCGCGGCTCTCCGGGCGCATGGGACCCACGTGCGCCTGGAACCCGTGGCGGTCCTGGGTGGTGGCACCGTCATAGGTGATCGCCATGGGCAGGAAGTGGTACTGGAGGTTCGGCTGCTCCACCCCGGCATCGCTGCGGATGAAACCACCGGATTCGAAATGGTTGGTGGCGCCCAGCCCGGTGCGCTTGATCAGCCACTCTGCACCGATCATGGCCTTGTTCCAAGGCTTCATGGCGCTGTAGAGGCTGATGGGCTTGCTGCAGCCGTACTGGACGTAGATTTCCAGGTGGTCCTGCAGATTCCGGCCCACGCCGGGGCGGTCGGCGACCACCTCGATGCCGTGCTCGCGCAGGTGGTCCGCCGGGCCGATGCCGGAGAGCATCAGCGTCTGCGGCGAATTGACAGCGCCGGCGCACAGCAGGACCTCCCGCTCGGCGTGGATGTTGCCACTCTGACCGTTCTGCTCTGCCACCACGCCGATGGCCCGCTCGCCAGCCATGATAACGCGGCGGGTGAAGGTGCGCGTGCGGACGGTAAGGTTGGGGCGCTTTATGACCGGCCGCAGGTAGCCGTTGGCCGTGCTCCAGCGCCAGCCGTCCTTGGTGGTCTGGAACATGGGGCCGAAGCCTTCCTGCTGGTAGCCGTTCATGTCCTCGGTGTGCGGGTAGCCCGCCGCCACGCCTGCCTCGACGAAGGCCCCGTACAGGGGATTCTTCATGGCCCCGGTGGTGACGTGCAGCGGCCCGCCGGCGCCGTGGTAGGCGTTCTCGCCCTGGTCGAAATCCTCGGCCTTGCGGAAGTAGGGCAGGCAGTGCTTGTACTGCCAGCCATCCAGACCGAAGTCCTTCGCCCAGTTCTCGTAGTCCAGCGCGTGGCCGCGCACATATGCCATGCCGTTGATGGAGCTGGAACCGCCCAGTACCCGGCCGCGCGGGCAGTACATGGCGCGGTTGTCCATGTGCGGGTCGGGCTCGGCATGGTAGTACCAGTTGTACTTGTCGTTCGCCAGCGGGTGGGCGAAGGCCGAGGGCATGTGGATGAACAGGCTGCGGTCCATCGGCCCGGCCTCCAGCAGCAGCACGGAGGTGTCGGGATCCTCGGTGAGCCGGTTGGCAAGCACGGCGCCGGCAGAGCCCGCGCCGACGATGATGTAATCGAACCGCTCTTCGCTGGCCATTGAAGTCTGCTCCGCTTTGTCCATTCGCACCTGTCCGCCGCCTGCCGGGCGCGGACAGATGCCGGATTCACTCAGTAGGGGGCGTCCACGGCGCCGGAGGCCACGAACACGCTTTTCAGCCGTGTGTAGTGGGTCAGGGCGTGACGGCTGTTCTCGCGGCCGATGCCGGACTGCTTCACGCCGCCGAAGGGCATCTCGATGGGTGTGAGGTTGTAGTGGTTGATCCAGCAGGTCCCGGCATCCAGCGCCGCCACCACTCGGTGGGCGCGGTTGAGGTCGCGGGTGAACACCCCGGCGGCCAGACCGTAGTCCGTGGCATTGGCGCGGCGGACCACGTCGTCCTCGTCGCGGAACGGCAGCACCGACATTACCGGGCCGAAGATCTCCTCGCGGACGATGGCCATGTCGTCGCGGCAGTCGGCGAAGATGGTGGGGGCGATGAAACAGCCCTCTTCGCAGCCGGGCACCTGGACGCGTTCGCCGCCGGTGACGAGCCGGGCCCCCTCGGCCTTGCCGCGCTCGATATAGGTCAGTACCTGTTCGCCGTGTTCCGGCGAGATCATTGCTCCCACGTCGGTGGCGGGATCCTTCGGATCACCGACGCGCAGCTTCTCGGTGCGCCCCTTGAGGCGCTTCAGGAACTCGTCCATCACGCTCTCGTGAACGAACACCCGAGTGCCATTGGTGCAGATCTCGCCCTGGGTGTAGAAGTTGCCCAGCAGCGCACCGGAGACGGCGTCGTCAAGGCTGGCGTCGTCCCAGACGATCAGCGGGGACTTGCCACCGAGTTCCATGGTGACGGCCTTGAGGGTGTCAGCGGCATCCCGCATCACCGCCTTGCCGGTACCCACCTCGCCGGTGAGGGAGACCTTGGCGATCCCGGGGTGGCGCACCAGCGCCTGGCCGGTCTCGGCAAAGCCGTGCACGACGTTGAAGACGCCGTCCGGTAGCCCGGCTTCGCGGAATAGCTCCGCCAAACGCATGGCGGACAGCGGGGTGAGCTCGGCGGGTTTGAAGATCATGGCGTTGCCGGCGGCGAGCGCAGGCGCGGACTTCCAGCAGGCGATCTGCAGCGGATAGTTCCAAGCGCCGATGCCGGCGCATACGCCCAGCGGTTCCGGGCGGGTGTAGAAGAAGCCGCCGTCCACCTCCTGGTACTCGCCCTGCAGCGAGGCGGCCTGACCGGCGAAGTATTCCAGGCAGTCGGCACCGGAGTCCACGTCCGCCTCGGGGGTCTCGGCAATGGGTTTGCCACCGTCCAGGCATTCCAGCTCCGCAAGCTCCTGGCGATGGCTACGCAGCAGCTCCGCCGTGCGCTGGAGCACCCGCCCGCGGGCGACACCGCTCATGGCGGCCCACTGGCGCTGCCCTTCGCGGGCGGCAGTCACGGCGCGGTCCACATCGGCGGGCCCGGCCAGGGCGACCTGTGCCAGCACGGCGCCGGTGGCAGGATTGCGCGTGGCGAAGCGTTCGCCGCCGTCGGCGTCCACCGCGGCGCCATTGATCCACAGAAGCCGATCGGTCAGTTCAGGCATCCATTATCTCCAGTTCCCGTGCCCGTAATTGTGTTTCCAAATAGTCCCGGGCCATGGCGCGTGCCTCGGCGACGTTGAGTCGGCCGGTGCGCATCATCGCGCGTAACCACAGCCCGTCGATCATCACCCCCAGCCCGGAGGCGATCTCGACGGCATCCTCTTCAGGTACCAGTTGGCGCAGGCTGTACAGCAGATTGCTCTCCAGCCGGTTGGTCACCACCCGCTGCACCCGTGCCAGCTCCGGGCGGTGGTTGACCTGGCCCCAGAACGCCAGCCATGCGCTGACCACCGCCGGGCTGGACTGTGACTCGGCGAAGTTGGCGTCGATCACGGCCAGCAGGCGGGAGCGCGGATCAGCCGCGACGCGCAGGCGGTCGCGGAATTCCATCCCCAGCGCCCGGGCCAGATGCCGGAACGTGGCGTGGAGGAGACCCGCCTTATCACCGAAATAGTGCGCCACCAGGCCGGGCGATGTGCCGGCGCGCTTGGCCACGCGCGACAGTGTGGTTCCGTGGAGGCCTTCCTCATGGATGATCTCCACGGTGGCTTCAATGAACTGCAACTGTCGAATCGGCTCCATCCCCCGCTTGGGCATGCCTGGTTTCCTCCCTTGCTGCTTCGCTGGCGAAGCCTGCGTGCCGCCGGCCTGCCTGGCCCGTGATTCTGATTATTCAGTTTATTTGATGTTGATTGATTATTCAATTAAAGTTGATCTCAGCGTCGGGCGGCACTCAGCGCCCACGTGCCTTGATAGTCAATTACACACGCGCCTGATTCGGCAGCGATTGTGCGGAGGTAACAACATGAAATACGGACTGATTGGAGCGGTGACTGCCACGGCGCTCGGCATGGCAACAGCGACGGCCCATGCGGGCGACCCTTCCGAATGTCGTGAAGTTGGTTTCTCCAACGTCAGCTGGACCGGTGTCACGGTGAAAACCGAAACCGTCGCCTGGATGCTCGAAGAGCTGGGCTATGAGACCGAAGTGACCACGGCATCGGTGCAGATCGCCTTCCAGGCGGTGGCCAGTGGCGAGCGCGACGCGTTCTTCGGTCTCTGGTTGCCCACCCAGCGCAGCATGATCGAGCCTCATTTTGAACGTGGCGACGTGGAGAAAGTGGTTGCCAACCTGGAAGGCGCCAAGTACACGCTGGCGGTACCGCAGTATGTCTACGATGCCGGCGTCACCCATTTCGAGGATCTCAACGAGCACGCCGACAAGTTCGAGAGCCGTTTCTACGGCATCGAGGCCGGCAACGACGGCAACGAGATAATCCTCGACATGATCGACGACGATGCCTACAGCCTTGGTGGCTGGGATCTGATGGAATCCTCCGAGGCGGGGATGCTCTCGCAGGTGGATCGGGCCATCGATCGCGAGGAATGGGTGGTGTACCTGGGCTGGGCCCCGCACCCCATGAACACCAACTTCGACATGGCCTACCTGCACGGCGGTGAGGACTACTTTGGCCCCGACCAGGGCGGCGCCACGGTGTACACCCTGGCCACCACCGGCTACGTGGACAAGTGCCCGAACGTCGGTCGCCTGCTGGAGCAGTTCACGCTCAGCGTGGAAGAGCAGAGCATCGGCCAGTCCTACGTCACTGACGACGATATGGATTACGCCGAGGCCGGTCGTGCGCTGATCCAGGATCATCCCGAACTGCTGGAGCGCTGGCTGGACGGTGTGACCACCTACGACGGCGAGCGCGAAGCCCTGGCGGTGATCCGCGAGTCGCTGGACCTGTAACGACTCCGGCTGAAAATCGGTGTTAGGAAAAGCCCGGCCCTTGCGCCGGGCTTTCTTTTTCCGGCCGACCCACCCTATGCTCCCTGACATGAACAAGATCCTGGTCCTTGGAGGAATTCGCTCGGGCAAGAGCGGCCTGGCGGAGCGGTTAGCGGCACTCTCCCCGCCAGTGTGCTACGTGGCGACGGCCTCTCCCGGGGATGCGGAAATGGCGGAACGGATCCGTCGGCATCGGGAACAACGCCCTGCGGAGTGGGATCTGGTGGAGGAGCCGGTCGCCCTGGGCGCCGTCATGGCCGCCCGCGCCAGCCAGGCGCCGACGCTTCTGGTGGATTGCATGAGCCTGTGGCTGGGCCAGCTCCTTGCGGCGGGAGACGATGCCGCGTTCCAGCGCGAGCGCCACGCCTTCGTGGACGCGGTCACCGCCTACCCCGGCGGTGTCGTCATCGTCAGCAATGAGGTGGGCCTGGGCACCATCGGCATGGACGCCCTGACCCGCCGCTTCGCCGACGAGCTGGGCTGGCTCAACCAGGATCTCGCCCAACGCTGCGACACCGTCGTCCTCACCGTCGCCGGCCTGCCGCAGGTGCTGAAGGGTGAACTGCCTGAAGAGGCCTGCCGCTGATCGCGGCTTACGCCGCTCCTACGCGGGCGGTGGCCGCCATCACGCCGTAGGAGCCGCGCAAGCCGCGACAACCAACGGCGAGGCATCAATCGGTGGATGGCATCGGGTGTCGCGGTGCATCAAGATGCACCCTACGTTTGCCATGGCCCGGTACCTTCCAACGGCCCCGCGTAGAGTGCATCTTGATGCACCGCGAACAATACCGGACGGCCTTCTTACGCCCCTGCGGCCCTCTCCGGCGCCATCGCCGCCACCGGATCCCGTGGGGCGGACCTTCGGGTCCGCCGTCCCGACCTCACCCGCCGCCGGCGCCCGCGAGCACCATTACTGCCGCCACCAGCACCGCCGTCTCCACCGTCTCCAGCAGCGCCCCGGCGGTGTCGCCGGTGAAGCCGCCCAGGACCCGCCGCATCAGCCGCACACCCAGGGCAAACACGGCCATGGCCGTGACCAGCATCACCACGCCGGCCCATCCGCCGAGGGCGAGCGTGACAACGGCGCTGCCGCCGGCGGTGACGGCCAGCGCGCTGCCGGCCAGGTGTCGTGCCCCGGACTCGCCCAGCCCGCCGGCCCGGACGTAGGGCAGCACGGGGAACAGCAGGGCACAGGCCGCGCGGCCGAGCAGCGGCGCGCTCAGCAGTCCGATCCACCCGTGCTGGACCTCCAGCAGCACGGCCACGGCCGCGACCTTGGCCAGCAGGGCCAGCACCAGCACTACCACGCCGGCGGGACCACAGGTGGGGTCCTTCATGATGGCCAGGGTGCGCTCCCGGTCCCCGTGGCCGCCGAGCCAGGCATCCGCGGTGTCCGCCAGGCCGTCCAGGTGCAGCGCCCCGGTCAGCGCTGCCAGAACGGAAACGATCACGACAGCGGCTGGCAGCGCTGGCAGCCCCAGCCAGGTCGCCGTGGCCCCGAGCATGGCCAGGAGGAAACCGATGCCCAGGCCCACCAGCGGATAGGCGGCGACGGCCATTCCCTGGTCTCGGGCATCCAGTTCAGCCGGCAGCCGCACCGGGATTCGGGTCAGGAAGGCGATGGCCAGGAGCAGGCCGCGCCACATCAGCCCTGCGCTCCGTGGGCGATGAGGCAGCTCAGCAGCCCGTGCTCGGTGTGGTCCATGCGGATGCGGCTGCGGCAGGCGTAGGGCACGTTGAGCCCGGCCATGAGGCGTGTCGGCGGCACTTCGAGCACGCAGGCGACAATCATGCGAATCACGCCGCCGTGGCCCACTACGAGCACGTGCTGACCGCGGATGGCCTCACGCCAGTGATGCCAGCCTGCTTCCACCCGCTGGTGGAACGCACTCAGGCTCTCGCCCCCGGGTGGCGGGTAACGGTCGCCGTCGGACCAGAACGCGGCCAGCCGGTCGCCGTCGCGGGCCAGAATCTCCTCGGTCTTCATGCCTTCCCACTCGCCGAAGGAGATCTCCTTGAACGCAGGCTCCACGTGCAGCGGGATGTCGCGCTCCAGCGCCAGCGCTTCCGCGAACGCGTGACAGCGCTGCAGGGGCGACGTCACGATGGCTTCCCAGCCGGCCTCACGGGCGACGGCGGCGCGCATCTGCTCCCAGCCCGTGGAACTCAGTGGGTCGTCCAGGTGGCCGCGGTACCGCTGCCCGCCCTCCGGCGCACCATGGCGCAGCAGATCCACCCAGGTGGAGCGGGAGTCACTCCTCGGCATCACTGACACCTGCGTCCTCGAAGGTGGCCATATCCCGCTGGATTGCACAGGCGGACCGCAGCAGTGGCACCGCCACGGCGGCCCCGCTGCCCTCGCCCAGCCGCATGCCCAGATCCAGCAAGGGCGTGCTTTCCAGCGCCTGGAGTATGGTGTCGTGCCCGGCTTCCCGGGAGCGGTGGGCGAAGTGCAGCCACGCCGCCACCCCCGGGCTGTGCTGTACCGCAACCAGTGCCGCCACTGAGACGATGAACCCGTCCACGAGCACCGGCAGCCGCCGCGCTGCGGCTCCGCGAATCGCTGCGGCGATGGCGGCGATCTCCAGGCCGCCCAGCGAGCCCAGCACGGCCAGGGGCGAACAATCGTTGCCGTGGCGCGCCAGCCCGGCGGCCACCGCATCGCGCTTGCGGGTCAGCCCGGCGTCATCCACGCCGGTTCCCCGGCCAGTCAGTACGCCGGGCGGCATGTTGAGGAGCATGCACGCCACCGCGGCTGCACTGGTGGTGTTGCCGATACCCATGTCGCCGGCGATGAACAGCTCCGCGCCCGCCTCCGCGGCCCTGGCGGCCGCTGCATCGCCCACGGCCAGGGCGGCGTCGCGCTCGTCAGCCGTCATGGCCGGTTCCCGGGTCAGGTTGCGGGTGCCTGCCATGATGGTGGCATCGCGCACGCCCTCCAGGGGCGGCAGTGGCTCCGCTGTGCCGAGGTTCACCACTTCCATGTTTGCGTCGAGCTGGCGAGAGAGCACGCTGATGGCGGCTCCGCCGGCAGCGAAGTTGCGAACCATCTGCCCGGTTACCGCCTGCGGAAAGGCGGAGACGCCTTCGGCGCAGACGCCGTGATCACCAGCGAATATGGTGATATAGACGCGCTCCACCGAGGGTGTGGCCAACGCCTGTTGTCCGGCCAGGCGGATCGCTGCCTCCTCCAGGCGTCCCAGGGAGCCGGGGGGCTTGGTCAGACGCATCTGTCGTTGGCGGGCCGCGTCGGACGCCGACTCATCCGGTTCGGGGATGGGGGTGTCCCAAAGGTGGCCTGCGTTCATGGGTGCATTCCCGTTAAAAAAAGCGCGACCGATGTTCGGTCGCGGCCTCGTGGGTGTCAAGCAGGTTCCGGTCAAGCGTAGACTACCGGCTTTTCGCGAACTTGCGTGCCGCCGTTGCCATGTTGATCGCCCTGGTATGTATTGCTGCCGTGTTGCTGGACGCCGCGCTGGGAGAGCCCCGCCGAGGGCATCCGCTGGTGGCGTTCGGCAATCTGGTCGGGGGCGTGGAGCGGTGCCTGAATCATCCGGGCCGGGCCGCCGCGGGGCGTGGCGTGCTGGCGGCGCTGGTCCTGGTCGTGCCCCCAGTGGCGCTGGCGTGGGGTGTTATCGCGGTCGTCCCGTTGCCACTGGTCCTGCTGTTGGAGGCCCTGGTGCTCTATCTGGCGCTGGGCCTGCGCAGTCTCACGGAACATGCGCGGGCGGTGGCAGCACCCCTTTCAGCGGGTGATCTGACGGGGGCGCGCACCGCGGTGGGCGCCCTGGTCAGTCGCGATACCGGGCAACTGGAGGACAGCGGCGTCGCCGTCGCCACCGTGGAGTCGGTGCTGGAAAATGGCGCCGACGCTGTGTTCGCCAGTCTGTTCTGGTTCATCGTGGCGGGGGTGCCCGGGGTGATCCTGCACCGGCTGGTGAATACCCTGGACGCCATGTGGGGTTACCGCACGGCGCGGTATCATCGTTTCGGCTGGTTTGTCGCCCGTCTGGATGACGTTCTGAACTGGATCCCCGCTCGCCTGACCGCGCTGAGTTACGCGCTGGTGGGGCAGACAGCCTCCGCGTGGCGTTGCTGGCGCAGCCAGGCGGCGGCGTGGGACAGCCCCAACGCCGGCCCGGTGATGGCTGCCGGCGCCGGCGCCCTCGGCGTGACCCTGGGGGGCGATGCGCCCTATCACGGGGGGTGGAAAAAGCGGCCACGACTCGGCACCGGTCCGGCGCCCGCCGCCGACGCCATCGCCGCTGCCATTCGCCTGGTCCGCCGCGCCGTCATGCTGTGGCTTGTACTGATTGCTGTTGGAGGCGGCCTATGGGCCCTGACCACGGCGGGCGGTTGAATCGCGCCGCCCGGGACTACGACATCCCGGTGGGCGACTGGCTGGACCTGTCCACGGGCATCAATCCGCGTCCCTGGCCTGTGCCCGCGGTACCGACCGAAGTCTGGCAGCGGCTGCCGGAGGCGGACGACGGCCTCGACGCCGTTGCCCGCCGCTGGGCCGGCGCACCGCCGCATGCCGGCTGCCTGCCCGTCGCCGGTAGTCAGGCCGCCATTCAGGGCCTGCCGCGGCTGCGGCCCGCCTGCCGGGTTGGCGTGCCGCAGCCGGGTTATGCGGAGCATGCCTGGTGGTGGCAACAGGCGGGGCATACGGTGGTTCCCGTCGCCCACGATGCTGTGGACGGGCAGATCGCCGAACTGGATGCGCTGGTGTGGATCCATCCCAACAATCCCACCGGGCTGGCAGTTCCCGTGGACCGACTGCTGGCCTGGCATGCGACCCTCGCCGCCCGCGGGGGGTGGCTGGTGGTGGACGAGGCGTTTGTCGATCCGACCCCCGGGATCAGCCTTGCCCCCTGGGCCGACCGTGACGGACTCCTGGTGCTGCGCTCCCTGGGCAAGTTCTTCGGCCTTGCGGGACTGCGCGGCGGCCTGCTGCTCGCACCGCAGTCCGTCTGCCAGGCCCTCGACCAAGTGCTGGGCCCCTGGGCGGTCAGCCATCCCACCCGCTGGCTCATGGCCCGGTCCCTGGCCGACACCGTCTGGCAGACCCAGGCACGCCAATGGCTGGCCGACGCCGCCAGCGCGCTGGACACAACGCTCGGGCGCCATGGACTGCCCCCTGCCGGAGGCACCCCGCTGTTCCGCTACTGCCCGCATCCGCAGGCGGCGACCATCCACCACGAACTGGCCCAGCAGGGCATTCTCGTGCGGCTGTTTGAGCAGCCGTCTGCACTGCGCTTCGGTCTGCCTCCGGACTCCGCCACTCTGGAGCGCCTGGACCAAACGCTGGCACGAACCTGCCACGCTACCACCTCGTAGGGTGCATCTTGATGCACCGCAAAAACGGCCCTGCATTTGACTCGACACCACCCCCTTGCTAGCTTGCCTGTCTCCCAGCAGGTGTCCCTCGCCGTTTCCGAATGCGGCGTCGGGATGAAACGGGAAGCCGGTACCGGCCCGCCACCCAGGCATGCGGCCCCAGTCCGGCGCTGCCCCCGCAACGGTGTTTGAGTCAAAGGCGGCTACAAAGCCACTGTGCACGATGCACGGGAAGGCGGTCGCCCAGGGATGAACCCTCACCCCGCTCATCAGCCCGTAGACCGGCCTGCCGGGTATGCCGCGCGTTGCGGAGGGCGACGCACAGGCCGGCAGACCCGCCTCCGCGCCCGCCGCCCTGTGAAAACCCGCCGCACGCGCCACCAATCCAAAACCAGATCAAGTCCGTGCGGGTGGCACGGCGAAGGGGACCACAATGCGTATGATTTCAACCCGCCAGGCCGCTTTGGCGACCGCCTGTCTGATTCCGTTGGCGACAGCCGCCGACGACGAACCCACGCTCCAGCTCAACCCACTGGTGGTGACGCCGACACTGTCCACCCAGACGGTGGATGAGAGTCTCAGCTCCGTGACCGTCATCGACCGCGAGACCCTGGATCAGCAGCAGCCGCGCGAATTGTCGGATGTGCTTCGCGGGCAACCAGGTATCGATATCTCGACCACGGGCTCCTTCGGCAAGGGCACCAGCATC
This sequence comes from Aquisalimonas sp. 2447, assembly GCF_012044895.1. Lineage (NCBI taxonomy): Bacteria > Pseudomonadati > Pseudomonadota > Gammaproteobacteria > Chromatiales > Ectothiorhodospiraceae > Aquisalimonas > Aquisalimonas sp. 2447. Next base: position 126,728 of record NZ_CP050695.1, read on the forward strand.
TACACGCGCGGCACCGGCGCGGAGTCCACCGTGCTACTCATCGACGGGATCCGCATCCGATCTGCGACAAATGGCAATCCGCCATGGCAGTTCATCCCGCCGCAACTGGTGGATCAGATCGAAGTCGTGAGAGGGCCGCGAGCGAGTCTCTATGGTGCGGACGCGACTGGGGGTGTCATACAGGCGTTCACGCCCGACGGCCGGGACCGTGACACCGCCTGGATTCAGGGCGGTGCGGGTTCGTTCGGATCTCACGAATACGGTGCAGGCTTCTCCGGCAGCGCCGGAAACACGGCTTACAGCCTGGGGTTGAATCACTTCCATACCGACGGTGTCGAGGTGCGCGAAGGTGGCGATGATCGGGGTTTCCGGAACACCTCTGGCTTGGCTCGCCTGTCTCACCGGTTCGACGGTGGTATCGAACTCGGTTTGACGGGTTTTCGGGCGCATGGGCGGACGGCCTTCGATGGCGGTAGAACGGATTTCGTCAAGCAGGCCGCCGGAACGGAGCTCACTGTGCCGGTTTCGCCAGTCTGGCTGACGTCGGTTCAGTTCAGTGAGGCTCGCGACGAAGAAGAGCAGGTGGACGACGACTCTGTATTTGACACGCGCACGCGTACCGCGCGCATAGAGAACCACCATGCGGCCGGGCCGCACGACGTGGTTTTTGGTGCGGAGTTCGTACGCGATGAAGTGGACGGATCCACCGACTACGACGAAGACGGGCGTGATAATCGAGCGGTATTCGGCCAAACCGTTTTCGTGCTGGACGATGCCGATCTTCAGTTGAGCCTTCGCTGGGACGACAATGAGGCGTTCGGTGATCGGGCAACCGGCGCCGCCGCCATTGGCGTCCGGCTGGACAACGCCCACCGCGTACGCTTGAGTTACGGCACTGCGTTTCGGGCGCCGACGTTCAATGATCTTTATTTCCCCGGCTTCGGCAATCCCGATCTGTCTCCGGAACGTTCCCAGACCGCCGAACTCGGTTTTCGAGGCCAGTACCGGACGGGCTACTGGGACGTCGCCCTCTTCGAAACCCATGTGGATGATCTGATCCAGTTCGATGCAGCCACGTTTTCCCCGCAGAACGTGGCTCGGGCCAGGATTCAGGGTTTAGAGGTGGCCGCCGGCCGCCGGCTAGGAAGCGTAGAAATCAATGCTGCCGCGACCCTTATGGACCCGCGGGACCGGGAGACCGGCAATCGCCTCGCCCGGCGGGCGAGGCAGAGCGCGCGCCTAGACGTCGACCGGCAAATGGGCGCGGTATCACTGGGGGTCACCGGCCTGGTACAGGGTGACAGGTACAACGCCGCTGAGAACGAAGAACGTCTTTCGGGTTTCGGCTTGGTGAACCTGCGCGCCGGCTGGAAATTCGCCCGTAACTGGTCGGCGCGGCTGACCGTCGATAATGTGCTGGACAAGGATTACGTCACGGCGCGAAACAGTTCCGACGAGTTTGATTACAAGAACGCCGGCCGCAGCGCCTTCCTGAGCGTCCGTTACGGGAATCGTTGATGTTGCGCCTGATGGCATTCTGCCTGTTGTTGATGCCCGCCTTCGCCTCCGCGGCGACGGTGGTTGGCATCGTCTCCGAGCGCTCCGCCGCCGAAATGGCGGCCGGGGCGCACGAGTTCCTGGATGCCCATCCGGACCACGAGGTGGTGCTGCGCACGCCGGAGCAGCTTGCCGGCAAGTCCGACAGCGAAGTTGCGGCCCTGTGGCAGGACGCCGACGCGGTGCTCCTGGCGGCGGTGTTCGGCGACCAGGTGGGGCGGCTGGAGCGGCTGATGCGGCAGCAGCCGCCGGCGGGCGAGACGCCGATTCTGGCCATCAACAGTGACCGTCGGATCACCCGGCTCTCGCGGCTGGGCGGCGAACGGGTGCTGGACGGGCTCTCCGATGACGATCTCACCGAGCTTACCCTCAACCCGGACCCCGGCGAGGATGCCCGCGAACACCTGGCCCAACGGCAGGAGCGCTTCGCGGACCAGGCCGACTGGCTGACGGGGCGTGCCTTCTACCAGGGCCGCAGTCCGGAACACATCGACGGCCTGTTCCGCTGGCTGCTGGCGGAGGCGGGAGAGTCCATGGACGTCCCGGAGCCCCGGCCGCGTGACACCATCCGCTACTACCGCCACGGCACCGCCAGCCCGGATGCGGACGCCATGGAGCTGGACGACGGCCCCGCCGTTGCCCTGCTGGATACCGACTACGGCGACCGTCCCGGTGATCGGGACCTGCTGGATGCCGCCTGCGCCGCGCTGGAAGAGCGTGGCATCCAGTGTTTCGCCGTACTGGCCCGCTGGGGCGGTGCCAGTGTCGAGGCGGTGGAAACCCTGGCCGAGCGGGCAGCGCCGGCGGATCTGGCGGGGGTCGTGAGCCTGCAGTACTTCACCGTGGGCGGCGGCGAGGGCCGTCGCGACGCCACCGCCGCACTCACCGAACTGGACGTGCCCGTGATCAAGGGCATCCGCCTGAGCGGTCTCACCGAACCGGAGTGGCTGCTGTCCGAAGACGGCATCCCCTGGGATTCGGTGCACTACCAACTGGCCATGCCGGAGCTGCAGGGCATCAGCCAGCCCATGGTGCTGGCCGTCTCCCGGCCCACGGAAGTGGACGAGCGCACCGGCCTGGAGCTGAGCCTGACCCGCCCGGTGGACGAGCGTGTCACCGCCCTGGCGCACCGGCTGCAGCGCTGGAGCGCGCTGCAGACCACCGACAACGCCGACAAGCGCGTGGCTCTGGTCTACTACAACCACCCGCCGGGCCGCCACAACGTGGGCGCCGACAAGCTCGATGTCCCGGAATCCCTGTTCGAGATGCTCCAGCAGCTGCAGGCGGCGGGCTACGACACCGGCGAGCTGCCCGAGAGTGCCGAGGCCCTGCACGACAAGATCCAGGACCGCGGCATCAATCTGCCGGACAACCGCGCCGGCCTGGACGATCTGCTCGGCCGGGTGCCGTCCCTGTCCCGGGAGGAGTATCGAGCCTACTTCGACACCCTGCCCGAGGCCGTCCAGGCGGAACTGGAGCATGGCCCGGTGGGCTACCTCCACGCCCGGCTCATGGACGCCAAGGATCAGGAACACCGGGCCCTGGCCGAGAGCCTGCTGGAGCGCAGTGTCGGGGATCTGCGGCACATGCTTCGCAACCATGAGCACGCTTCCCAGCAGCGGGCGCTGGACCTGCTGCGGCAGTACGAGCAGCAATGGCAGGCCCTGCTTGATCAGGGCGGCGATACCGAGGACGTGACCAAGTTGCGCGATGCCCTGATCCGCACCGGCATTCCCGGGTTGTCCGGCTGGGGCGATGCGCCCGGTGAGGCCATGGTGCGCGATGGCGAAATGGTTTTCCCCGGTGTGCGCTTCGGCAACGTCTTCATCGGCCCGCAGCCGCCGCGGGGCTGGGAAGTGAGCGAATCCCTGCTGCATGCCAACACCACTTTTCCGCCCACCCACCAGTACGTGGGCTTCTACCACTGGATGCGTGACCACTTCGAGGCGGATGCGCTGGTGTACGTGGGCCGCCACTCCACTCGGGAATTCCTGCCGCGGCGGCGCGCGGGGCTGGCCGGTGACGACTACCCCGAGATCCTCGGCGGCGACCTGCCCGTGATCTACCCCTACATCGTCGACGGCGTGGGCGAGGGCATCCAGGCCAAGCGCCGCGCCATGGGCGTGATGATCAGCCACCTGACGCCGGCCCTGGAGACCACGGAGCTCTACGACGATCTGCTGGAACTGCGGCAGCTGGTGGAGACCTTCGAATCTGCCACGGACCCGGATTCGCCGACGCGTGCCCGTGCGGTGGAGACCCTGCGGGAACGTATCGAGGCCCTGGACCTCACCGAGGAGATCGAGCACGAACTCGAGCACGGCCATGACCACGATCACGGTGATGGCAACGGCCACGGTGACGACGACGATCACGGCAGCGAGTCGGCCCACGACGAGCATGGGCGTGACGAAGCGGACCATGCAGGACACGAAGAGAGCCACGACGACCCTGATCACGCCGATGAGCATCACGACGATGACCACGGCAGCCGCAGTCTCGATGACGTGGACGAGGAACTGCTCGTGCACGAGGTGGGCCACTACGTGACCCACATGCAGGAACAGTTCATGCCCATCGGCCTGCACGTCTTCGGCCGTGACTGGGACGACGACGCGGTGGACATGATGATCGCGTCCATGGCCGGGGACGACGAGCCCGAGGAGGGCTGGCGGGAGGATCTGGCGAACTCACCGGGTAACGAAATGGCGAACTTCCTGGCCGCCCTGGAGGGCCGTTTCGTCGAGCCCGGTCGTGGCAACGATCCGGTGCGCACCCCCGCCGTGCTGCCCACGGGCCGGAACTTCCACGCCCTCTCCGGCGACCTGGTGCCCACACGGGTGGCCTGGTCCCTGGGTCAGGAGATGGCGGCGGATGCCCGCGACCGCGGCGATCCCGAGGCCGAGGGCAGCGAGGCCATCGTCCTCTGGGCGTCGGATACGGTGCGCGACGAGGGCGTGATGGTCGCCTTCGGCCTGGACATGCTGGGGGTGCGGCCGAAGTGGAACTCCCGCGGCATCGTCGAGGGGCTGGAGCGCATGCCGCTGGAGGAGCGCTCCCGTCGGCGGGACGCCCTGTTGACCACCTCCGGCCTGTTCCGGGACCTCTACGAGGACCAGCTGGTGTGGCTGGATCAGGCCGTTCGCGTCGCCCTGGACGGGGCCTCGGAGACCATTCGCGCGGAGCACCCGCAGCTCGACGGCGCCCTGGACGAGGCCCTGCGGCCGTTGCCGGACGCGCTGCGCGACCCCGGTGACGAGCCCCTGGAGCGCAACGATGTCGCCGCCCGCTGGGTGGCGGACACCCGGGAGATGCTGGGCAACGGTGCAGACCCACGGCAGGCCGGCCGCGACGCGGCGCTGCGCGTCTTCGGCACGGCACCCGGGTCCTACGGTGCCGGCGTCAACCGCCTGGCGGAGCGCTCCGGCGCCTGGGAGGACCGCGCGGAGCTGGCGGACGCCTACCTGCGCCGCATGGGCCACGCCTACGGCAAGGACGCCAGTGGCGAGCCGTCCCACGCCGCGTTCGAGAGCCGGCTGCAATCCGTGGGGCGCACCTACCTGGGCCGTGCCAGCCACGTCTACGGTCTGCTGGACAACGACGACGGCTTCGATTTCCAGGGCGGGCTGTCCCTGGCGGTGGAGACCCTCACCGGCGACGCCCCGGACAACCGCGTGCTCATGCACGCCGACGTGGACAACCCGCGCGTGGAGTCTCTGCACCGCGCCCTGCTGGGAGAGTTGCGCCGGCAGAACCTGAATCCGCAGTGGCTGGAACCGCTCATGAACCACGGCTACGCCGGCGCCCGCACCATGGGCGCGGACTTCATGGACAACCTCTGGGGCTGGCAGGTGACCAACCCCGAGGTGGTGCGCTCCTGGGTGTGGGATGCGGTGAACGATGTCTATTTCCAGGACAGCCACGGCATCGGCCTGGACGACTTCCTGGAGGAAGACCACAACATCCACGTGAAGATGCACATGCAGGCCATCACCCTGGTGGCGGCGCACCGGGAGTTCTGGGATGCCGATGAGGAGGTGTTGGACGAATTGATCCAGGACTTCGCCGAATCGGTGGTGGAGCACGGCTTGCCCGGCGGCGGCCACACCCGCCCCGACCATCCGACCATGGACTGGGTGGCGGACCAGCTCGCCGACGCGGAGCTGGCGCAGGCGTTCGATGGCGTCCGTGCCGCCGCCCAGATGGACCAGGTGGAGCACGCCATGGATCCGGCGACGGTGGCGGAGATCAGCATTACGGATGAGCTGGCCGAGGCGGCGGACGACGCGGCCGAGGAACAGCAGGAACAGACCGAGGATGAGGCCGGTGACGATGCCATGGAGGGAGGGTTCGTCCTGTTACCGTGGCTGGTTGTCGGTGCGGCCTTCCTGCTGCTTGCCGGTGGTGTTTATGCGGGGCGCAGATTTTGACGCTGCTGCCCGCCAGGCTGGGATATAGCGCTGTGCTTCTTGGAAGGGTCGGCCGACCGCGAGGCGACACGCTTTCAAATTGCATAACAACGAGGTGAACCATGTTCACATCGGCAACACTGGAAATCATGGATGCCCTGGTCGGCTGGCTGCTGGAGCCGGTGATCGTGGCGCTGCTGGCGTTGGTGGCCCTGGCCCTGTGGGAGCTGGGGCTTGCGCTGGGTGAACGTACCGGCGGGTTGCGGCGCCTGGAGGCCACGGGTGACGCCAATGCCGTGGCGCGCCGCGCGCAGCGCCGGATCGATCGCGCCGATCTGCTGGCCCGGGTCGGGCCCATGCTTGGCCTCATGGGCACGCTGATCCCCCTCGGGCCGGGGCTCGCCGCCCTGGGGCGGGGTGAGCTGGACGTGCTGGCGCAGGCGGTGACCGTGGCCTTCAACACCACCGTGCTGGGGCTGCTCATCGGTATCCTCGGCTTCCTGGTAGGGCGCCTGCGCCGCCGCTGGTACGACGCCGTGATGGAGCGGCTGGAGAGCCCGGCATGAGCGTGCCTTCGTATCGCCGCAGCCGTTTCGACACCGGCGATGAAGACCCCATGGGGCCGCTGGCCAACCTGGCGGATATCATGCTGGTGTTCGCCGTGGGGCTGATGGTCGCGCTGGCTGCGTCGAGCCAGGGGCTCGAGCAGGCCAGCGAAGGCGGCATGGATGTGGAGGCCGGCGAAGAGCTCCCCGAGGTGCCGGCCGGTGCCGGCGAGGCCGGCAGTGGGTACGAGGCCGTGGGCCAGGTCTATCGCGATCCGGAAACGGGCCGCATGGTCCTCATCGGAGGTGATGAATGAACGCAGGTATCCACGGTCCCCGGGTTCGCCGTCCATGGGGTAGCAGTGCGCTGGTCCTGCTGGGCGCGCTGTCCTCCGGTATCGCCGTCGCCGACGGCCCGTGCGTGGTGGACGACGCGGATCGCGAGGTGTGTCTGGACGCCCCGGCCGAGCGCATCGTCTCCCTCTCCCCCGGCGCCACCGAGCTGGTGTTTGCCGCCGGCGGCGGTGAGCGCATCGTCGGTACCGTCAGCTACAGCGACTACCCCCCCGAGGCGGAGGACATTCCGCGCATCGGCAGCTACAAGCGCCTGGACATGGAAGCGCTGCTGGAGCGTGAGCCCGACCTGGTGGTGGGCTGGTCCAGTGGCAATCCCACCGAGCAGCTGGAGCGGCTGCAGGATCTGGGGCTCACTGTCTACCTTTCCGAGCCCCGGGAGCTGGATCACGTGGCCACCACCGTCGAGCGGCTGGGTCGGCTCACCGGTAGTGCATCCACCGCCGACCGGGTTGCGGCGGCGTACCGGGATGAACTCGCCGCCATCGAGGAGCAGTACGGCAACGCCGACCCGGTGCGGGTGTTCTACCAGGTCTGGCCCGACCCGCTGATGACCGTCAACGACGACCATCTGATCAGCCAGGCGGCGGCGCTGTGTGGTGGCGAGAACGTGTTCGGCGAGCTTGGCAGTCTCACTCCGCGTATCGACAAGGAATCCGTACTGGACCGTAACCCCGAGGCCATCGTTGCCGGTGGCATGGGGGAGGCCGACGAGACCTGGCTGGACGACTGGCGCGGTTTCCAAAGCCTGGAAGCCGTGACCCAGGGGAATCTGTTCTTCGTGCCGCCGTCCAGTATCCAGCGCCCGACGCCGCGACTGGTGGAAGGCACGCGCACCCTCTGCGCGCACCTGGAGAAGGCCCGTGAGCGCCGCTGATGGCGGCGTTTCACCGGCCACCGCGGCGCCCGCCGTGGCCGTGGGCCGGCTGCTGCCGCCCCTGCTGATCCTGCTGTGCCTGGGGGTGGCCTCGGTGATGGTGGCGGTGGCCGTGGGCAGCGTGCCCATCCCGCTGCCGGAGCTGTGGGCGGTGTTCACCGGCGAGGGCTCCGCGCTGCACCGCACCCTGGTGCTGGAGCTGCGCGCCCCCCGGGCCCTGGCCGCGTTCGCCGTGGGCGGGCTGCTGGCGGTGGCCGGGGCCCTGATGCAGGTGCTGCTGCGCAACCCGCTGGCGGACCCCTACGTGCTTGGCCTCTCCGGCGGCGCGGCAGTGGGTGCCCTGGCCGCCATGCTCCTGGGACTGGGTGCGGCCATCGTCTCCGGCGCGGCGTTCGCGGGTGCCCTGCTGTCCACCGTGCTGGTGTTCGGCATCGCCCACGGCACCGGGAGCTGGACGCCCACACGGCTGTTGCTCACCGGTGTGGTGGTGGCCGCCGGCTGGGGCGCCGTAATCACCTTCATGCTGGCGGTGGGCCCCACCGAGCGCCTGCCGGGCATGCTCTACTGGTTGATGGGCGACCTCACCTACGCCCGGACGCCCTGGATCGCCCTGTCCACGGTCGCGGTGGCCTGCATGCTGGCGATGCCGCTGGGGCGCAGTCTCAACGTTCTGGCCCGCGGGCCCATGCAGGCCGCAGCCCTCGGGGTGCCCGTACGCGCGCTGGAGTGGTCCATCTACATCGGCGCCAGCCTGATCACCGCCGTGGCCGTGACCACCGCCGGCAGCATCGGCTTTGTCGGCCTGGTGGTGCCACACATGCTGCGCCTGGTGCTGGGCAACGACCAGCGGTTGATCCTGCCCGCCGCCGCCCTGGCCGGCGGCATCCTCGTGACCCTGGCGGACACCCTGGCGCGCACCATGATCGCGCCGGAGCAGCTGCCGGTGGGCGTGATCACCGCACTCCTGGGTGTCCCCACATTCCTGTACCTGCTGTACCGGAGTCGCTGATGAGTAGCGTTCTCGCTGCGGACAAGTTGATCATCGACATCCCGGGCCGGCCGGACGGCGTGCCCCTTGATCTCGCCGTGGAACCGGGGCAGGTGTGGGGGGTGCTGGGTCCCAACGGCGCCGGCAAGACCACCTTGTTGCACACCCTTGCCGGCCTGCGCCCGCCGCGTAGCGGCCGGGTGACCCTGGACGGCCGACCGCTGCGCAGCTATCGGCGCAAACACGTGGCGCGCTCGGTGGGTGTGGTGTTTCAGGAACGCCAGGACGGTTTCCCCGCCACCGTACTCGAGACCGTGCTCATTGGCCGTCACCCCTATCTCGCGGCCTGGGACATGGAAACCGCCGAGGACGTTGCCATCGCCCGGGCGGCACTCGCCCGCATGGAACTGGACGGCCTGGACGAGCGCCTGGTCAGCACCCTCTCCGGTGGTGAGCGCCAGCGGGTGGCCATCGCCACCGCCCTGGCCCAGGACCCGGACGTCTGGCTCGCCGACGAGCCCACCAATCATCTGGATCTGCGCCACCAGGTGGCGGTGATGGAACTGCTGCGCGCCCAGGCCGTGGCCGAGCGCGGCATCTTCCTGTGCCTGCACGACATCAACCTGGCGGCGCGCTGGTGCGATCATCTGCTGCTGCTCTACCCTGACGGCGCCGCATGCTGGGGGCCGGCGGAGCACATGCTGGTGCCGGAGGCCCTGGAGCGCCTGTACGGCCAGCCCCTGGCCCGGGCCACCGTGGATGGCGCCCAGGTGTTCGTCCCCGCCGGGGCAGGCACCATCCAGCCGGCGCGCCCGGAATCCCATGCAAGGAGACCATCGTGACCGACGAATCCCCTGTCCGCGGGCGCGCGCCCGCGGCACTGATCAGCGCCCCGGGCTCCGGTTCCGGCAAGTCCATGATCACCGCCGCCCTGGCGCGGCTGCACCGCAATGCCGGCCGCCACGTGCGCGTGTTCAAGTACGGTCCGGACTACCTGGACCCCATGGTGCTGGAGCGCGCCTCGGGCAATCCCGTCTACCAGCTTCACCCGTGGATGACCGGCATGGCCGAGTGCCGCTGGCGGCTGGCCGAGGCCGTCCGGGACGCGGATCTGGTGCTGGTGGAGGGGTCCATGGGTCTGTTCGACGGTGATCCGTCCAGCGCGGACCTGGCCGCGGCCACGGGGCTGCCGGTGGTGCCGGTGATCGAGGCGGCGGGCATGGGGCAGACCTTCGGCGCCGTGGCGCTGGGGCTGGACCTGTACCGGGACAATGTTCATCTCTCCGGGGTGATCGCCAACCGCACCGGCAGCGTCGGCCACGGCCGCATGCTGGCGGAGGCGCTACCCGAGCGCATGCCGTTACTGGGGGCGGTACAGCGCAACGAGGCCCTGCATATCCCCGATCGGCACCTGGGGCTGGTGCAGGCCGGCGAGGTGGCCGATCTGGATCTGCAGCTGGACGCGGCGGCCGAGGTGCTCCGGGAAGCGGGGCTGGAGGCATTGCCGGCCACCGTGGAGCTGGTGGCGGATCCGCTGCCGCTACCGCCACGGTTGCTGGAGGGGGTCCGGATCGCCATTGCCCGGGACAGCGCCTTCGCCTTCATCTACCGCGCCAACGTGGAGCTGCTCGCCGCCATGGGCGCGGAGCTGGTGGAGTTCTCGCCGCTGGCCGATCAGGCGCTGCCGGAGTGCGACGCCCTGTGGCTGCCCGGCGGTTACCCGGAACTCCACGCTCGCCAGTTCGCGGACAACCTGCCCATGCTGCTGGCCATGCGTGCCCACCACGCCGAGGGGAAGCCCATCCTGGCGGAGTGCGGCGGGCTCATGGCCTGCATGGAGGCGCTGGTGGACGGCGACGGGCACGCGCACCGCATGCTGGGCCTGCTGCCCGGGCGGGCGGTCATGGCCGGCAAGCTCACCGGCCTCGGGCTGCAGTCCCTGGCCACGCCCCATGGCGAGCTGCGCGGCCACACCTTCCACCACTCGCGGCTGGAGACCGAGCTGGAGCCCGTTGCCCGCACGGTGCGCAACCGCACCGGCACCGCCGGCGAGGCGGTCTACCGGCAGGGATCGCTCACCGCCAGCTACTACCATGCCTATTTCCCGTCCGCGCCGGCGGCGGCCGCCGCCCTGTTCCGCGGCACGTTTTTCGAGGAGACCGACCATGCGTGAAAACGCCAAGGACCCGGAACGCCATGCCGCACGCATGGCGAAGAAGAAGCGCGCCATCGACGAGCGCATCGCCCGCGCCCAGGAGGACAAGGGCGTACTGGTGGTGCTGACGGGCCCCGGCAAGGGCAAGAGCAGTTCCGGATTCGGCATGGTCGCCCGCGCCCTGGGCCACGGCATGAAAGTGGGTATCGTGCAGTTCATCAAGGGTGCGTTCGTGACCGGCGAGGACCGCTTCTTCCGGGACCATCCGAGCGTCACCTACCACGTCATGGGCGAGGGTTACACCTGGGATACCCAGGACCGCACCCGGGACGAGGAGGCGGCCGGCGCGGCGTGGGAGCAAGTTGCCGCCATGCTGAAGGACCCGTCCTATCACCTGGTGCTGCTGGACGAACTCAACATCGCCCTGCGCTACGAGTATCTCGATCTCGACCGGGTGCTGGACGACCTCATGGCCCGCCCGGACATGCAGCACGTGGTCGTCACCGGCCGCAACGCCAAGCAGGAACTCATCGACATCGCCGATACCGTTACCGAGATGCAGGTGGTGAAGCACGCCTTCAAGGACGGGGGCGTGCGCGCTCAAAAGGGCGTGGAACTCTAGGCGACGACACCACCATGACCACGCTGATGATCCAGGGCACCACCTCCGACGCCGGCAAGAGCACGGTGGTGGCCGCCCTGTGCCGCTGGCTCAGGCATCGGGGGGTGTCCGTGGCCCCGTTCAAGCCCCAGAACATGGCACTGAACAGCGCCGTCACCAGCGACGGCGGCGAAATCGGCCGCTCCACCGCGCTGCAGGCCCAGGCCTGCGGGATCGCCCCCCACAGCGACATGAACCCCGTGCTCCTCAAGCCCCAGAGCGACCGCGGTGCCCAGGTGATCCTGCGCGGGCAGGTCTACGGCAACATGGACGCGGTGGACTACCACGCCTTCAAGGCCAGCGCCCGGGAGGCGGTGCACTCCGCCTGGCAGGCGCTGGTCGCCCGTTACGACGTGATCATCGCCGAGGGTGCCGGCAGCCCGGCGGAGATCAACCTGCGGGAGAATGACATCGCCAACATGGGCTTCGCCGAGATGGTGGACTGCCCCGTGCTGCTGGTGGGTGATATCGACCGTGGCGGGGTGTTCGCGCAACTGGTGGGGACCCTGGAGCTTGTCTCCGCCGCGGAGCGGGAACGCGTCCGGGGGTTCCTGATCAACCGTTTCCGCGGTGACCCCGCACTGCTGGACAGCGGCCTGGAGTGGCTCACGGAGCGCACCGGCACGCCCGTACTTGGCGTGCTGCCCCACCTCCAGGGCCTAGTGCTGGACGCCGAGGACAGCATCGGCCGCACCGGCCGCGAGGCGGGCACCGATGCCCTGCGGGTGGTGGTGCCCGCCCTGCCGCGCATGAGCAACCACAACGACTTCGATCCGTTGCGGCTGCACCCGCAGGTGGACTTGACGTTCGTGGGCCCCGATCAACCGCAACCGCCGGCGGATCTGATCATCCTCCCCGGCAGCAAGAGCACCCGCACGGATCTCGCCTGGCTGCGGCAGCAGGGCTGGGAACAGTCCATTCGCCGCCATGTGCGCTACGGCGGGCACGTGTTCGGCATTTGCGGTGGTTTTCAGATGCTCGGCCACAGCGTTGCCGATCCCGAGGGGCTGGAAGGCCCGGCTGGCACCACGCCCGGGCTGGGGTTGCTGGACGTGGAGACGCGGCTCATCCCCGGAAAACAGCTGCGCCAGGTCACTGGCCATCTTGAGCCGGAAGGCGCGGCGCTCCGCGGCTACGAGATCCACAATGGCGTCACCGAGGGCGCAGCCCTGGAACGGCCGCTGGTACGGCTCGGCGACCGGCCGGATGGTGCCAGCAGCGATGACGGCCAGGTCATGGGCTGCTACGTCCACGGCCTGTTCGACCACCCCGACGCCGCCAATGCCTTGCTCGCCCGGGCCGGGCTCGACCACCAGGGTGCGGTGGACTACCACGCTCACCGGGAGGCGGAGCTGGACCGCTTGGGAGGGATGGTGGCCGAGCACATGGACACGGGGCGTCTACGGGCGATGCTCGGGCTGATGGACGCCCGTGTGGAGTGACGGGCGGGGGCCGCGCCCACGTAGGGCGCATCTTGATGCACCTTCCGGGACATGCCGTCCTTCGTGGGGCGATCGGAGGTCACGGAATACGCCAGCCGTGGTGGCAGAGACCGTAGGGCGGACCTTCAGGAGCGCCAGGCGAAGCCTGGTCGCTTGGGATTGGTGGCATGGAGGCGGCCATGAAATTGCGAGAGGGACCCAGCGGGCCGTTGAGCCCGCCCGGTAGAGGTTGGCCACCAGCCGGAAGCGAGTCTTGCGCTGCAGTGGGTAACTGCTGTGGTGAAGCGTAGACAGCGAGTGTCCAGGCTGCGTGATTGAGCCCCGAAATCCGCGACATTGTGGGTGCCGACGGTGTCTGAAGACCGGAAGGCAGTAACGCTGCACTGTAGAGGCCTGGTGTGGTGTGCCCGCCGGGGTCCGAGAGCGGGGCATGGGCACATTGGGGTCCCCCAGGAACCTGGGAGGGCCTGTCGTCTCCGCCTAAGAAGTAGACGGTGCGGGCGACCGCTGATCCGCAGTCCGGGCCAGTGGTGGGAGCGTCCTCCTGCTGCTGGAGCGAAGGCTGAGGGCGCTGCGGCGGTATGGTGCTGCGAGGACAGCCAGAGCGGTGCCAGACGGGCGGCAGGCAGTCGGAGTCTCCCATAGTACCGGAGCAGCCGGGGAACGCGCCCCAGCGGACCCGGTGAAGGGGAAGGGGAGACCGTGTGAGTGGAGCTGTTGGAGGGACCGATGGCGGAGGCATTGGACTCTGATCTCATCTCAACGCGATGCCAACAGATAGCGGATCTGGCGCGGCGTCTTCCGGACAGGCCGCTTTTGACGTTGGCCCATCACATTGACGAGGCGTGGTTGCGTGAGGCGTATCGACGCACGCGCAAGGACGGGGCGCCGGGCGTTGATGGCCGCACGGGTGCCGCCTACGGCGAGGAGCTTGAGGCGAACCTGAGCTCGCTGCTGGAGCGGGCGAAGTCCGGGCGTACCGGGCGCCGCCGGTGCGGGGCACCTCGATCCCCAAGGGTGACGGGAGCGAGCGCCGAGCGCTCGGCATTCCGACGTTTGAGGACAAGGTGCTCCAGCGGGCGGTGGCGATGGTGCTGGAGGCGGTCTACGAGCCGGAGTTCCACGAGGGCTCGTACGGCTTCCGCCTGGGACGCTCGGCGCACCAGGCGCTGCAGGCGGTCTGGCGGCCGTTGATGGCGATGGGCGGTGGCTGGGTGATTGATCTTGACGTGCGCAAGTTCTTTGACCGGGTCGACCATGGTCTGTTGCGGGAGGTGCTGCGTCGGCGGGTACGTGACGGCGTGCTGGTTCGGTTGATCGGCAAATGGTTGAACGCCGGCGTGCTGGAGGAAGGGCAGTGGCGCCAGCCCGGGCGGGGCACCCCGCAGGGCGGGGTGATCTCGCCGATGCTCGCCAACATTTTCCTCCACGAGGTGCTGGATACGTGGTTCGAGGACAGTGTCCGGCCCCGGTTGCGCGGTGAGGCGCACCTGGTGCGTTTTGCCGACGATGCGCTGCTGGTGTTCGCCTGCGAGAGCGATGCCCGGCGGGTGATGGAGGTGCTGCCCAAGCGTTTTGCGCGCTACGGGCTGGAACTCCACCCGGAGAAGACCCGGGTTGTGCGGTTCGACCGGCCCGGATCGGGCGGAGGACCGCACCCGGAGACCTTCGATTTTCTCGGCTTCACCCACTACTGGGGGCGGTCGAGGCGAGGGCGCTGGTGGTCAAGCGCAAGACGGCGCGGGATCGGCTGCGCCGGGCCATGCATGCAATCGATCGTTGGTGCTGTGTGATGCGGCATCACCCCGTGGTTGAGCAGTGGCAAGCCCTGAACCGCAGACTCCGGGGCCACTACGCCTACTTCGGCGTGCGTGGTAACTTTGCAGCGATCGACCAGGTCCGCTCCCAGGCGATGCGCTCCTGGCACCGATGGCTGTCGCGGCGCTCGCAGAAGGCGGCGATCCCGTGGTCGGAGTTCTCCCGGTTCCTGGAGTGTTACCCGCTCGCCCGGGCCAGGATCTGCGCCACGTAGCGAAGCCACTCACACGAGGAGCCACTTGCGGGAAACCCGCACGAGTGGATCTGTGGGGGCCGGCCGGGTAACCGGCCGGCCTACCGACGTCCGCCGATTGGGCTTCGATGGGCCACGTCGGCTTGCATGTCTTGTTTCGGCGGACCTGAAGGTCCGCCCTACTGGTCTGTTAACAGATCCCGGCAGAACTCGGGGACGGCCAGGGCGGCGCGGTGCATGGCGGCGTTGTAGTACGCCGTGGCGAAGGGTTTGGCCCGGGCGTCGGCTTCGCGGAAGGCGGTGAGGTCGGCGCCCTTGCCGGCGACCGTGGCCGACCACCAGCCGGAGGGGTAGCTGCACACCGGGAACTGCAGGGTCACCACCCGGGTGAAGCCGGCGCCGCGCATGGCGGCGTGCAGATCCCGCAGAATGGTGTCCACGTGCAGGATCGGAGATTCGCTCTGCTGTACGATCAGCCCGTCATCCGCCAGTGCCCGGTGGACGTCGCGGAAGAACGCCTCGCCGAACAGACCCTCCGCTGGTCCCACCGGATCCGTGCTGTCGACGATGATGACGTCCACGCTGCCCGCGGGCAGGTCCTTGATGTACTGGATGCCGTCCTCGAAACGCAGCTCTGCGCGCGGGTCGTCGTTGGCGCTGCAGAGCTCCGGGAAGAATGCCTCCGCCGCGCGTGTGACGCCGGCGTCGATGTCCACCTGGGTGCACCGCTTCACACCGGGGTGCTTGAGTACCTCACGCAGCATGCCGCAGTCACCGCCGCCGATGATGAGCACGTTACGCGGCGCTGGATGAGTGAACAGCGCCGGGTGGGACATCATCTCGTGGTAGGTGAAGTTGTCACGGCTGGTAAGCATCACGCAGCCGTCGATCACCAGCAGCCGCCCCCATCGCTTGGTCTGATAGACCTCGATGTGCTGGTAGGGGGTCTGCTCTTCGTGGAGCTTGTCGGTGATCTCCAGCGAAAACGCGACGCCTTCGTCGCCAAAGGGCTCGCTGAACCAGTGTTCGCCATCCAGTGCCATGGGGGCTCCCTGTGGTGGGGTGCGGGCGTATCGGCCGGGATTATGCGCAAAGACCTGCCACGTTGCCACCTTGTGACGGAATGGGCGGATTCGCATCCGGTGTATACCGGACACTCGACAATGGGCACGAAAGACACAGCCACACTCCGAGGGCTGGTCATACAGGGGCGGTGCGGCCCGGCCGGACGGGCTGTCTAATGAAACGGCACATGCCGCCGATAACTGCCTGACAGAGCATCGTTCAAAGGGTGGGGAAAACAATGATCGCGAACTACCGTTGGGCGGGGTTGGCGGCGGCCTTCTGCCTGTTGCCATCACTGGCGTCGGCCGAGCTGCGCATCGGCATGGTGGCACCATTCTCCGGGCCCGCCTCCGATCTTGGCGAGGGCATGCGTGCAGGTATCGAAGCGCATTTCCGTGAGGTCAATGCCGACGGCGGCATCAACGGCCGGGAATTGACTCTGATCACTCGCGACGATCAGTACGAGCCCATGCAGGCCGCTCCGGCGACACGGGAGCTGATCGAGGACGAAGACATTCTCGCCTCGGTGGGCAACGTCGGCACGCCCACGGCCATCGTGACCATTCCCATTCACAACCAGGAAGAGACCCTCCTGTTTGGCGCTTTCACCGGGGCCGGCGTGCTGCGCCAGGATCCGCCGGACCGCCATGTCATCAACTTCCGCGCCTCCTATCACCAGGAGACCGCCGCCATGGTGGATGGCCTCCTGGAAGCCGGGATCGAGCCCGAGGAGATTGCCTTCTTCACCCAGAACGACGGTTTCGGTGATGCGGGTTACTCCGGTGCCATGGCGGCGCTGGAGGCACACGATGTACCCGACCGGGAGCGTCTGGCTCACGGGCGTTACACCCGAGGCACCACCAACATCCACCACGGCCTTGCCACCATTCTGGAGGCTCGAACCGAGCCCAGGGCGGTGATCATGGTGGGCACCTATGCGCCCATTGCCGAGTTCATCGAAGAGGCATACTGGGATCTCCCCGACACGGTCTTCCTGGCGGTGTCGTTTGTCGGCAGCCACGCCCTGCGTGACGCACTCGACCCGGACATGGCCGAAGGCATCGTGGTCACCCAGGTGGTGCCACCCCTGGATGCGGATGTGCCCGCGGTGGCCGATTACCACGACGCCCTGGACGCCCATGACAGTGCTCTGGCCCCGAACTTTATCTCCCTCGAGGGCTATCTGGCCGCGCGGACTTTCGTCGAAGGACTGCGGCAGGCGGGGGACGACCCCGGCCGCGAGGACGTGGTGGACGGACTGCTCTCACTGGGCGAATTCGATATCGGCGTTGGCGAGACGCTGACACTGGGCGCCGGGAACCACCAGGCCAGTGACACCGTCTGGCCAACTCGCCTGACCGACGGCGAGTACGTACTGCTCGACTGGGCCGACCTTTACTGAGGACTCAAGCCATGCGTCTGCAAATGAGTATCCGCGCCATGCTGCTGGGTCTGTTTGGTACCGCCATCGTGGCGGCACTGGCCCTGGCTGCTGTGGCACTGCTGTCCAACGCCCGCCTGGTGGCCACCCAGGACTACATTCTCAATGAGATCATGCCCAACCAGGTTGCCCGCACCGAGGTAGGCAACGTGCTCGGCGCCTTCGGTGAACGGCATGCGGATCTGATCGCCGCCCAGAATGTCGCGGCCCTTGCCGAGGCAACCTCCGTGGAGGAGTTGGAGCAGACCTACCGTGCGGCGCGTGGCGATCTCGGCGGTGTCGAAGGTGGTGACGGACGCGCACGGCCGCTTGCCGAGCAGCTGGACGCCGGGTATGGCGCTCTGGTGGACGCCGATGAGCGCCTGGAGGAGGCGCGGCGGGAAAACCTGGAGTTGCTGGAACGCATTCAGGAACGCGTGGACACCATGGACGAGCACATCCGCGAAGTCATGGTGGAAGCCGAGCTCATGGCCGGCCAGGCGACCCTCCGGCAGGTGCGCCGGGAGCGGGATCTACGCCAGGAGCTCGAGGCCGTCGGCGGCGATGTCCGCGCGCTGCCGCCCATGCTGGTGGAGGGGCTCATCGAGCGGGGCCTGGACGTGGTCGGCCTGAGCGGTGCAGTCCGGGTTGCCGTGGCCGAGCTCAACGGGCTTGCCAGCGACCTGCGGCTGGTGGACGACCCGTTCATGCTCACCAGCATGCGGCGCAACGAGATCGACCAGCAGCTCGGCCTCGCCACCCGCTCGGCAGCGACCATCCGGGATTCCGAGTGGGCCGACTCCCGGCAGCGCGAGCAAGCAGGCCATCTGCACGACATCGTCACCGAGCTTGGCGAGCTGATGGTGAACGATGACGCCTCCGTCTACGATCTGCGCCACCAGCAAATCGCCCTGGAGGGTGAGCAGGCTGATGCCCTGACTGCCGTTCGCAGTGCCACTGCCGAGATGCGCGGTGCCATCCAGGATCTCGAGGAACACGTCACCGCCGAGGCCGCGGAGGCGGCTTCTGCCGCCCAGACGGCGGCGGATGCGGGCAGGAACACCATCATCATCGTCACCCTGGCGGTGATCGGCTTGCTGGCCGTATTCGGCCTGCGCACCATCCAGCGGGTGCTCAAACCCCTGGGCCAGATGCGCCGGCAGATGGAGAGCATGGGCGGCGCCGCCAGTCAGACGGGTGACCTGAGTATGCGCATCCACACCGGGCGTGACGATGAGCTGGGCCGCACCGCCGATGCCTTCAATGCCATGATGGAGACCTTCCAGAGCATGATCCGTAGCATCGTCGAGACGGCAGACGGCGTGCAGCAGCAGTCGTCCCGGCTCGAGGAACTGAGCCAGGCCAGTCGCGATTCCGGCTCCCGGCAGCAGGGCGAGACCGAGGAGGTGGCGGCGGCGGTCAACGAAATGGCCAACACCGTTCAGGAAGTGGCGCGCAATACCCAGCACGCTGCGGAGCTGGCCAACAATGGCCGCGATGCCGCTAGTCATGGCAAGACCGTCGTCGACGAGACCACCGGCTCCATCAACCGTCTGTCCGAGGCGGTGGAGCGTGCCGTGAAGGTGATCGGTGATCTCAAAGGCCAGAGTGACGGCATCACCAAGGTGCTGTCGGTGATCCAGGAAGTCTCCGAGCAGACCAACCTGCTGGCGCTGAACGCCGCCATCGAGGCCGCCCGGGCCGGAGAACACGGCCGCGGCTTCGCCGTGGTGGCGGACGAGGTGCGCACGCTGGCCAGCCGTGTGCAGACGTCGGCACGCGAGATCGAGGAGATGATCGAGAAGCTCCAGGGCGGCGCCGACGAAGGCGTGCAGGTCATGCAGGAGAGCCGCCAGCAGGCCGAGCACAGCGTCACCCAGGCCGGCGAGGCCGGTGCGGCGCTGGAGACCCTGAGTACCACGGTCAGCGAGATCTCGGACATGAACACCCAGATCGCCAGCGCTGCCGAGGAGCAGAGCGCCACCGCCGATACCATCAACGAGAGCATCACGCGGCTTAGCGACATCGCACGGGAGAACGCCGAGTCCAACAGCCAGGTGGTGGCGGCCAACGAGGAGCTGGCGCGCCTGGCCGGTGAGCTGCGCGAGATGGCGGGGCGTTTCCGGACGTGATGGTTTCAGCCGGGAAAGGTTAGTACCCTGATGCGTCCCCGTGGGCGGCCAGGTCCGGCCGCCCACGGGGGCAGGACCATTCCGCAACGGCATTCAGGGTACCGCACCGCATGAGCGACTGGACCGTCCAGCAGGCGCGCAATCTCTACAATACCGCGCACTGGGGCAGCGGCTATTTCGACATCGACAATGCCGGCCGCGTGGTAGTCCACCCCCGCGGCGCTGCTGACGGGCCGGGCATCGATCTCTCGGGGCTGGTCGACCGGGTGCAGGCCGCCGGGCTCGCCCTGCCGGTGCTGGTGCGTTTCGTCGACATCCTCCACGACCGGGTCGATCGCCTCTGCAGCGCCTTCCAGGCTGCCATGGCTGCCGAGGACTACCGCGGCGGCTACACCGCCGTCTATCCCATCAAGGTGAACCAGCAGCGCCGGGTGGTGGAGGAGATCCTGCACCACGGCGGCAACCGGGTGGGCCTGGAAGCCGGCAGCAAGCCGGAGCTCATGGCCGTGCTGGCGCTGGCCCCGGACGGCGGCACCATCATCTGCAACGGCTACAAGGACCGCGAGTACGTGCGTCTGGCCCTGCTCGGTCAGCAGCTCGGTCTCGATGTGCGCATCGTCATGGAGAAGCGCAGCGAGGTGGAGCTGGTGGTGAGCGAGTCACGCCGGTTGGGTATTTCGCCGCGGCTGGGCATGCGCGTGCGCCTGGCGTCCATCGGTGCCGGCAAGTGGCAGAACACCGGTGGCGAGAAGTCCAAATTCGGCCTCAGTGCCTCCCAGGCGCTGGCGGTGGTGGAGCGGCTGCAGGCGGAGGGCATGGCCGACAGCCTGGGGCTGCTGCACTTCCATCTGGGTTCCCAGATCCCCAACGTGCGGGATATCCGTCGCGGCATGCGGGAGGCGGCCCGCTACTATGCCGAGCTGCGCGCCATGGGCATTCCCGTGACCACCATGGACGTGGGTGGCGGCCTCGGCGTGGACTACGAGGGCACCCGCTCCCGCAACTTCTGCTCCATGAACTACAGCCTCGGCGAGTACGCGGCCAACGTGGTCCGTGCCCTGGCCGAGACCTGCGCCGAGCACGACCTGCCGCACCCCGACATCATCTCGGAGTCCGGCCGGGCCCTCACCGCTCACCATGCCGTGCTGCTAACCAACGTCATCGACCACGATAACGGCCGTGGTGCCGCACCCGCGGCGCCGGAGCAGGACGACCCCCAGATCCTGCGGGAGCTCTGGGACACGCTGAACGAGTCCTCCGCCCGCTCGCCCATCGAGCGCTACCACGATGCGGTGAACGGGCTGCAGGAGGCGCAGGCCATGTACACCCACGGTGTGCTGGGCCTGCGCCAGCGCGCCAGGGCAGAGGAGTACTACACCGCCATCTGCCACCAGGTGCGGGACGCACTCAACCCGGCGGCACGCAACCACCGGGAGGTGCTGGACGACCTCAACGAGAAGCTGGCAGACAAGCTGTTCTGCAATCTCTCCATCTTCCAGTCCATGCCGGACGTCTGGGCCATCGACCAGGTCTTCCCGGTGCTGCCGTTACAGGGCCTGGAGCAGCGACCCACGGCCCGGGCCGTGCTGCAGGATCTCACCTGCGACTCTGACGGTAGCGTGCAGTACTACGTGGACGGCGAGGGCGTGGAGAGCACCCTGCCCCTGCCTCCGTTCCGGCCGGGTGAGCCCTACCGCCTGGGCGTTTTCCTGGTGGGCGCATACCAGGAGATCCTGGGGGATATGCACAACCTCTTTGGCGACACGGCGGCCATCAACGTGCACCAGGAGGGAAATGACTTCCGGCTCAGCGACCCGGTGCCCGGCGATACCGTGGAGGACGTCCTGCGCTACGTGCATTTCCGCCGGGAGAGCCTGATGCAGGCCTATCAGGCAAGAGTTGCCGCCGCCGAACTGGACGCTGAACAGCGCCGGGAGTGCCTGCAGCTGCTGGAAGCGGGGCTGGGCGGCTATACCTACCTTGAAGACTGACAACACCGTTTCGGGAGGATCACACCATGAAGGCAGGCGTCATCGGAATGGGAGCCATGGGCTCGGGCATGGCCAGGAACCTGCACAAGGCCGGCCTGCTGGCCGCTGTGTGGAATCGCACTCCAGAGCGGGCGCAGGAGATTGCCGGGGAACTGGAGGTGCAGGCTGCCGATAGCCCGGCCGCCCTGGCGCAGGCCTGCGATGTCATTATCACCTGCGTCTCCCGGGACGAGGACGTGCTCGCGGTGAT
The DNA here is from genome assembly GCF_012044895.1 of Aquisalimonas sp. 2447. NCBI lineage: Bacteria > Pseudomonadati > Pseudomonadota > Gammaproteobacteria > Chromatiales > Ectothiorhodospiraceae > Aquisalimonas > Aquisalimonas sp. 2447. Next base: position 148,585 of record NZ_CP050695.1, read on the forward strand.
GGACGCCATGGCTCCGGGGCTTGCGGCGGGCAAGACCGTCGTGGATACCTCCACCATCGCCGTGAATACGGCCAAGCAGGCCGCCGCGAAGCTCGCTACGGCCGGCGTCGAGTTCCTCGATGCCCCCGTCTCCGGCGGCAAGGAGGGGGCCCAGAACGGCCAGCTGGTGTTCATGGTGGGCGGTGATCCGGATGTGTTCGCCCGGCTCGAGCCGGCCTTCGACGCCATGGGCAAGAGCGCCACGCACATGGGCGAGATCGGCTCCGGCCAGGCCACCAAGGCGGTGAACCAGATCATGGCCGCCGGCATCAACCAGGCCGTCACCGAGGCCCTGGCCTTTGGCCAGGCGTCCGGGCTGGACATGGACAAGGTCATCCAGGTGGTCAGCGGTGGCGCGGCCGGCAACTGGTTCCTGCAGATGCGCGGACCCACGATGGTGAAAGGCACCTTCGAGCCCGGTTTCAAGCTCGGCCTGCATCACAAGGATCTCACCATCTGTCGCCAGATGCTGGAGAACATGAACGTGGCCCTGCCCATCGTGGAAATGACGCTCAAGCACTACCAGCGCCTGATGGACGCCGGTCACGGCGACGAGGATATCTCCGCCCTGTACCGGGATAAGCAGGCCATGTTCACCAACGGCAACAAGCGCTCGCTGTAAGGAGAACACCCATGACCGAGAACGGCGATACCGACGATCGCTTCGACACCTTCGAACCCGTCAATCACCTGGAACGCGCACTGATGGCGGCGCAGAGCGGCGAGACCGCCACCGTGGATTTCATGGAGCAGCTCGCCGGCGCGCAGGTGGCGATCCTGGTGGACCAGGAGTTCGCCACCACCGAGCACCCGGAAGGCGTACGCCCGCTGGTGCTGGAGGGTCCGGATGGCGAAGGACTGCTCGCCTTGTTTACCGCGCCGTCCAGGGGTTACCCCATGACCGAGCAGAATCCGGACTTCGCCTTCTCCGTGGAAGTCTCCTTCGCCTGGGCGGTGAACAGCACCTGGGAGGGCATGGGGCTGGTGGTGAACCCCGGCTGGCGTGTCGGGCTGACCATTCCGGCGGAGACCGTCAGCGCCATGAAGGGGGCGCAGCCGAAACCATCGTAGTACCCCAGGTTCAGCGGCACCGGGGGCGCTGCGGCGCAGCCGCTCTAACCCCGCATGCGCAGCAGAATACTGTCCACGTTTTCGTCTTCCAGGCGGCCGCGGATGGCTTCCACCCGTCCCCGGTCGGCGAACGGGCCGATGCGTACACGATGCCACGTCTCGCCACCGTCCACCTCGACGCTGTGGATGTCTGCCTGGACGCCCATCAGGGCGAGCCGGGCCTTGAGCCGATCGGCGTCCTCGTGGGAGCGGAACGAACCAGCCTGGACCATGTACTGGGCGTCGTCATCCGGTTCGGGCTCCGGCTGTGGTGCGGGGGCGGCAGGCGTTTCGCTGTCCGGGGCGGGCACCGGCGTGTCATCCCCCGGGGGCACCGCGGAGACCTCCGGTTCCGATTCATCCGGGACGACCACTTCCATCTCCGAGAGCAGCTCGTAGAACTCGAAGCGCGGTCGGCCGTTGCCCTCGTCCGTCTGCTGCGTATCACCGTCACCGGCGCTGCTGCCGCTGGCGATTTCCGTCACGCCACCGTCGCGCTCGTGGTGCATGTGCACCAGGTACGCGATGAAAAGCCCCGGCAGCAGGCCGCTGAGCACCAGCAGCCACGCCGGGGCGCGGCCGGTGTTGCTGCTGCGGGACTGGGGTTTGCGCCTTGCGCCGGTCTGCTTGCTTTTCGCCATGCCGTGTCCGTGGTCGCCTACATGCTCTCGGGGGCGGAGACACCGAGCAGCGCGAGGCCGTTGCGAATCACCTGACGGGCCGCCAGGACCAGGTTCAGGCGAGCATCGCGCAGATCGGCGTCGTCGACCAGGAACTGGTGCGCGTTATAGTAAGTGTGCACATGGCTGGCCAGCTCCCGCAGGTAATGGGCGACCTGGTGTGGTTCCCGGGCGCCTGCGGCGATCTCGATCAATTCGGGGTAGCGGCCGATGGCGCTCACCAGCTCCGTCTCGTGGGGCTCCACCAGTCGGGTCAGGTGGCGGTCGCCGTTGGCGGCGTCATGGCTCAGCCCTTTCTCCCGCAACTGCCCCAGCACGCTGCAGATCCGCGCATGGGCGTACTGGATGTAGTACACCGGGTTGTCGTTGGACTGGGACTTGGCCAGTTCCAGGTCGAAGTCCAGGTGCTGCTCCGGCTTGCGCATGACATAGAAGAACCGTGCGGCGTCGTCGCCCACGTCCTCCCGTAGCTCCCGCAGGGTGACGAATTGCCCGGAGCGGGTGGACATCTGCATGCGCTCGGCGCCCCGGTAGAGGATCGCGAACTGCACCAGGCGGATGTCCAGTTGCTCGGGCTGTTTGTCGAAGGCCTGCAGTGCGGCGTGGACGCGGGGGACATAGCCGTGGTGGTCGGCGCCCCAGACGTCAATGCAGCCGGCAAAGCCGCGCTGGAACTTGTTCAGGTGGTAGGCGATGTCCGATGCGAAGTAGGTGTAGGCACCGTTTTCGCGGCGTACCACCCGGTCCTTCTCGTCGCCAAATGCACTGGCGCGGAACCAGGTGGCGCCTTCGTCCTGGTACAGGTGGCCGGCGGCATCGAGCTGCGTCAGCGCGTCCTCCACGGCGCCGCTCTGTGTCAGCGAGCGTTCCGAGAACCATTCGTCGTAGTGGACGCCGAAGTCTCCCAGGTCATCGCGGATGTCGTCCAGCACCTGGTTCAGGGCCAACTGGAAGACGGTCTCGAACGCCTCGGTGCCCAGCAGTTCCTTGCAGCGGATCACCAGGGTGTCGATGTACTCTTCCTTGTCGCCGCCTTCGGACTCGTCCAGGGGCATCTCGGCCAGCACCACCTCGGCGGGATGCAGCAGGCTGTCACCGTGCATCTCGACCAGACGCCGGGCGATGTCGCGCACATACTCGCCGCGGTAGGCGTTATCGGGCAGGCGCAGGGTTTCACCCTGGTGCTCCAGGTACCGCAGCCAGACACTGGCGGCGAGGATATCCATCTGCCGGCCGGCATCGTTGACGTAGTATTCGCGGTGGACCGTGTAGCCGGCGGTGGTGAGCAGGCTCGCCAGGGCGCCGCCGAATGCCGCGCCGCGACCATGCCCCACGTGCAGCGGGCCGGTGGGGTTGGCAGAGACGAACTCGAGATTGATCGCCTCACCGGCGCCCAGGGCTGACTTTCCGTAGTCCGCGCCCTGGTTGAGCGCGTCGCGAACGGCGGCGTAGGCGGCGTCGGCGGTGATGGTGACGTTGATGAAGCCGGGGCCGGCGATGTCCACGCGCTCGATGCCCGGGTCGGCCGGCATGGCGGCGACCAGGTGTTCGGCGAGGTCGCGGGGTTTCATGCGGGCCTGTTTGGCCAGGATCATGGCGGTGTTCACGGCGTAGTCGCCGTGGGTCTTGTCGCGGGCGCGCTCGACCTGCACGTCCACCCGGGTGTCAGCGGGCAGGGTGCCGTCACGGGCGAGCGTATCCACGGCGGTGGAGATCAGGCTGCGCAGCTTCTCTTTCATGCGTTACACGGGGCCGTCGGTGAGGGTTTGCGCGCGTATTATCCCGGTTCGGGGCGTCCCCCACAAATCGGTCTTCGGTGGTCTTGGCGGAGATTTTTCGCAAGACCTGGTTTCGGCCTCGATCGGGGGCGCCGGGGAGTGGGTACTCCGCTGCCGGACACGCCGCAAGTACGTCCGTGTAGGCTCGGCTGCGGCCGTCCTGGCCGCAGACGGTCCGGCAGCGGAGCACCCACTCCCCGGCTACGGGGTACCCTCAAGGGTGCAGTCACTCGCCACCTACGGCATCGCGAAGGACGCGGATGAAGGTGTCATCCGCCGCGTTGTCGGTGACGCCAAGGCAGTCCAAGTACCTCGTCAGGACCGTCTCCACGGCGGCGTCCGGATCAGTCACCGCCTCCCTGGCAGCGCCAGGGGCCAGCATCGCCAGCACCCGGGTCTGCAGGTACCGCTCCAGTTCCAGCTCCTGGTCCAGGAGGCGGCGACGTAACTCTGCCGCGCCAGTGTCCGCGGTTGCCCGATGGCGAAGTCCGTTGCGGGCCCGGCGATAGGGGCGGAGCAAGTCGGCTTCCAGCGATTCGCTCTCAGCCACGACAGCAGTCACTGTTGGTAGCGACGCCGGCCCATGGCCGTTGGCCGCGCTCCACAGCAGGGTCAGGAGTGCGGTGACGCACACACCATTGTTGTCCTGAAGGGCCAGAACGGTCTCCTTTACCCCGGGTTGGCCGTACATGCGGGCCAGGGCCGCCCAGGCGGAATCGGCAAGGTGGTCCGGGTTGAGGTCGGAGGGCGCGTTCACGGATCCGGCTCAGGTGATCAGGACCAGGCGCGCCTCGTTGAGGCGCTGGAGGGTTTCCGTGTCACCACCCTTGTCCGGGTGGTGCTGCTGCGCCAGCTGGCGGTAGCGGCGGGTGACCTGGTCGGCGTCCACGGGCTCCTCCAGGCCGAGGAGGTCCAGCGCTTCCCGGTGGCGTTCGCCACCGTCCAGTCGCCGCCAGAACCCGCTCAGCATCGCCTCCAGGGTTGCTGCGTCCATGGCGTCCAGGTTGGCCAGTTCCAGATAATAGGTGCGCAGCGGGTCCGTCTGAGCCATGGCCCCTGTATCTGCGGTCGATGCGGAGGACAGCGGGCGCAGACTGATACTCAAACAGTGTATGTCCAGCCACTCGCCGCGAGCCGCCAGGCGCTCCTGCAGGCGGTAGAGGCAGTGGAACAGAAGGAAGTGGACCCGGAATAATGCCATCTGGTCGCCCAGGTCGGCACCGGCAAAGGGAGCGAGCTCCGCTTTTTCCAGGCGTCCGAGGAGGGCATGCTCCGTCTGGCCGTCCGGCGCCTGGCGCACCTGTTCCAGCACGGCGTCCAGTAACTGATGATCGGCGGTGGTCTCGGTCATGCCGCTGATGCTACACCTGACCTCTAGTGTCCTGTAACCCAAATGCAACGAGTTTGGGTTACAGGACACTAGCTGCTCGCCACAGCGCCACCGGGGCGAGTGACGTGGCGTTGGTCAAAAGCCCTGGTCGTCCGCGCCCGGGATTCGATGTAACAGGCTTGACAAAAGCGGGATTGTGCACAGGAGGCCGGGTGCTCCCGCAAGAGCCCGGTTAATCGACGATATTTCAAGTGGTGGTTTGCTGAGTATTCGTAACTGTTTGTATTGGAAGAGAAACGCGGAGTTCGTTGAATTATTGGGCAATGTAACAGCCTCCCTGACAGAACAGGCACTTCCCGGCGGAATCACGAATTCGTCCACACGGTTATCCACAGGTTCTGTGGATGACCGGGGAAGCCGGGAGCGACGCATTCACCGTGGCCCGGTACACTCGCCGGCACGGATATCGACTCGGGAAACCCCATGACCGATGCACTGGTCATTCACGTTGCGGTGCCCGCACCCATGGACGGCACCCTGGACTACCTTCCGCCTGCCGGCTCTGCGGAGCCGCCGGCAGTGGGCTCGCGGGTTCGTGTGCCGTTCGGGCGTCGTCGCGTGGTGGGTATCGTCACTGGCAGCGGCGAGCGCCCCCGTGTGTCCGGTCACCGCCTGCGCCGCATCCAGGAGGTGCTGGACACCGATCCGCTGCTGCCGGCGGAGTTGCTGCAGCTCGGCCTCTGGGCCGCTGATTACTACCATCACCCGCCCGGCGAGGTGTTGACCGGGTTTTTGCCGGTGCCACTGCGCCAGGGTCAGCCCGCGGAACGCCGCCCGCCGGAGTACTGGCAACTCACCGAGACCGGGCGTGGCACCAATCTCGAGGCGCTGCGCCGGCGGGCACCCCGGCAGGCGGCCGTGCTGGAACGCCTTGCCGAGGCGCCCGAGGGGTTGCCGGTGGCCGCGCTGGCGGATCTGGAAGGGGACTGGCGCAGCGCGCTGCGTACCCTGGAGCAGCGTGACCTGCTGGTGCGAACCACCCCGCGGCAGAGCAGTGCCACCATCGCGCCACCGGCCCTGAATGAAGCGCAGCAGCAAGCGGCCGAAGCCATCGTTGAGTCCCTGGGCGGGTTTCGTGCGCATCTGCTGGAAGGCGTCACGGGGAGTGGCAAGACCGAGGTGTATCTGGCCGCGGTGGACGCCACCCTGGCGCGCGGCGAACAGGTGCTGGTGCTGGTCCCGGAGATCGGGCTGACGCCGCAGCTCATCGAGCGTTTCAACGCACGGGTTCCCGGCCGCGTCGCCGTGCTCCATTCCGCCCTGGCCGATGGTGAGCGCAGGGACGCCTGGCTCGCCGCCGCCGCCGGCGATGTGGACGTGTTGATCGGGACCCGCTCGGCCCTGTTCACGCCGCTGCCGCGCCCGGGCCTGTTCATTGTCGACGAGGAACACGACGCCTCGCTGAAGCAGCAGGACGGTTTCCGTTACAACGCCCGGGATCTCGCCGCGGTGCGCGCGCGGGATGTGGACCGTCCGCTGGTGCTGGGCTCGGCCACCCCTTCGCTGGAGAGTCTCCACAACGCCGAGGCCGGACGTTACAGCTTGCTGGACCTGCCCCGGCGGGCCGGTGCAGCCCGGCCGCCGCGCATGGAGTTGCTCGACATCCGCGGCCAGCCGCTGGATGCCGGGGTGGCACGTCCCGTCCAGGAGCGGATGCAGCAGCACCTGGACGGCCACGGTCAGGTGCTGCTGTTCCTCAACCGGCGCGGTTTCGCACCCGTGCTCCTGTGCCACGACTGCGGCTGGATTGCCGGCTGCCCCCGCTGCGATGCACGCCTCACCTGGCACCAGCACGCTCACCGGCTTCGCTGCCACCACTGCGGCTATGAACGCCCGGTGGACCGCCAGTGCCAGGAGTGCGGTAGTACCGATCTGCGGGATGTGGGGCAGGGAACGGAAAAGCTGGAGCACGCGTTGTCCGCGCGTTTCCCGGACCACGGCGTGGTCCGTGTCGACCGTGACAGTACCCGGCGCAAGGGCGCCATGAGCGACATGCTGGAGCAGGCGCGCCGGGGCGAGGCGCGGATCCTGCTGGGTACGCAGATGCTGGCCAAGGGCCACGACCTGCCCGATATAAGTCTGGTGGCGATCCTGGATTGTGATCACGGGCTGTTCGGGTCGGATTTCCGCGCGCCGGAGCGCATGGCCCAGCTGATCACGCAGGTGGCCGGTCGGGCCGGCCGGCGTGAGCGCCCCGGTGAAGTATTGATCCAGACCCACCACCCGGAACACCCGCTGCTGGATACCCTGCTGCGCGAAGGCTACGGCCGCTTCGCCCGGACCATGCTCACGGAGCGCCGGGAGGCCGCGTTGCCGCCGCATACCCACATGGCCCTGATCCGTAGCGAGGCGGTGGACGCCGAGGCCCCGAAGGCGTTCCTGGAGGCGGTGCGCGAGGCCGGAGAAGCCCAGTGCGGTGATGACGTTCTCCTGATGGGGCCGGTGCCGGCACCCATGGAGCGGCGCGCCGGCCGCTACCGCGCCCAACTGTTGCTGCAGGCAGCACAGCGGTCGCCGCTGCACGCGCTGCTGCGCCGACTCGTGCCGGTCTTGCCGGATCTCCCCGGGGCCCGGCGTGCCCGCTGGTCCGTGGATGTGGATCCCCAGGACATGCTGTAGGGAAGCGACAAAAAAAGGCCGCCCGAAGGCGGCCTTTTCCTGGTCGTGCCAGAGACTGTCCCGGTCAGAGATCCTTGACCGTGGCGGCCATGGAGCTGGCCACCTTCTGGGCATCGCCGAAGACCATCTTGGTCTTGTCGCCGAAGAACAGGTGGTTCTCCACGCCGGAGAAACCGGTGCCGCGGCCGCGCTTGATGACCAGCACGTTCTCGGCATCTTCCACGTCGAGAATGGGCATGCCGTAGATGGGGCTGGACTCGTCGTTCTTGGCTGCCGGGTTGACCACGTCGTTGGCACCGATGACCAGGGCCACGTCGGTGACCTTGAAGTCCTCGTTGATCTCTTCCATGTCGTAGATCATGTCGTACGGCACCCCGGCTTCGGCCAGCAGCACGTTCATGTGGCCGGGCATGCGGCCCGCCACCGGGTGGATGGCGAACTTCACGTCCACGCCGCGTCCCTGCAGGCTCTGCACCATTTCCCAGATCTTGTGCTGGGCCTGGCCAACGGCCATGCCGTAGCCGGGAACGATGACGACGCTGTCGGCGTAGGCCATGAGGTAAGCCGCATCCTCGGCGCCCATCTCTTTCATCTCGCCTTCGGGACCTTCACTGGCCGACTGCGTGGTGCCGAAGCCGCTGAACAGCACGTTGGAGATCGGCCGGTTCATGGCCTTGGCCATCAGGTGCGTGAGCAGCATGCCCGCTGCACCCACCAGCGTCCCGGCGATGATCAGCGCAGCGTTGCCGAGCACATAGCCCTTGAAGCCGACGGCGAGGCCGGTGAGGGCGTTGAACAGGGAGATGACCACCGGCATGTCGGCGCCACCGATGGGCACGGTCATGAACACACCGAACAGCAGCGCCAGGGCGAAGAACACGAAGATCGGAAACACGCCGCCGCTGAAGAACACCCAGATCCCGGCGAGCACCATGGCAGCGAACAGGACGATGTTCACGATCTGCTGTGCCGGCATCAGGCTGCTGCGCTGCATGCGGCCGTCAAGCTTTGCCCAGGCCACCAGGGAGCCGGAGAAGGCCACCGTGCCGATGAGACCGCCGAGGACCGCCAGGAAGGTGATGTCGCTGCCCAGCTGCTGGTAGATGGCGGTGTCGCCGGAACCGGCCAGCTTCCGCTGGGCCTCCAGCAGTGCCACGGCACCGATGCCGCCGGCCGAGCCGCCGCCCATGCCGTTGTACAGCGCCACCATCTGCGGCATCTCGGTCATCTGCACGCGTTTGGCGGTGACCCAGGCGACGGCGGTGCCGATGCCAATACCGAGAATGATGAGCAGGTAGTTGGAGAAGCCGGAGATTTCGCCGTGGAAGAAAGTGACCACCACGGCCAGCACCATGCCGACACCGGCCCACATGACGCCCTTGCGCGCCGTCTTCGGCGAGCTCATGGCCTTGAGCCCGACGATGAAAAGGACGGCCGCCAGGAAGTAACTTAACTGTATGAGAGTTTCCATTCCTGCGCCCCCTTATCCTTCGTCTTTGCTGCTCTTGAACATGTCGAGCATGCGCTCAGTGACCACGTAGCCGCCGACGGCGTTGCCCGCGCCCAGCAACACGGCAATGAAGCCGATGAGCTGTTCCATGGGCGTCTGGGCATGCCCCAGCGCGATCATCGCACCGACGACGACGATACCGTGGATGAAGTTGGAGCCGGACATCAGCGGTGTATGCAGGATGACCGGCACCCGGGAGATCACTTCATAGCCCGCCACTGCGGAGAGCATGAAGATATACAGTGCAGTGAATCCCTCGATCATGATTTTTTGCCTCCTTCCAGGCGCTCACGGGTGGGGCCGTGCTTGATCTCGCCGTCATGAGTCAGGCAGCTGTCCGCCAGCACCTGGTCATCCCAGTCCAGGTTCAGCTCGCCGTCCTTGATGATCAGCGTCAGGAAGTTGTAGAGGTTGCGCGAGTACATCTCGCTGGCGTGCTGGCACAGGGCACTGGCGGTGTTCTTCGGCCCGTACACGATGACGCCGTTGTGGTCCACTTCCTTGCCCGCCTTGGTGAGCTCGCAGTTGCCGCCGGTCTCCGCGGCCAGATCGATGATTACGGCGCCGCGCTTCATGCGCTCCACCGTGGCCTTGTCGATGAGCTTCGGCGCCGGCTTGCCGGGGATTGCCGCGGTGGTGATCACGGCGTCCGCCTTGGCTACGTGGTCGGCCAGGACATCGGCCTGCTGCTGCTTTTCTTCGTCGGTGAGCTCGCGCGCATAGCCGCCTTCGCCCTCCGCGGAGACGCCGGTCTTGATGAACTTGCCGCCCAGCGATTCCACCTGTTCCTTGGTGGCAGAGCGCACGTCGTAGGCCTCCACCACCGCGCCGAGGCGCTTGGCCGTGGCAATAGCCTGCAGACCGGCGACGCCGGCACCGATGACCACCACCGTGCTCGGGCGGATTGTGCCCGCGGCGGTGGTCATCATGGGGAAGAGCTTCTGGCTCATGTTGGCGGCCAGCAGTGCCGACTTGTAGCCGACAATCGAAGCCTGCGAGGACAGCGCGTCGATGGACTGGGCCCGCGTGATGCGCGGCACCAGTTCCACGGAGAAGCTGGTGACGTTGCCCTTGGTCAGTGCCTTGATGCGGCTGTCACCCTCGTGGGGCGACATGAAGCCCATGAGCACGCTGCCCTTCTTGAGCTTGCCCGCGTCTTCCGCGCTGGGTGGCTGTACCCGGAGGACGACATCCGCGTCCTTGTAGAGCTTGTCGGCGGATTCAACGATGGTGACGCCTTCGTAGGCGTCGTCGTTGAAGCCGCTCTCCTTGCCGGCGCCGGATTCCATGAGGATTTCCACGCCGAGCTTGTCCAGGTTTTTGATGACGCTCGGCACCAAGGCGACCCGGCGCTCTCCTGGCTGGGTCTCCTTGGGCACGGCTACACGTATTGCCATGATTGATGTCTCCCGTCTTTCCAACAGGGTGGGTCCGAGTGGTTGGCTGCGGCGCCATTGCCTGGCCCGGCTCCGGTGACGCGTTTGCCATGGAACGCCGAGGCCCGCGCACTCCGGGCGTTGGCAGGTCTCCCCCCGCTTGCCGCAGCCCCGGACAAAAAAGCGCGGTCGGATGCTCCGGCCGCGCTGGCCTGAAAAGAATAACGCAAGTGTTACCGGTTTTGAAGGAATCAGCGCCCATTCCGGTATGCGCGGTCCGGATTACAAAGCCTTTACAAGGGCCGCACCGGGATTGCCTTTTTCCTGGACATCTGGAATATATAAGAAGTGTGGCCCGCATCGGGGCGCCGTCAAGGAGAGCCCATCGTGCTCGACCTGAGTAACCAGATCCTGCGCACGGACGTGTCCGGCATGCCGCTGGAGTGGATTACCTACCAGGAAGCGGCGCGCCTGTATTACATGGAGCAGGTGGTCTACAGCTGCGGCCGGCTCCTGTATCGCATCCACGGTGGTCACAACGCGGCCACCGGGCGTCGCAGCGTCCTCGAGCTGAACTCCATCATCGCCACCAACGGCGCCGTGCAGGCCATTCTCAAGGGCCATAGCGGCTACACGCCGCCACTGGACAACAAGGCCCTGTTCCGGCGCGACGACCACATCTGCATGTACTGCGGCGGCCGGTTCTCCACCAGCGGCTTGTCGCGGGACCACGTCACACCCATCAGTCAGTCGGGCCAGGATGTCTGGACCAACGTGGTTGCCGCCTGCAAGCGCTGCAACAACGACAAGGCCGGGCGTACGCCGGAACAGGCGGGCATGCAGCTGCTGGCGGTGCCGTTCAAGCCCACCCACGCGGAGTATGTCTATCTCAAGGGCCGGCGCATTCTCGCCGACCAGATGGAGTTCCTGCGTGCCCACTTCCCCCGCACCAGTCCGCTCCGCAATCGCAGCGTGGCGGCGGAAGAAGGGGTTGACCTCTCGGGCGGATAGGCCTAGCGTTAGGACATGATGAACCAGACGGCGAAACTGCTTCGACTGCGACTGCTGGGCCCGGCTTCCTGAAGGAAGACCGGGATTCAGTGTTCGTCGTTGCTTGTTGTGGTTTCGGCAGTCGGGTTGAAACAATGTCCTCTTCAAGTTTTCCAGTGAATCGGTCCTGCGGGCGGTGGATGACCATCCACTCGCCGGTTTACTGCGCCCTCCTGTTTGCTCTTCTGCGACTGCTCGGCGGCCACCGGGCGGCTGGCAGCCCGATGGCCGATACCTGCGCGCCAGCGCTGACGGGATGAACAGTTCGAGGAATTCGGAGCAAGCAATCATGTTGAAACAGCCCAGTGACAAATACCGTGCCTTTCCACAGGTCCCACTGAAGGACCGAACCTGGCCGGACGCCGTGATCGAGCGTCCGCCGCACTGGTGCAGTGTCGACCTGCGCGATGGCAATCAGGCGCTGATCGAGCCCATGGACGGCGAGCGCAAGCGGCGCATGTTCGATGCCCTGGTGGGCATCGGCTTCAAGGAGGTCGAGGTGGGTTTCCCCGCCGCTTCGCAGACGGACTATGACTTCTGCCGGGAGCTCATCGACAGCGGCAGCATTCCCGATGACGTCTACATCCAGGTGCTCACGCAGTCGCGGCCGGAGCTCATCGAGAAAACCTTCGAGGCCGTGCGGGGCGCGCCCAACGTCATTCTCCATCTCTACAACTCCACCTCCACCGTGCAGCGGCGGGTGGTGTTCGGCATGGACCGGGACGGCATCACCGAGCTGGCCGTGGAAGGCGCCAGGCTGGTGAAGGCCCTGGCGGCGAAGCAGCCGGAGACCCGCTGGCTGTTCCAGTACTCGCCGGAGAGCTTCACCCAGACGGAGCTGGACTACGCCGTGGAGATCGTGGACGCCGTCAACGACGTCTGGCAGCCGACGCCGGAGAACCGGGTGATCGTCAACCTGCCGGCGACGGTGGAAGTCTCCACGCCGAACATCCATGCCGACCAGATCGAGTGGTTCTGCCGACAGGTCAAGCGCCGCGATGGCATCATCCTCTCGGTCCACCCTCACAACGATCGCGGCACCGCCGTGGCGGCGGCGGAACTGGCGGTGATGGCGGGTGCCGATCGCATCGAAGGCACGCTGTTCGGCAATGGCGAGCGCACCGGCAACGTGGACCTGGTCACCCTGGCGATGAATCTCTACACCCAGGGCGTGCATCCGGGGCTGGATTTCTCGGACATCAACGAGACCGTGCGGCTGGTGGAGTACTGCAACCAGCTGCCCGTGCATCCGCGCCATCCCTATGCCGGCGAGCTGGTGTTCACGGCGTTCTCGGGATCCCATCAGGACGCCATCAAGAAGGGCTTTGCCGCGCAGGCGAAGGACGGCATCTGGGAGGTGCCCTACCTGCCCATCGACCCCAAGGACGTGGGTCGCAGCTACGAGGCGGTGATCCGCATCAACAGCCAGTCGGGCAAGGGCGGCATCAGCTACCTGATGGAGCGCGATTACGGCATGACCATGCCGCGGCGGCTGCAGATCGAGTTCAGCCACGTGATTCAGAAGGTCACCGACGACACCGGCCGGGAGCTCACGGCACCGGAAATCTGGGACGCGTTCCAGAACGAGTACATGCAGGTCCCCCACCCGTTCGAACTGGTGGACTACCGTGAGGGCACCGATGCCGACGGCAACGACAAGCTCACCGCCACCATCCGCGAACATGGTGAAGAGCGGATCATCGCCGCCGAGGGCAACGGCCCCATCGATGCCTTCGTCACGGCACTGTCCCGGCATATGGGGGTGGAGCTGCAGGTGGCCGACTACACCGAGCACGCCACCAACGCCGGCGCCAACGCCCAGGCGGTGGCCTACGTGGAGATGCGGGGCCCGGACGGGACCACTCTGTTCGGCGTGGCCCGCCATGGCAACATTGTCACCGCCTCCCTGCATGCGCTGCTCAATGCCGTGAACCGGCTTGCCGGCCGCAGTGTGCTGGACGACGCCGGTGACGAAGAGCTCAAGGCGGCGCGGAAGGAAACCACCGCCTAAGGGCTCCTGGCCGCTGTCGCGACTGACGTCGCTCCCACACCTGGACCATCCCGTGGGAGCGACGTCAGTCGCGTAGGGTGCATCTTGATGTACCTTCTCGCGATATGCTGCCCGAGGCGGCATGCCGGAGGCCGTTTGCGGTGCATCAAGATGCACCCTGCGGTGCCGGGGCACGGATGGTCGCCGGAGCCATGGAGCGTCTCCCTCAACGGTGCCTCGCCAACCCCGGGCTTCCGTGGGAGCGGCTTCAGCCGCGATGATGCTCACGCCTGGTAAACTCCGCACCATGCAGCTTCTCTACCTCATCGACGCCAGCGTCTACATCTTTCGCGCCTGGTTCTCCATCGACGAGAGCCTTCGTGACGACGCAGGGAACCCCGCCAACGCCGTCTACGGCTACGGCAACTTCCTGCTGGATTTCCTCGAGGACGCGACACCGGAGCATGCGCTAGCGGCCTTCGACGAGAGCCTGACCACCTGCTTTCGCAACGACACCTATCCGGCCTACAAGGCCAACCGGCCCGAGGCGCCGGAAGACCTCAAGCGCCAGATCGCCATCTGCCAGCAGCTCACCCGCGCCCTCGGGGTGACCGCGCTGAGCAGCGACCGCTACGAGGCGGACGATCTCATCGGCACCGTCGCCCACCGTTTCCGCGACGACGGTTTCAGCATGCGCTATCTCACCTCGGACAAGGACTACGCCCAGCTGCTGGAGCCCGGTGACCGCCTGGTGGACGCCAGCGGCCGCCGCAGCATGGACTGCTACACCGTGTCCGAGACCCTGGGCGTGCGGGCAGACCAGGTTCCCGATCTGCTGGGGCTGGCCGGCGACAGCGTGGACAACATCCCCGGCGTTCCGGGGGTCGGGCCGAAAACGGCCCAGGTCCTGCTGGCTCAACTGGGAAACCTGGAGGGCATCTACACGGGGCTGGATACGGTGCCGACCTTGCCGCTGCGGGGGGCTGCGCGGGTCCGGCGTCTGCTGGAGGAGCACCGGGACATGGCGTTCCTGTCCCGGGAGCTAGCCACCATTCGGCGCGATGCGCCGCTGGACCCCGTTCACGACACAATTCATCTGGCCGGCACCGACGCCGACGCCCTGGCGGCCCTGCCGTTGCCCGAGCGCGTGCGCCGGCGTGCCGCCAGCCGCGTTGCCGATGGAGAGGAGCATGCCCTGGTCAGCGATTGACGCCGCCATCGCCACCGCCGCCGGAACGCCGTACGCCACCCGCCATCGCGCCCCGGTGGGTGGCGGCAGCATCAACGCCGCCTACCGGCTGGAGGGCGACGACAGTGCCTGGTTCGTCAAGGTGAACCGGGCCGACGCCCTGGACATGTTCCAGGCCGAGGCGGAGGGCCTGGAGGAGATGGCCGCGGCCGATGCCATCCGCGTGCCGCGGCCGTTGACCTGGGGCGAGGCCACGGGGCGCAGCTACCTGGTGATGGAGTGGTTGACCCTGCACGGCCGAGGTGACGGAGCCGCCCTGGGCGAGCAGCTTGCCGGCATGCACCGCTACACCGCCGAGCGCCACGGCTGGCACCGAGACAACACCATCGGCTCGACGCCCCAGGTGAACACCCCGGATGCCGACTGGGCCCGCTTCTACCGGGAGCACCGTCTGCGCTTCCAGCTGCAGCTGGCGGCGGACAACGGCCATGCCGGCGTCCTGCAGCGTGATGGTGAACGCCTGTGCGAGGTGCTGCCCGCGTTCTTCAGTGACTACAGGCCGGCGCCGTCACTGCTTCACGGCGATCTCTGGTCCGGCAACATCGCCTTCGATGACAGCCGCCATCCGGTGCTCTACGACCCGGCGGTCTACTACGGCGACCGGGAGAGCGATCTGGCCATGTCGGAGCTGTTCGGCCGCATGCCCCGGGCCGCCTATGACGCCTACGAGGCTGCCTGGCCGCTGGATGCCGGTTACGGCGTCCGCCGGGATCTCTATCAGCTCTATCACGTGCTCAACCACCTGAATCTCTTCGGCGGCATGTACGCGAGGCACGCGGAGGACATGATCCGGCGGTTGCTGGCGGAGGTGGGGTGAGCGGGTAATGCGAGGGCTCTGGTCGCGGCTTGCGCCGCTCCTACGTGGCGCCGTGAAAACCGCGGCAACCGTAGGGTGGACCTTCAGGTCCACCATTGCGGGCTTCGATGCGCCACCCGGGCCGGCAAACCAGGGGAAGGCGGACCTGAAGGTCCGCCCTACGTCCTGCTACGATCCGATGCTCGGGCTTGTGCCCTCACCAGTCGAAATCGTCGTCCAGGTCGTCGAAGAAGTCCGCCTCCGGCGGTTCGCCGTCCCAGATCAGATTGTCCCGGTATTGCCGGTAGGCGGAGCGGGTGAAATCGTACTCGTCCAGCGCGGCTTCGCTGCGGAAGCGGGCGGCCTGGTCGAGACGGGCCCGGGTGTTCACCAGGTCCAGGGCGTAGAGCGGTAACGCAACGGTCCAGCCA
The DNA here is from genome assembly GCF_012044895.1 of Aquisalimonas sp. 2447. NCBI lineage: Bacteria > Pseudomonadati > Pseudomonadota > Gammaproteobacteria > Chromatiales > Ectothiorhodospiraceae > Aquisalimonas > Aquisalimonas sp. 2447. Next base: position 164,603 of record NZ_CP050695.1, read on the forward strand.
ACGTAGGTCACCGGATTGCTTGCCAGAGACACCGGGATGTCATTGATGTCACGGGTATTGTTCGGCCCGTAGGCCGGCAGTACCAGGTACATGCCCTCCGGCGCTCCCCAGACGGCCAGCGTCTGGCCGAAGTCCTCGTCGCCGGTGGATTCCAGCCCCAGCGGCGTAGCGACGTCGAACAGCCCGGCAAGGCCCAGCGTGCTGTTGATCAGAAAACGCCCCGTGTCCCTGGCACCGTCCCCGGGCTTGCCCTGGAGGGTGTTATTCAGGGCGTTGCCGGGCTCGCCCATGTTGTCGAAGAAGTTGGTGACACCGCGGCGGGCGAAGCGGGGCGTGACGAAGACGTAGGCATCTGCCAGCGGCTTGGCGACGAAGCGGTCCAGCTGTTCGTTGAAGACGTAGACTTGGCGGTTGGCCGGCTCGATGGGATCCCAGGCGTCCGGCTCGGGTGGTGGCGGGCTGCCGGCACACGCGGTCATGACTGGCAGCAGGAGTGCCAACAGGCTGGCGCGCAGCGACCGTATGGGGCCGGTCCTCACGGCGTGCGGGTCCACGGCGTCTCCTCCACTGTCGTGATCAGGCTGGGGTGGCAATCCCCCGGCGCGGGCAGGCCGCGTGCGGCCCGGGCGAACGTGCCCCGTAGCAGGCCGTCGTGGCGTATGCTCACGCCGCATTCCGCCACCACGGCGCGAACACGCCAGCGCGTTATCTTCACCTGGTCGGCGGCGGTGAAACCCGGCGCCCTGCCGATGTTACGCAGTGTGTAGAGTGCCATACACACCGCCCAGGCGCAGAACCTGCGAATGCCAGGCTGGTCCCGTGGCACCGCCAGCGTGTATGCCATGGCTTCCCGGAGGTGGCCATGGGCGGCGGCCACCAGTTCCAGAACGCCGTCGCGAAACGGGGGTTCACCATACCACTCGGCGCCGGCGGTCAGGGCGCATCCATGGCGGGCAAAGGTGTCCCGGGGCAGCCAGCAGACACCGCTGGCGCGATCATCCCAGACATCCTTGAGAATGTTGGTCATCTGCAGCCCCTGACCGAAGGCCACGGCCCGCTCCCGCATGTCCGCCCGGTCACGGGCGATGGCCGGTACGTCCAGTGCAAACAGGTCGGTGAGCATCTCGCCGACAACCCCGGCGACCCGGTAGCAGTAGCCGTGGAACTCTTCCGTGGTGGCCAGCCCGGCGGGTGACTTGAGCCGCTCGAAACGGGCCATGCCCGCCGTCATGATGGTGACACAGCGGCGCACCGGCGCCTGCTGCTCCGGCGGCAGACCGTGGAAAATGGCGAACACGCGTCGGGGGTCGGTGGCCAGTGCATGCTCCGCCGCGGTGGCGCTGGTCAGTTTGCCTTCCAGGGCGGCGCCGAGATCGTCGGCGGCGTCCGGGTTCTCCAGGGCAGCAACCAGCAGATCGAACCGCGCCTGCTTTTCCTCCGGCGCGAGGGCGGTGGCGTCCTCGATGGTATCGGCGAGCCGGCACAGCAGGTAGGCGTTGCCGATGGCGGGGCGCAGGGTCTCCGGCAGTTGCGGGATGGTCAGGGCGAACGTGCGCGAGACCCCGGTGAGCGCCCGGTCCAGGAATGCGGTATCGCTCACGGAGATGGTCATGCCGGCTGTCGGGCGTCGACGCCGGCGAGGAACGCCAGTACGCGACGATTGAACTCCCGCGGCTGTTCCAGCGGCAGCATGTGCCCGGTGCGTGGGAGCAGTTCCAGGCGTGCGTCCGGGAGATGGTCCGCCAGATAGCGTGCATTCTCCGGGGGCCACACACGGTCATCCTCGCCGTGGACGATCAGGCAGGGCACGGTCACCCGGTGCAGACGGGGGCTGTTCATGGTGTGGCGGCTGGCGGAGTCCAGCTGAGCGTGGAAGGCGTGGGCCGGCTGCGGTTCCCGCTCCTGGAACTGCAGGATGCGGTCGGTCAGGTCCGGGATGCGGGCGCGGTAGTCCGGGTGATAGAAGAGTTCGTTCATACGCTCCGTGACCGTGCGCGGGTCGCTGGCGGCGCGGTCCATGTTCAGCACATCCCACACGCCCTGCTCCGGCGGCATGTACGCGGGATCCGCCGGGCCCACACCGGTGGCCACCAGCGTCATGCTGTGCACGCGTTGCGGATGCAGGTGGTAGAACTCCTGCGCCACCAGGCCGCCCATGGAGACCCCGACCAGATGCGCCGCCTCCACTCCTGCGGCGTCCATGACCGCCCCCAGGTCACCGGCGAAGTCCGCCATGGTGTACGGCCCCTCCGGCATGTCCGAGCGGCCGACGCCGCGGTTGTCCGGCAGAATGGTACAGTGGTGCCGGGCGAACTCGGGGAGCTGCAGGCCCCATGCGCGGCCGCTGCCGCCGAGTCCCATGATCAGCACCACGGGTGAGCCCTCACCGTGGATTTCGTAATACAGCGCGACGCCGTGGTGTTCCGCCTTCGCCATCCTGTCTCCCCTGCGCCCGTACAGCGAAGGCGCAGTATAGCGGCTGAGGCAGGGCTGGTCAGGGGCCCGGGTCCAGTTGGACCAGGTGAAGCGGGTTGCCGCCGGAGCGATTGTCGTCGATCCGCGCCAGACGCAGCCGCATGGTCGATGTGGTTCCCTGGCAGCCCGTGATGCGGACATGCACGGTATGGCCGCGCCCGCCGCTCGGCGAGGCCAGCGCCGCGACCACTTGGTGGCGGTCCTCCGCATGGATCAGTTCGACGAATGGCCGCCCCGTCAGCGCCTCGACGTCACAGCGCAGGACCGTGCGCAGGGCCTCGTTGAGCTGTTGCACGGTAGCCTCCTCGCCGTCCAGCAGCGCCATGCCCACCGCCGCCTGCTCGAAGATGCCGCGGAACCGGGCCTCGCTGGTGCGCAGGGCGGCCTCGGCCACCTTGCGCGGGGTAATGTCCTGGGCCTGCTTGAGCAGATACCGGGGTTCGCCGCCGGGGTCACGGACCAGCGATGTGCTGGTCAGCGCCCAGGCGATGCCACCGTCACGATGGCGGAGGCGCTGCTCGACGGGCCCCGTGGGGCGGCCGCCGTCAAGCAGCAGCCGGTTGGTGCGGTAGTTGGCCTCACGGTCTTCCGGGTGCAGGAGATCGGTGGAGCGCATGGCCAGCAGATCCTCGGCGTCGTACCCCACCAGACTGCACAGGGCCGCGTTGGCACGCAGGAAGTGGCCGTCCAGGGCAATCAGCGCCATGCCCACGGCCACGTCCTCGAAAGCGCTGTGGAAGCGCGCCTCACCCTCGTGGCGTTCGGAGGCGTCCGTCATGACCACCACGGCACCGGTGACGTGACCATCGTCCACCATGGGGGAGACGGTGTAGTCGGCGGGGAAGAGACTGCCGTCCCCGCGGCGGAAAACCGCGCCGTCTGCCTGTTTGAATTGCTTCTGCTCGAGGCACGTCTGCAGCGGCCAGTCATCGGCCACCGCGTCATCCCGGTGGCGCAGCAGCGCTTCCAGGGGTTGCCCCTCGATGGTCGCCGGTTCGCGGCTGAGCAGGTGACAGGCCGCGGCGTTGGCGAACACCACTCGCCCCCGGGTATCCAGCCCGAAGATCGCTTCGGCAGCGGCGTTGAGGATGAGGTCGTGACGGTGGTTGATCCGCTGCAGGGCCTGTTCGGTCTGCTTCTGGTCGGTGATGTCGCGGATCTGGCTGGCGACGTAGAGTTCCCGGCCGTCGTTGTCGCGGAGCAAGCTACCAGTGACCTCTACCCAAAGGACGCGCCCCGTCTTGTGCAGGTAGCGTTTTTCCACCCGGAAGCTGTCCCCGGAGGCGTTGCGGATGGCGTCCAGTTGCTCGCGGGTCGCATGCTGGTCTGCCGGGTGTGTCAGGTCGTGGTAGGTCATGTTCAGCAGCTCGTCCTGAGCGTAGCCGAGGATGTCGCACAGGGCCTGGTTCACATACAGGCAGTGGCCCGTTTCCGGATGGAACAGGCTCATGCCGGTGGACGCGCGGTCGAAGGCCTCGCGGAACGGGTCGTCCGACAGCGGAGCTTGCGTGGCATCGGTGGCTTCCGGTCGCCGCAGGATCAGGAGTTCCGCCTCGGCGTTACTCATGCCCTGTGGCAGTCGCAGCAGGCGCCCGGATAGCCGGTATCCGGTGCCATCGGCCGCGCTGGCCAGGAACGTCAGCTCGGCGTTGTCCTCCGGGTTGTCCGTGTCGGCCGGCTCGCCGGGCGGGGACTCGTGGTGTACCACGCTGGCCAGGGAGCGGCCGATAAGTTCGTCCGGCGTGAGTCCCAGCACCTGTGTTACGCCCGGCGATGCGTTCAGAATCATCCGCGACTCTGAAAGGCGCAGCACGGCGTCACCGCTCGCCCCTTCCAGCAGGTCCAGGCAGTGTTCCGTGGTGGTGCGCGCAACGGTTTCCCGGTCCAGCGTTTCCCGGGTGGCCGCGTAATCCCGGTGTAGCAGTTGCAATTGCTGCCGGGTCTGGTCGAGATCGCCTGTCAGGGCGCCGGTGGTCGAGCGCTGGCGGCGAACCAGCCATCCGGCCATGCCCGTTAGCACCAGTCCGCCCAGCAGCGGCCAGGCCGCGGTCGCACTGAGCCAGGTGGGTCGGTCGGCCGGTGTCAGGTACGCCGTCCAGCGTTGCGACGCGATGACGAACTCCCGCTGCGCGTGGAGTTGCTCTCGCAACGCGGACGCATCGGTGTGTTCGGCAACTCCGGCATTGTCCCCGGGGCCGTACAGCAGGAGGTTTTCGCGATCGCCCTTGAAGATGTGCATGGTCAGTTCGCGGTCGTCGCGGGCGATGCTTGCCAGCCGGTCCAGCCGCAGGCCCAGAGCAATGACGCCGTCGGCTGCCCCGCCGGCGGAGACCGGAAGGAACGCCATGAAGCCCGGCGTGGCGTCGCCGTTAACCTGGAATACCACGGTGTCGCGATTGCCCGTCAGCTTGCCGGACTCCAGAGCGCGGTCCAGCGCCTGTCGTGACGCCCGGGTACCGTCATTGCCGGTCTCCAGCAGGCGACTGGCGACGGCCTGTCCGCCGGTCGTGGACAACAGCGGCGTGACGCGGAACTGGTCACTGTCAGTGACCGGCTCCAGCCAGGCGAGGAACTCCAGGCTACTGTCGCTGGCCGGTTCCCGGGTGCTCGGTGGCTCTTCGACGTCGATCCTGGCGCCGGCGCGGATCATCAGGGCAAGATTCTGCGCCCGCTCCACGTCCCGTGCGATGGTGTCGTCGAGAGCGTCGAGTGTCCGCTCTGCGGCGGCATGGAATGCGTTGACGTCCTTCTGGTGGGCCTGGTGAGCGGTGATTCCGGTGACCAGGGCGGTCACCAGCAGACCGCACGCCAGCACCGCCACGGTCGGTGTCGTGGGGGGAGGTCGGCGTCCTGCGGGGGCGTCCGGGCCCGTGTGGCTTCCACGCATGTTTGTCCGTCCCATGGAATGTTTGTCCACTCTGCCCCTGGCCGGGGGCGTTTAATCGGTTGCGGCGTCGTCCTGTGCCCCTGCTGTCAGGTCCGGCCTGGAGTCGGCGGCGAACTCGAAGGCATCCAGATACAGATGGTCCGGGTCGACCCCGTGGCGGTGAAAATCCCGCTGGGCTGCGGCGATCATTGCCGGCGGCCCACTCATATAGACCGCATGGCCGCCAAGATCCGGGTAGTCATGCAGCAGCATGTTATGCACCAGGCCGATTCTGCCCTCCCAGTCATCGTCAGTCCGCGGCTCCGACAGGCAGGGCGTGTACGTGAGCCAGGAGCAGCGCTCCGCCAGGGTGCGCAGTTCCTTGTCCAGGTACAGATCCTGGCGTTGGCGAACGCCCCAGTAGAGATGTGCCTCGCGATTGTTATCAATATGGACTAGATGGTCCAACATGCTCTTCAGCGGTGCAATCCCTGTGCTGCCCGCCATCATCAGAATGGGGCGTTCGTCATCCTCGCGCAGGTAGAACTGCCCGTAGGGCCCCTCCATGCGCAGCAACGCCTTCTTCTCCATGTTGAAAAAGACCTGCTCGCTGAACTCGCCGCCCTCAATATGGCGGACGTGCAACTCCAGCAGCTCATCGTCATGGGGTGCATTGGCCAGGGAGAAACTGCGCCGCCGGCCGTCCCGGAGCAGGATGTCGATGTACTGGCCCGGCAGGAAGGCCAGCCGCTCGGCCTCCGGCAGCTTCAGCTGCAGGCGCATGACGTCGCGGGACAAGCGTTCCATGCCCGCGACGCGGCAGCGTGTCCGCCGGGGTGCCAGATCGCCCGCATCCCGCACTTCACGCACCTCGATCACCAGGTCACTGGTGGGGCGGGCCTGGCAGAACAACGCCTGGCCCACGGCCACCGCCGTCTCGTCCAGGCAGTCGGGCGGCTCGCCGCCGGGGTAGTCGATCTCGCCCTCGACCACCTTGCCCATGCAGGTCAGGCAGGTGCCGTTGCGGCAGCTGTAAGGGATGATCAGCCCGTGCCTGAGCGCGGCGTCCAGGACGGATTCTTCCCCGGTGACAGGGAACTGGTGACCGCTGGGCTCAATGGTGACCTGGTAGCTCATGTCCGTGACCCGTGGTGCGTGCGACTGACACCGGCGCGCCCCGCAGGGGCCTCGCCCATTGTGACGTAACGCCCCGTTCACTGGAACGCCGCAACGCCAATGCCCTTACATAGCGGACCACCCGGAAACCGACCCGGTTCCCGAAGGTCCGCGGTCAACGACCACCTGGCGCCTGCTCAGGTGTCGATGCCCAGCTCGTCCCAGCGCGCATCGACCCGCTGCTTGATCTCCGGGTCCATGGTGATGGGCCGCCCCCATTCGCGGTTGGTCTCGCCCTTCCACTTGTTGGTGGCGTCGAAGCCGATCTTCGAGCCGAGCCCCGAGACCGGCGAGGCGAAGTCCAGGGAGTCGATGGGCGAGTTGTCCACGAAGGTGCTGTCGCGCTGCGGGTCCATGCGGGTGGTCATGGCCCAGATCACGTCGTTCCAGTCCCGGGCGTTGACGTCGTCGTCGGTGACAATGACGAACTTGGTGTACATGAACTGCCGCAGGAACGACCACACCCCCAGCATCACCCGCTTGGCGTGGCCCGGGTACTGCTTCTTCATGGTCACCACCGCCATGCGGTAGGAACAGCCCTCCGGCGGCAGGTAGAAGTCGGTGATCTCCGGGAACTGCTTCTGCAGTATGGGCACGAACACCTCGTTCAGGGCCACCCCGAGAACGGCGGGCTCGTCCGGCGGCCGGCCGGTGTAAGTGCTGTGATACACCGGATTGCTGCGGTGGGTGATGCGGTCGATGGTGAACACCGGGAAGCGGTCCACCTCGTTGTAGTAGCCGGTGTGGTCGCCGAACGGCCCCTCGTCGGCCCAGTCGTCCGGGTAAATGTGGCCCTCCAGCACGATCTCCGCCGAGGCCGGTACCTGCAGGTCGGAGCCCAGGCATTTGCCGAGCTCCGTCTTGCTGCCCCGCAACAGCCCGGCGAAGGCGTACTCGGAGAGCGTGTCCGGCACCGGCGTGACGGCGCCCAGGATGGTGGCCGGGTCCGCGCCCAGGGCCACGGCCACCGGGAAGGGCTCGCCGGGGTGTTCCTGCTGCCACTCCTGGAAGTCCAGGGCGCCGCCGCGGTGGCCCAGCCAGCGCATGATCACCCGGTTGCGGCCGATCACCTGCTGGCGGTAGATGCCCAGGTTCTGCCGCTCCTTGTGCGGGCCGCGGGTGACCACCAGCGCCCAGGTGATCAGCGGCCCGGCGTCGCCGGGCCAGCAGGTCCAGATGGGCAGGCGTGAGAGATCCACGTTCTCGCCCTCGACCACGTGCTCCTGGCACTCCGGGCGGCGCACCGTCTTCGGCCCCATGTTCAGTACCTGCTTGAAGATGGGCAGTTGTTTCCAGGCATCCTTCATGCCCTTGGGTGGGTCCGGCTCCTTGAGGAAGGCGAGCAGCTTGCCGATCTCCCGCAGCGCCTCGGTATCCTCGGCGCCCATGCCCAGGGCCACGCGGTAGGGGGTGCCGAACAGGTTGCCCAGCACCGGCGTGCGCGAGCCCACAGGGTTCTCGAACAGCAGCGCCGGGCCGCTCTTGCGCAGGGTCCGGTCGCAGATCTCGGTCATCTCCAGGTAGGGATCCACCGATGCGGAAACGCGCTTGAGCTCGCCGTCGCGCTCCAGCCGATCCATGAAGTCGCGCAAATCCCGATACTTCATCTCGCCCATGCTGGCGCCTCTCTCGTTGCAGAACCAACGTGTGTGACCGACCCGACCCGTGATCATCGCATGCCGCCGTCCCTTTTCGCAGGTTTCTGGATCGCTTGATTCGGCATCTCGCACCCGGTAGGTTCACCGCTTGCTCTCGGGTGCCTTCAGGCCGTTCCGGCCGGAAAGGTGAAACGGGAACCCGGTGAGGCAGGAGCCAATAGCTGCTGCCGAGTCCGGGACTGCCCCCGCAACGGTGAGCGTGTTGCAGCGGACCATCCCCGCCACTGTGGCTGATGCCACGGGAAGGCGGTCCGCTCGGGTGTCTTGACGCCCGCACGCGAGTCCGGAGACCGGCCCGATGAGCCGTCCCGCATTCATGCGGGACATCTCCTGGTGGTGCGAGGGGCACTGCTGGCGAGGACGCCGCGACTCGGTGCCTGTCGGCCATGCCGTGCAGTCCGTTCCGCCTGTCCACCACGCCCGGACAGGTCGCCTCCTCGTTCCCTGGTCCCTCGCCCGCAGGAGCTTTGATAACCAAGGGACAGGAGCAACCAGGATGAACACGGAGCGTGCGCGCAACGCGAATCCACGACGGTCCTCCGGGGACGTGCTGACAGCCGCCAGCCTGGTGCTGGCATTGTCGCTGACCGGTATCGCCGCCGCCGGTGATCACACCACACTCCGGGTGCTGGAGGTGGAAGGTGCCGGAGCCACGGACGAACTGGGTCTCGACCAGCCGGCAAGCACCGCCAGCCGCCTGGGTCTGCCGCTGGAGGATCTCCCCGCCAGCGCCACGGTGATCGACGCAGACACCCAGCGCGCCCGCGGCGTGCGGAACACGCGCGAGGCAGTCGAAGCGGCCGGCGGATTCACCGGCGGCGAGCCACCGGGGGCACCGGCCTCCTTTTCCAGTCGCGGGTTCACCGGCAACGACATCACCATCCTCTACGACGGCGTCCGGGTGGCGGTGCCAAGCATGTTCGCAAGGCCGGGCAGCAACTGGCTCTACGATCGTGTGGAAGTGCTGCGCGGCCCGGCCTCGGTGCTCCACGGCGAGGGCGCGGTGGCGGGTGCCATCAATTTCGTGCCGCGCCGGCCCGATCCGGAGCAAAGCTCCGGGGACCTGCTGCTCGGCGCTGGCTCATTCGGTGAAACGCGGGTTGCCGCCGGCGCCGGCGGGCCCACGGAGGTGGACGGCCTCTCCTACCGGGTTGATGCCAGCCGCCTGACGCGCGACGGCGAGATCGACCGCAGCGGCGCCCGGTACGAGAGCCTCGGGGGATCGCTCCGCTTCGATGCCTCCGAGCGGCTGCGGTTCACCCTCTCCGGGGAGGTCCAGCGTGATGACATCGAGCCCTATTTCGGCACCCCGGTAATCGACGGCGGCATCGACGAGCGGACCGTCGGCAACAACTACAATGTAGCCGATGCCGAGATGGACATGGAGGGCTACTGGCTGCGCTTCGACACCGACTTCGCCGCCACGGATCGCCTGCAGGTGCGCAACCGGGTCTACGCCCACACCGGCGAGCGCAACTGGAAAAACGTCGAGGCCTACAACTACGACCCCGACGAGGACGTGATCCGCCGCAGCGTGCCCATCCAGATCACCCATGACCAGACGCTGTTCGGCAACCGCCTGGAGGCGATCCACGACCACACCCTGCTCGGACTGCCCCACCGGGTGAGCGTGGGCCTGGATGTCAGTCGCAACCGATTCGAGCACAGCAATAATTCACCCTATCAAGGGGAGGATACGGTCGATGTGGACAACCCGGATCCCGGGCTTTACTTCTCGGATACCCCGTTTGAGCCGGGTGTACGAACCACCAACCACCGCTATGCGGTATTCGGCGAGAACCGCCTGCGGCTCGGCGGCGGCCTGAGTCTTGTCGGTGGCCTTCGTCACGAACTCATCCGCCTGGACGGCGAGGATCTGCGGGAGGACGAGCGCACCACCGAACGGTACCGTCCGACCACCGGCCGCATCGGAGCCGTGTGGGAACTCCCCGCCGGGGTCACCACCTACGCCCAGTACGCCACCGGCGCCAAGCCCACCGGCAGCACCGTGACCTTCTCGCCCGGGAGCGAGGGCGACCGCCTGGAGCGCTCCCGCGGAGTCGAGCTGGGGTTGCGGCAGCGCGCGTGGGATGATCGGCTGCAGTGGACCATCGCCGTGTACGACATCGCCAAGCGCAACCTCAGCGTGCGTGACCCGGACGACCGGGACCTGGAACGCCAGATCGGCCGCCAGGAGTCCCGGGGTGTGGAACTGGAGGTCGCCGTCCGCCCGTGGCGGGACTGGCGGTTCCAGGCGGACGGCACGCTACTGAACGCCGAGTTCGCCGACTACGCCACCGAGGACGACCGCTACGACGGCAACACCCCGCCCAACGTGCCGGAGCGCCTGGCGAACCTGCGCGCCGAATGGTTCGCCACCGATCGGCTCACGCTGGAAGCCAACACCCGCTACGTGGGCCCACGCCAGGGCAATGATGCCAATACCGTCGATGTGCCCTCGTACACACTGTTCGGCGCCGCCGCCACGTGGCAGTTCCGCTCGGCGGAAGTGACCCTGCGCGGGCGCAACCTCACCGACGAGCAGCACGTGAGCTGGAGCTCGTTCGGCGGCAGCCAGTGGCTGCTGGGCGAGTCCCGCAGCGTCGACCTCACCCTGAGCACGCACTTCTGATGTCGGTGAAGCGGCACATCTACCTCTGGCACCGCTACCTGGGCATCGCCCTGTGCCTGCTCATCGCCATGTGGTTCGCCTCGGGCATCGTGCTCATGTACGTGGGCTACCCGTCGCTGGACGACGAGGCCCGCCTGGCCGGGCTGCCCCCACTGGAGGCCGATATGGAGCTGGTGTCTCCCGGCGCGGTGGTTGAGCGCTACGGCGACGTGGACGCCCTGCGCCTCAACGCCGCACCCGGTCGGCCCGCGTATCACGTTCGGCAAGGCGGTGAATGGCACAGCGTCGATGCCGCCACCGGCGCGCCCCTGACGCTGGAAGACATGGACGTCCAGGCCGCCGCACGCCGCCACGCCGGCGCCGAGGTGGCCGCCCTGGAGCCCGTGGAAGTGGACCAGTGGACCGTACCGGGGCGTTTCAACGCCCACCGGCCCCTGGTGCGCGCCCGCATGGACGACGACGCCGTCTCCTGGCTCTATCTATCTTCCAGCACGGGCGAGGTGGTGCAGACCACGACGCGTTTCGAGCGGGGCTGGAACTGGGTGGGCGCTGTGGTGCACTGGATCTACCCGTGGCAACTTCGCCAGCACCCCGAGCTGTGGCGGCAGTTCGTCATCTGGCTGTGCGTGCCGGCCATCGCACTGATCATCACGGGCACCCTGGTCGGCATCTGGCGGCTTCGTGTCCGGCGGCGCTACAAGGGCGGCCGCATGACCCCCTACCGGGGCTGGCACCGCTGGCACCACATCCTCGGCATCGCCTGCGTGGTGTTCGTGTTCACGTTCATGGTGAGCGGCCTGCTGTCCATGAATCCCGGTCGCGTGTTCACTTCTCCCGCCCCGGATCGCGAACAGACGGCGACGTGGGAGGATGGCCCCCTGATCACCGAGGCTGTCGTTCCACCGGCCGCGTTGCTCGCCAATGCCCCCGATGGCGTGCGCGAGCTGGAATGGGACCGTCAGGCCGGTGCCCCGCTCGTCCACCTCCACGGCGCCGACACCAGCCGCGTGCGCCGGGCCGATGGCAGCCCCTTCGAGCCGGACGCTGACACCCTGACCGCCCGCGCCGAAGGGCTGGTCAGTGAAGGCAGCATCACCGAGACCACCCGGCTCACGGACTACGACTACTACTACTACGCCCGCCGCAGCCACCGGCCCCTGCCCGTGCTTCGCCTGCGCTTCGACGACCCGGACGGCACCACCCTCTACATCAACCCGGAGACGGCGGCCATTGAATCCCGCATCGACCACAGCGGACGCTGGCGGCGCTGGCTGTACAATGGCCTCCACAGCCTGGACTTCCCGGTGCTGTGGGAGCGCCGGCCGCTGTGGGACGTGGTGGTGCTGAGCCTGTCGCTGGCGGGGCTGGCGTTCAGCCTCACCGGCGCCGTGATCGGCTGGAAACGGCTGGTGGGCCGCGTCCGGGTGAAACGACGACACTGAGGTGAGACTTGTCCATGCGGGCAATTCCCTGGCGGCACATGGAGCCGCTGGCCCTGACACTCTGGTGCGCCTTGCTGGCCGTGGCCGGCTCGCTGCTAACCCAGTGGCCGCTGCGCCTCGACGGCCTCCCAGCCGCCGGCCGGCCCGCCCTGATGGCCCTGGCGCTGGTGGTGTTCCTCGCCGCCCTGCTGCGTCCGTGGCAGAAGGGTTTCGCCCGCCGGTGGACTGTCTACCGCCTTGGCCCCCCGAAGGCCAGCGCCGGCGGCTTCATCCTGCTGCTGGTTGCCATCCCGGTGCTCAACTACGGCGGCATCGCCGTGTTCACCGCACTGACGGAGCCGGAACAGGTCTGGGTGCCGGTGCTGGAGGGCGTCCTCGCCCAACCCGGCGGCCTCTGGATGCTTCTGATCATGTTGCTGCTGGCCGCCCCGCTCATCGAGGAACTGCTGGTGCGCGGCCGTCTGCAATACCAGGTGGGCCAGCGCTGGGGCGTTCCGGCTGCCATCGCCATCTCCGCCACCGTGTTCGCCTGGCTGCATGGCTTGCCGCAACTGGTGCCCGTCTACGTCGCCTTCGGCGTGCTCCTGGGTGTGGCCGTGTGGCTCACCGGCAGCGTGTGGACCGGCGTGCTCATCCACGCCCTGCACAACGGCGCCACATTCGGGCTCTTCCTGCTGGCGTCGGCCATGGACGTGGCCCCACCCGAGGCCACCGAAGCCGCGGAGGACACCGCCGCCCTCCTGCAGGCCGGTGGATCAGCCCTGCTTCTCGGCGCGGCCCTCCTAGCCCTGGCACTGCGCATCGGCCGCTGGCCCGGCCGCAAGACGGGCGGACCAGTCCGCTGGCAACCTCTGGTGTGGATCGGGCCACCGCTGCTGGCACTGAACGCCGCACCGTTCATTACTGGCTGATTCGCCGGTTAGAACAACCGTTTGGCAGCCAAAGCGATTTCCGGTAGCGTCTCAATTAAGCGACGCCGGACAGGCCCCGTCATGGATAACAACAACAGGGAACGAGCGGGGCGGACGTGCCCAAGGCAAAATCGGCGGACTGGCGCCGCTCACTCCTCGACGATCGAACACAGAAGCGCCGGAGTCAATCGGCGTCCCTGCCCGTGCGCCAACACTGCGGTGCTTCAAGCGAACTCACTCAAGAACCGCATCCAGCAGTATCGGCATTTGATTCCTGGCGTCTTTCCTCGCTGTAGTTATCGGTGTGTAATCCCGGCGAAAACCCCGCTTGGCGGGCTTCGGGGGCGACAGACTGAGCGTTACACACCAGTATTGGCGTGTTTCATCACACCAGTAGTGGTGCCTACTTCTAGTTAGGCAGAGTGCTTTGGAAATGGCAGAAAGATAATGAAATTAACTGAAATTCGCGTACGTAATTTCCGGTCAATTGAAGCGGAACAGCATTTCCCAATCCAGGGTGAAATGACGTTGGTTGGCCCTAATAACTCTGGAAAAACTAACCTTCTGAGGGCAATTCAGGTTTTGTTTACCGGCCAAGCAAACACCTATGGGTACACGCGTGAGAGCGATCTCACATTTGGTGTTGGCAAAGCAAGAACGAGTATTGCGGCGATATTTGACGGCGATCCTCAAACGGAAAAAGAGATCTATGATAGCGTCGACGAGCTTCATGAATTGCAGGGTACTGAGAGAACCGGCAGCCAACTCAACCTCACCCTTTACTTCACCGATACGGACACCCCGGTATATAGCTTCTTCCCTAATATTAAAAGACCTAAGCCAGGCGCACAGGCTGCGCAATACTGCCGAACCCACATAGCCCTTCTTAATCGACTAATTAGTATGTTTAGTCTTCACTACGTACCCTCTGCTAAGAGCATTGGCCAGATATACCAAGATCTCCTGACGCCTTTTCTTCGCCGAAAGGTATCGAAAGTAATCGAGCCTCATCTTTCAGAAATAAACGACAGCCTAGAAGAGGCTGCGGACGCACTAAATGCGTAGCTTAAAAGCGCCAACCTTTCGGAATATGAAGCCGGTTTCTCTCTGCCTAATCAATCGGTCGAAGCTTTAGTGTCTGGCTTCGACTTTATGATCTCCGACCCTCAGAAGACGCCAATACACGAAAAAGGGATGGGGTTTCAGTCCGCAGCCTTATTAGCGGCTTTTCGATGGATAACGAAACAAGAAAAATCGGAGGGGCGAGAACCGTTGTGGCTACTAGAAGAGCCAGAGTCGTATCTGCATCCAGATCTTGCGGGAAATTGTAATTCTATTTTGGAGAATTTGGCTCAAGATGCAACTGTGATTAAGACTACACACTCCATGGCGTTTGTGCCACAAAATCCGAATCATGTGAGTGGTACTCGCCTTAATTCGAAGAACAGAACGGAAGTAGAGAGTTATAAAACGTTCTCGGAAGCAGTATCTTCTATCCGAGGCGCCCTAGGTATCAAATTCGGTGATTTCTACAACTTGGCTCTCTTCAATATACTTGTGGAAGGCCCAACGGACAGAGAGCTATTTGAATGGGTGCTAGATAAGCTGCCGGAGGACAGTTATCCACTTTCATTTGTTCGACACTCAAGATTCGAAGACTTCGGTGGCGTTAAGCATCTTTCTGGGTTCCTTAGGGCAACATATCAGTTTATTAGGCAAGAATACGCCTGTGTAGCAGTATTCGATGGCGACGACGCAGGAGAGAAGGAACGAAAGGATCTTCAAGCCTACTTCGGGCAGAAATCAATCCCATTCGAAGCAAACAGGCATTTTGTATCGGTACGTTCACGCTTTGCTATCGAAGGCCTCTTCCCTGATGATTGGATTAAAACCATCTATGAAGAGCATCCGTCGTGGTTTGATTCATTCGCAGTTGACGCAGGCGGTGAACTCGAACCGTTTAAGGTAAAGGATGGGAAGAAGTCACAAATGCAGGCCAAGCTGATCTCTCTCGCACAAGCCGAGAAGAGTTTGGATTGGGCTATCCGCTTCATCAATGTTTTCCAAATGATTGACTCCGCATTAGATTCGCTTCACGAAAAGCTAGACAACTAGCGATGAATATCCGTCGAGGCCTAACAAGAGCGTCAACGCGGACCGGCTTTTCCGCTGGCACTCCAAAGCCGGCCGGTTACGCTGGGCGTTAGATGCACACGGAGACGACACCATGAATAAATTAGTTTGCCCGCATTGCGGGAAACCGGGGCTTTCTATCCTACGCAAGATGTGCCTGGGACCAGCCGTGCCTGCAAAGTGTAAAGTATGTGGCAAGAAAGTCGGAGTACCATACACCACCATGTTTGCCATCATTCCTTTCATTGCAGCCATTCTCGCCTCAGCGCTCGTAGAATCGTTCGCGTTCAAGGCTGGACTTTTGGTCGGAACGTGTCAACGTTTTTCCGACAATGACCGGCGGTTTTCTTAGTGAACAGGCTCCTCTTCAGTGACGGTCACGGGTGTATGCGCTGGCATGTTCTCCGGGGCCTGATCCAGCAGCTCGGCGGCTGTGGTGATTCCGTCGCCGGGATTGATCGCCATGACGGCCGGCGGCAGGCTCGCCCGCGGCGCCCCGTTGGGGTAGCGCTGCGGGTGTGCAGCATAGTGCGCGGCGAGCGCCTGCTCGCGTCGGGCATGGACGGCCTCGACGTGGCCGTGAAAGACGTCGGCCGGGGTGTAGAACCCGATGCCTTCGTGGGGCCGGTGCTGATAGCTGGTCATGAACTGCTGCATCCACTCGCGGGCATGGCGGATGTCCCGGAACCGCCCCGGGTAGCCGGGGCTGTACTTGATGGTCTTAAACTGCGCCTCGCTGACGGGATTGTCGTTGCTCACCCGGGGGCGCGAGTAGCTGCGACGCACGCCGAAGGCGTCCAGGAAGTCCCGGTAGCTGTGGGCGATCATGGGCGCACCGCGGTCCTGGTGGACGGTCAGCTGCCCGGCCGGGATCTGATGGCGCGTCAGCGCATGGCGGAACAGGTGTTGGGCGAGTGCTGCGTTCTCCTTGGCGCTGATCATCCAGGCGATGGGGTAGCGGCTGAACAGATCCAGGATCAGGTACAGGTTCAAATAGCGCCGAGGCACCACCGTCGGAAGTCTGGAGATATCCCATGTCCAGGCGGCGTTCGGACGCTCGGCGATCACCCGCGGAACAGCGTGATTCTGGGGCGGTCGCTGTGGGCGCCGCTCACGCGTTTGCCCATCGGCGCGCAGCACGCGGTACATCGTCGACACCGAGGCCAGCACACGCCCCTCATTGAGTTCAGTGGCATGGATCACCCGCACGCTCGTATCCTGATAACGCTCGCTGCCGGCCAGATCACGGATGCGTTCGCGCTCCGCTGGCCCCAGTTGGCGTGGTTGGGGGCGCGGTGCACGCTTCGGCAATGCATGGCTGCGATCCCGGGGATAGCTCCCGGTGCGGGAGATCCCCAGCGCCGCGCAGGCGCGGCTGCGGGGAACATGCACAGGGCGCTCGTTGAGGACCGTCATTGCGAGCGCTCGTCGTTGCCGGCCCGGGCGACCAGATCCCGCAGTTTTTTTTGGAGCTCGACCAGATCCTCCGCCACCTGGGCGCGATGCTCGAGCTGCTCCTTCTCCCGGCGCAGCTTGGCAATCTCGCGGTCCCGCGGGTCGGTCGGCTTACGCCCACCGGTCTTGGGCTCCAGACCCTGTGTGCCGGTCTCGGCCAACGTCTGGCGCCATTGGGTGAGCTGCGCGGCATACAGGCCGTTGCGGCGCAACCACTCGCCCTTCTCGCCACGCGGGAGGGCATCGACTTCAGCCAGCAGGCGCTGCTTCTCGGCTGCGGAGAACCGCCGCCGTGTACGCCTCTCCAAGGTCGGATCAGTGGGTACTTCGTTCGAGTCGCTCACAGTCTTCGGCTCCTACGAAAGCCCTGGCTCCTTTATACAGGAATCAAAAGGGGCACTGTCGACTATGAGGTTGACACCCAGGGGGTCGGCGGATTCGGTGCGATGACTTTTATCCACATGCGTTGGATACCCCTGGAGCCGCGCTAGATGAAGTCGGAATTGCAGCGGAAGTTGCTCCGCAAAGCGGCTGAACCCGAACTTTAGCGGTAAGGAGGATTTGTGCTCTGCTTCTCGTATGGTTCCAATATGTCGCTCGCACGACTACAGGACCGTGTGCCGTCAGCCGGATTTGTGGCCATAGGGACTTTGCCAGCGCATAGGCTACGATGCCATAAAGTCAGTAGAGATGGCTCTGGGAAATGTGACGCTGAGGAAACCGGAAACCCCGAGGACCGCGTTGTCGGGGTGGTGTACGAGATTTCAGATGACGACAAAACGGCGCTTGATCGGAAGGAAGGGCTGGGCTCTGGGTACGACGAGAAGGAAGTTGAAGTCACTACAGCTCAAGGACAGTTAACGGCCTTGATATACTTTGCTACAAACACCAATTCTCAGTTGAAGCCATATCGCTGGTACAAGGAGCACGTCCTAATCGGGGCCCGTAAGAATGGCTTGCCACCTGAATACATTGCTCAGATTGAGGCAATGGAAGCCATCGACGATCCAGACACAGAGAGGCACGATCGTGAACTGGCAATTTACCGTTAGCAATCAAATCCAGCCGACGCTCGTACCTTGCGCGGCCGATTTGTGGCGTTAGCGGGAACATGGGAGGAGAGATATATGGCGCTAATGACCGCCTACTTACTCAAAACAAGCAATCTCGGGGAATTCTTCAATGCCCTTCAATCGGCGAAAGCCCCGGAGCGATTCACCAACAAGTTTCTGAAGGACCTTGACTTCACGAGCAGCAATGACCGTTTGCTTATCGGTGTTCTAAAGGGACTGGGGTTCATTGACGAAAATGGCGTGCCGGAGCAACGTTATTACGAGTTTCTCGATCCTGCGAATTCCGGGAAAGTGTTGGCCGAGGCGATTGAGGACGCCTACGGTGATCTCTTCGATATTCGAAAAGACGCTCAGAACATGGACGTGGCACAAGTTAGAGGGAAGTTTAAGAGTCTGACGCAGGGGCAAGAATCAGACAACGTGATCAACAATATGGCCGCCACCTTTACGGCGCTCTGCGAGCACGCTGACTGGAGTCCGCGACAAAAACCTGAGCCGGCGGTCAAGCAAGAAGAGGAAAAGGTGGGAGAGGCAGATAAGAAGGAGCGGACTCCCAAGCACGGTGCGGCGTCGGAGGAAGAAGATGCACCCGAAGGCTTGACGAATCGGGAAAAGCTGCAGCTGCATTATAATATCCAATTGATACTGCCGAACTCGCGCGATCCGGCAGTTTTTGACGCCTTGTTTACCAGCCTCAAAAAGCATCTCTTGTGACCATGACCAATCACGAAGACCAAGTCTACTCGTTTGTGTACCGCGGGCACCTGGCTCGGCAGGCCATAGGACAGCCATCGAGGGCCGCGCACGAAAACAGAATTGCCCAGCGGCTCCCTCTGGAGTTAATGGAAGACAACCATCTGGAGGTGGCGGAACGGATGGCAGTGGTTTATTCCGCGATTGCCGCGTTCGAGCGATCCGTTCGCGCATTTATCAAGACGCGGCTGCTCGACCCTGAGGTGGTCGGGGAGGACTGGTGGGTGGAGTGCGTTCCCGAAAAACGTAGGCAGAAGGCACAAAACCGGAGAGATGAAGAGAATAAGATCCGGTACCACGCAAAGCGAGGAGACAGCCTCCTTGACTATACGGAGATTGAAGACCTGTCGGCGATAATAACCACCAATCAGGAACATTTTAAGGATTTCATACCCGATATCGAATGGGCGAAACATATCTTCAAGTCAGTCGAGCGTTCTAGAAATATCATTATGCATAGCGGAGAAATGGAAGCGGAAGACGTCGAGCGCTTGGGTATGGCCATGCGGGATTGGCTGAATCAGGTTGGTGGTTAACTTGGCACTCAAGCCGACTGGCCTACGCTTCGCTTCGCCCAGCGGCTTAGCTTTTCGTTGTCACACAGGGAGGTTGAGTTAATGAACCTATCAGGTAGCTGCCTTTGCGGGGGCGTCCAATATGAACTGAATGGCGGCGTTAGCGACGTTTACAATTGCCATGGCTCTATGTGCCGCAAGCTCCATGCAGCGGCGTTCCGAACCTGTGCAAAGGTGCAGGCCGATGACTGGAGGACCGTCAGAGGCCAAGAGCTGCTCAAAAGCTACGAGTCATCGCCGTGAGAGTTCAAGGTTTTTTGCTCAAATTGCGGTTCAAGCATTCATACGAAGTTCAGTGAAAAGCCAGAGGTCTATGCGCTTCCACTGGGCACCCTCGACACTGATCCCGGCGTGCGCGCAGACCGACATGTCTTCGTGGGCAGCAAGGCGCCATGGTTCGATATCTCCGACGATTTGCCTCAGTTCACGGAGAATGGCTGAGGCAGTGATAACAAGTCGCGTACGACGGACGTCCCTGACGGGCCGCCGCTTTGCTCAGCGTTAGTCAGAGGAAAAGCAGTGGAAGTTTCTCCCCTCACAATTGATGGCACTCACATCAGGCTGGAGCCCTTAGCGAAGTCGCACAGCGACGCGCTGTACGCGGCCGCAGCGGATGGGGAGCTGTGGAACTCGAAGGTCACCTCCGTGCCGGGGTCGTTGCAGGCGACTGCGGAGTACATCGACGATGCGCTCTCGGGGCAAGCGCAGGGGCGGTTTCTGCCGTTCGCCATCATCCGCAAGACCTCCGGCACCGTTGTCGGCACCACGCGCTATCGCGCGATCGAGCGCGCGCACCGCCGGCTGGAAATCGGTTCCACCTGGTTGGCGACGAGCGCACAGCGCACGGTGGTGAACACGGAAGCAAAGTTCCTGCTTCTAAAGCATGCCTTTGAAGTGCTCGGCTGCCTGCGAGTGGAGTTCCTGACGGATGTCCTTAACGAGGGCTCCCGGAAGGCCATCCTGCGCTTGGGCGCGAAGCAAGAAGGAATCCTGCGGTATCACATGGTCATGCCAGGTGGCCGTCAACGGGATTCCGTGTGCTATAGCATCGTCAGCCCGGAGTGGCCGGAGGTTAAGGCCGGCCTTGAGGCAAAGCTCCGCCAATCGAGAGAAATAACCTAACAACGGGGTCGAACGCGCCGCGGCTCACCCGGAGTCGTTATACGTGGCGTTCGTCTTGACGTACGTACCGGAAGGCGTACTCTTGGTGGAGGCTTTAACACGCAAGAGGTGCGTCATGAACGGAATCACGGCAACTGAGGGGCGCAGCAACCTCTATCGGTTGATCGACGAAACCGCCGAGTCCCATCAACCAATCGTCATCATGGGCAAGCGGAACAAAGCGGTCCTGGTATCCGAAGAAGACTGGTCGGCCATTCAGGAAACACTGTACCTGCTCTCCGTGCCAGGTATGCGGGAGTCTACTCGAGAGGGGATGGATACCCCCGTGGATGAATGCGATGAGGGACTGGATTGGTGACATGGAAGTTGGTGTACACCAAGCGAGCACAGAAAGATGCAAAGAAACTGGCCTCCAGCGGCCTTATGCCCAAAGACCAGGAGTTGTTGGCACTGATTGCAGAAGACCCATACCGCAAGCCGCCTCCGTTCGAGAGGCTCGTTGGTGATCTTGCGGGGGCCTGTTCACGCCGCATCAATATCCAGCATCGTCTGGTTTACCAAGTGCTTGAGGGCGATCGAGTCGTGAAAGTGCTCAGGCTCTGGAGCCACTACGAATAATGCATCATCAGCCGGCTGTTGCCGGACAGGTGTTCCACCGCTTCGCGGCTCCACAAATCCCGCCTCAAGCATCTGGACGTGAAGCCACCGCACCGCGATCACGTCAGCGGAGGGTCGGGCGCCTGTCTCACTCCCGGCCGGTAATTGCCGCCAACGCGTCCTCCAATCTGGCCACGGTCCGGTCTACGTGCTGGAGTTTGTCCAGCCCGAACAGGCCAATCCGGAACGTGCGGAAGTCGTCGGGCTCGTCGCACATGAGTGGCACCCCGGCCGCCGTCTGCAGGCCCTGATCCGCGAAGGCGCGGCCGTTGTGCAGGGTGGGGTCGTCGGTGTGGCAGACGACGACACCCGGCGCCTGGAACCCCTCGGCGGCAACGCTGGCGAAGCCGTGTTCCGAGAGCAGCCCGCGGACCCGGTTGCCCAGCTCGCTCTGGCGTTCCCGCAGCATTTCCAGGCTGGCTGCCTCGGTCTCCCGCAGGGTGTCACGGAAGCGCGCCAGGCTGTCAGTGGGCATGGTGGCGTGGTAGGCGTGGCCGCCGTCCTCGTAGGCGCGCATGATGACGCGCCACTTGCGGAGGTCCAGCGCAAAACTCGTGCTGGTGGTCTGCTCCAGGCGCTCCTCCGCCGTGCCGCTCAGCATCACCAGCCCGGCGCAGGGCGACGCGCTCCAGCCCTTCTGTGGTGCGCTGATGAGCACGTCGACGCCCAGCGCGCGCATGTCCACCCAGAGTGCGCCGGAGGCGATGCAGTCGAGGACGAACAGGCCACCGCTCTCGTGCGCCGCCTCGGCGAGGGCCCGCACGTAGTCGTCCGGCAGCAGAATGCCGGAGGCGGTCTCCACGTGGGGCGCGAAGACCACGGCGGGCTTCTCTGCGCGGATGGCCGCTACCGCCTCTTCCACCGGGGGCGGAGCGTACGGTGCCTGGCGCTGCGATGTTGTGGGCCGCGCCTTGAGCACGGTGGTGGCAGAGGCAATGCCGCCGGTGTCGAGGATCTGCGTCCAGCGATAGCTGAACCAGCCGTTGCGGATCACCAAGCAGTTCTGGCCGGTGGCGAACTGACGCGCCACCGCCTCCATGGCCCAGGTGCCGCCGCCGGGAACCACGATGGCCGCCTCGGCCCCGTATACGCGCCGTAGTCCGGCCGACAGCTCACGCATCACGCCCTGGAACGCGGCGGACATGTGGTTCAGGGAGCGATCGGTGAACACCACCGAGTACTCCAGGAGTTGGCGCGGTTCCTGACCCGGTGCCTGCGCGGACATGCGAGCCTCCAGCATGGTTGTTGCTGACAGGGACAGGTGTACGCCGATTCGCCGCTGTTGGGCAAGCGGCGGTGCTTGGTGGTTATCTATCGGTGCACTTTGCTAATCGGGCAGTAGCCACACTGCCCCGACCTTGGCTAAGGTGGCGAGGCCATAGAAGAATCACAAAACAACCGCCCGGGAGCCTCATGGACCCGAACCAAAGCCCGGAACAACGCGCCCGCGACCGCATCGATGACCAGCTCCGGTCTTCGGGCTGGGTCGTGCAGAGTCTGGCAGGCCTGAATCCACAGGCCGGGCGCGGCGTGGCGGTTCGCGAATACCCCACCGACTCCGGCCCCATGGACTACTTGTTGATGGTGGATGGCGAGCCGGTCGGGCTGATCGAGGCCAAGCGCGAGGAGGAAGGCCACCGGATTACCACGGTGGAGGAGCAGTCGGCCCGCTATGCCGGTGCCGAACTCAAGTACGTCGGCAAGGCCGATCTACGCTTCGTCTACGAGGCCACCGGCGAGATTACCCGCTTCACCGACCGCCGGGACCCGATCCCCCGGGCCCGCGAGCTGTTCCAGTTCCACCGTCCGGAGACTTTGGCCGAATGGCGCGGGCAGGCCGGCCCGTTCCGCAAGCGGCTGCAGGCCCTGCCGGCGCTGCAACCTGATGGCCTGCGCGACTGCCAGTTCCACGCCATCAGCAAACTGGAGACCTCCTTCAAAGAAAACCGCCCCCGGGCGCTGATCCAGATGGCCACCGGGGCCGGCAAGACCTTCACCGCCATCACCAGCATTTATCGTCTCCTCAAGCACGCTGGGGCCAAGCGCGTGCTCTTCCTGGTGGATACCCGCAACCTGGGTGTTCAGGCCGAGAACGAGTTCCACCAGTACCTGCCCCAGGACGACAACCGCAAGTTCACCGAGCTCTACACCGTCCAGCGCCTGCGCTCGCCCCATGTGCCCACCGATGGGCAGGTCTGCATCAGCACCATCCAGCGCCTGTATTCCATCCTCAAGGGTGAGCCGCTGGCCGAAGAGGCCGAGGACGAGATGCCCGGCCTGGACGCCCTGCGCAAGGATCCGCTGCCGGTGGTCTACAACGAGAAGGTGCCGCCGGAGTTCTTCGACGTCATCGTCATCGATGAGTGCCACCGCTCCATCTACAACCTCTGGCGCCAGGTGATCGAGTATTTCGACAGCTTCCTGGTGGGCCTCACCGCCACGCCGGACAACCGCACCTACGCCTTCTTCAACCAGAATGTGGTCAGCGAGTACCCCCTGGAGCAGTCCGTGGTGGACGGGGTGAACGTGGATCACTTCATCTGGCGCATCGACACCCGTCTGAGCCGGGAGGGCGGGAAGATCGAGGCGGAGGAGACGGTGGAGCACCGCGACCGTCTCACCCGGGAGCAACGCTGGCAGCAACTGGACGAGGATCTGGAATACCAGGGCGCCCAGCTCGACCGTAGCGTGGTCAATCCCAGCCAGATCCGCACCGTCATCCGCGCCTTCCGGGATGCGCTTCCGCGCATGTTCCCGGACCGGCGGCTGCCGGAGGGCGACGGCGGCCCGGCCGGCGTCGAGGTGCCCAAGACCCTGATCTTCGCCAAGACCGACGGCCACGCCGACGACATCATCAATACCGTCCGCGAGGAGTTCGCCGCGAGCAACGACTTCTGCCGCAAGATCACCTACCGCATCGACGGTGACCCCCAGAGCCTGCTCAACAGCTTCCGTAACGACTACAACCCGCGCATTGCCGTCACCGTGGACATGATCGCCACCGGCACCGATGTCAAACCCATTGAGTGTCTGCTGTTCATGCGCGATGTCAAAAGCCGCAACTACTATATGCAGATGGTCGGCCGCGGCACCCGCAGCCTGGACGCCGACGGCCTGCGCCAGGTCAACCGTTCCGCCACCGGTCCCAAGGCCCACTTCGTGCTGGTGGACGCCGTGGGCGTGAGCGAATCGAAGAAGATGGAAACCGGCAGCCTGGAGCGCAAGCCCAGCGTGCCCATGAAGGACCTCATGCAGGCCGTGACCATGGGCGTGCGCCATCCGGAGAGCCTGACGAGCCTGGCCGGCCGCCTGGCCCGCTTCAGCAAGCGGCTCAACGAGGAGCAACATCAGGAAGTGCGCAAGATCACCGGTGGCCCGGACCTCAACACCATCGCCTCCGAGCTGCTGGCCACCGATGACCCGGACGCCCTGCGCCGCGCAGCCCGCGAGACCCACCAGCTCCCCGACACGGCCGAACCCGCGCCGGAGCAGATCGAGTCGGTTCGCGAGGAGCGCGCCAGGGCCGCCACCGCCGCCATCACCGGCCCGTTGACCACCTACATCGAAGAGGTGCGCCAGCGCCAGGAGCAGGTGGTGGACGACATCAACCCGGACGAGGTCACAGTCAGCGACTGGGAAACCGACGCCGAAACCCACCGCGAGCAGCTACGCCAGGAATTTGCGGAATGGCTGGCGGCCCACCGGGACGACATCGACGCCCTGACCATTTACTACGCCCAGCCGCACCGGCGCCGCGAGATCACCGCCCGGGCCATCCGCGAGCTGCTGGAGGCCCTCAAGCGCGAGAAGCCCAAACTGGCCCCGGCGCGGGTCTGGGACGCCTACGCCCGCCTGGACGAGGTGCAGGCCCGCCGCCCGGAAACCGAACTGGCCCAGATCATCGCGCTGGTGCGCCGGGCCAGCGGTTGGGATGAGCAGCTCACCCCCTATGCCGACACCGTAAGGGCCAACTTCAAGCGCTGGGTCTTCGGCCGGCATTCCGGCAATCAGCCCAAGTTCAACGAGGAGCAGATGGCCTGGCTGGAAAAGATCCGCGACCACATCGCTGCCAGCTTCCACATCACCGTGGAAGACCTGGACTACGCCCCCTTCGACGCCGAAGGCGGACGAGGGCGCATGTGGCAACTATTCGGGGAGGATATGGAGACCGTGTTGGACCAGATGAATGATGAGATGGCGGCGTAACCATGGAACGGAGTGGCGAATTTGTTCCTAACAGTGGATGGGCCAGTGTCACATTGGCTGAAGTCGCTAAATGGGGCTCCGGAGGAACGCCGTCGAGGAAGAAAAAGGAGTTCTTCGGTGGCTCGATACCTTGGGTAAAGACTGGAGAGCTCAAAGAAAAATATATAGTCAAAACCGATGAGCATTTGACCTCACAAGCGATTGAACATTCTTCTGCAAAAATCTTTCCGAAGGGTTCCGTTGCGATAGCAATGTACGGGGCGACAATAGGGCATGCATCTATATTGAATATAGATGCAGCCACAAACCAAGCCTGCGCGGTTGCCGACGTAAGTGCTGGAGCAATTGACAGTCTATTCCTGTATTACTACATCAGCCGTATATCACCACAATTGGTTGATGCAGGAGTCGGCGGGGCTCAGCCAAACATTTCTCAGGGTTTTTTGAAAAGCTGGCCAATAAGTCTTCCTCCATTTGCAGAACAACGCCGCATTGTCGCCAAGATCGAGGAACTCTTCTCCGAACTGGACAAGGGCGTGGAAAGCTTGAAAACCGCCCGCGCTCAGCTCAAGACTTACCGCCAGTCCCTGCTCAAGGCCGCCTTCGAAGGCCGCCTTACCGAACAATGGCGACGCGACAACGCCGACAAACTCGAAACCGCTGATCAACTCCTTGAGCGCATCCGCGAAGAGCGCGAAGCGCGCTACCAGCAGCAGTTGGAAGAGTGGAAGGCCGCTGTGGCGGAGTGGGAGGCCGATGGAAAGTCCGGAAAGAAACCAAGGAAACCGGCTAAGCCGAAGAAGGCGGGTGACACGCCGTCAAACCCCGAAAACTCCCCGCCTGATGGTTGGGTTGGTGCCGGCATCATAGATGTTGCCCTCGTTGGAACTGGTGTGACCCCTCTCAAGAAGCGAAGAGATTTCTACGACGGTGGTGATATTCCTTGGGTGACGAGTGGGGCGGTAAACGACTTGTATGTCCGGGAACCTTCAGGATGGGTAACGGAGACCGCTCTTGAAGAGACAAATCTTCGGATTTATCCAAAGGGAACGTTGCTCGTCGCCATGTATGGTGAAGGCAAGACTCGTGGCAAGGCATCTGAATTAGCGATTGATGCAACAACGAACCAGGCGCTTGCAGCCATCGTAACCGAAGGAATTGCTGCACATATCAGGCCCTACTTGAAATGGTTCTTGGTTCATAACTACGAGAAGATCAGACTATCATCGTCCGGTGGGGTCCAGCCCAATCTGAACTTGGGCATTGTGGAGAATATGGAATTCCCACTTTGTTCGCTGGAAGAGCAAGAGCAGATTGTGAACCAAATCGAATCAAGGGTTTCAAGGTTATCGCAGTTGGAAGAAGAGCTCGAAGTCTCGTTTCAGCGGGCAGAGCTGCTGCGCCAATCAATCTTAAAACGTGCCTTCGAAGGCAAACTCGTCCCCCAGGATCCCAACGACGAACCCGCCAAGGCCCTGCTGGAGCGCATCCGTCAGGAACAGGCCGATGCGCCCAAGGCCAAGCGCCGCAAGCGCAAGACGGAGTCGCCGGCATGAGCCAGGTCACGGCACAGGCGCTGCTCGACCAGCTCCGGCAGCTCGATGAGTCGGATCGGGTCGAGGCCAAGCGGGCCTCGGCCATTGGCGAGTCGCTGCTGGAGACAGTCTGCGCCTTTGCCAATGAACCTGGCCTGGGTGGCGGCTGGCTGCTGCTGGGGGTGGAAAAGGCCTCGGATGCGCCCGGTGACTATCGGGTGACCGGAATCGCGGACCCTGACAAGCTGCTGAACGACCTGCATTCCCGCTGTGCCAATGCCTTCAACGTACCGCTGCGGATTCAGGCCCGGGCGGAGGCGCTGGATGAGGGCACGGTGATTCTGGTGGAGGTGCCGGAGGCGGAACCGGCGTCCCGCCCGGTTTACTTTGCCAATAAACAACTGCCGCGCTCGGCCTGGCGACGCGGCCCCAGTGGTGATTACCGTTGCAACCAGGACGACCTGGCCGAGTTGTATCAGGGGCGGTCCGGTCAGAGCTACGATGCCTCGGTGGTGTCCGGAGCCAGCCTGGACGATCTCGACCCGGACGCCGTTGAACATTACCGTGATGCCCGCCGCGCCGTGCGCCCAGAGGCCGAGGAGCTGAACTTCTCCGATGAGGAGCTGCTGGAGGCACTTGGCGCCGTGGCTCGCCAATCTGGTGAGCTGCACCCCACGGTGGCGGGTGTGCTCTTGTTCGGCCGGCGTGGCGCGCTGCGCCGCTTGTTCCCAGCGAACCGGGTGGATTACGTCCGCATCCCCGGCAAGGAGTGGATCGAAGACCCGCACGAGCGCTTCACCACCCTCGATCTGCGCGACACGCTGCCCCGGTTGATTCAGCGGGCCACGGCGGCGGTGCTGGACGACCTGCCGCGTGCGTTCCAGTTACCGGAAGGTGAGATTCGCCGGGGCGAGAAGACAGTGCTGCCGGATAAGGTGGTGCGCGAAGCTGTGGTCAATGCCGTGATGCACCGCAATTACCAGCGCCAGCAGCCCATCCAGTTGCTGCGCTACAGTAACCGCTTGGAAGTGCACAACCCGGGCTATTCCCTGAAAGCACTGGAGAACCTGGGCGAGCCGGGCTCGCAGTGGCGCAACCCGGTGATTGCCTCGGTTTTGCATGAAATGGGGTTGGCCGAGACTAAGGGCAGCGGCGTCCGCGTGATGCGCCGGCTGATGGAAGAGGCCGGATTGTCACCCCCGAGCTTCGATTCCGACCGCCACAACGACCAGTTCTCCGCCACCTACCTGTTCCACCACTTCCTGAGCGAGGAGGACATCGCCTGGCTTGGCCAGTTCCGGCATCTGGGGCTCGGCGAGGACGAGCAGCGGGCGCTGATCTTCGTTCGCGAGACTGGCCGCATCACCAACTCCGATTACCGCGATCTCAACCGGGTGGATACCCTGACGGCCAGCCAGCGCCTCTCGCGCCTGCGCGACCTGGGCTTGGTCGAGCAGGTGCCACGCGGCCCGGCGACCTACTATGTGCCGGGGGAACGGCTCGGCTCCCCGACAGCCGAGACGGAAGACGACCTCTTCTCCGGCTTACCTAGGGAGTCCGAAGGCTTATCACAGGAGTCGGGGGCCTTATCACAGGAGTCGGGGGCCTTATCGCAGGAGTCCCAACGTGACGAATCCGTCTGGGCGTACCGCGAGCAACTCCTGGCCGAATTGCCGAATGAGCTTAGAAGCGAGCTCGAACGGATCGGCCAGCGCAGCCGCGACCCGAAGCAGATGCCAAAACTCATACAAGCGCTTTGCGCCCTCAGGCCCTACGGAGCGCGCGAATTGGCCGTTCTTCTCAAGCGTCGCCAGGATTACCTGCATCGCCAACACATTGCTCCACTACTAGCGGAAGGTGTCGTGCAATACCAGTTTCCAAGCGAACCGAACCGTCCCGACCAGGCCTATATTGCGGCAGAGGACTGGTCATGAGTGCTCTCCGCATAGCTCGAAGCGTATGGCGTTTCGGCCGCGAAAACCGGGATCGCTGGCGCATTGATGACAACGACAGCAAGGAGGCTGCATGAGTGAAATCGTGATTTTCGAGGATGAAGCGCATTCGGTTGAAGTACGGCTGGAAGGGGAGACGCTGTGGGCCACCCAGAAGCAGATCGCGGAGCTGTTCGGCACGACGCCGGAGAACATCTTGATGCACCTGAGGAATGTGTATCGGGATGGGGAGCTGTCAGAATCGGCAACTGCTAAGGAT
Organism: Aquisalimonas sp. 2447; assembly: GCF_012044895.1. NCBI lineage: Bacteria > Pseudomonadati > Pseudomonadota > Gammaproteobacteria > Chromatiales > Ectothiorhodospiraceae > Aquisalimonas > Aquisalimonas sp. 2447. The sequence goes on from NZ_CP050695.1 coordinate 193,483, forward strand.
TTCTTAGTCGTTCGCCAGGAAGGCAAGCGTCAGGTCCGCCGGCGGCTCAAGCACTATGATTTGGATGCCGTGATTTCCGTGGGCTACCGTGTCAACTCAACCCGCGCCACCCGCTTCCGCCAGTGGGCCACCCGCGTCCTCCGCGAGCACCTGACCCAGGGCTACAGCCTCAACGAGCACCGGCTGGCGCAGCAGGGCCTCTCCGAGTTGGAACAGGCGGTGGAACTGCTCGGCCAGACGCTCACCCGGCAGGAGCTAGTATCGGACTTGGGCCAGGAGGTGGTGGGCCTGATCCTCGGCTACGCCCGCACCTGGCGCCTACTGCAGGATTATGACGAAGGCGCCCTCGGCCTGCCGCCCGGCGCCCGGCCGGCCCGGGGCGTGCTGGCGCTCGAAGAGGCGCGCCGCGCCCTGGACGCCCTGGCCGGTGAACTACGCGAGCGGGGCGAGGCCACCGATCTGTTCGCGCGGGACCGGGGCGACGGGCTGGCCTCGATTCTGGGCAACCTGGAACAGAGCATGTTCGGTGAGGCGCTGTACAGGACGCGCGAGGAGCGCGCCGCCCACCTGCTGTACTTCGTCATCAAGAATCACCCCTTCTCCGACGGCAACAAGCGCTCCGGGGCCTTTCTCTTCCTGCTCTACCTGCGCCAGGAAGGCATGCGCCTGACCCTGAACGAACAAGGCCTGACTGCCCTGACGCTGCTCATCGCCGAGAGCGACCCCAAGGCCAAGGACCTGATGGTGCGGCTGGTGATGAACCTGATCGCCGAAGACGGCGGCGACAACCCAGCGCCCACGGAGTGAGCGCCGAGGTTCCGGGCGGGTGAGGATGTCGTGTTCAGGTTGGCGGGGATTTGAGAAGATTGCGGTAAATCTTCTCAAAAACCGCAAATTTTGAGAGCGTCACTAAGAGTGGGCTTCAGGAGACAGCGATGGTGCTGGACATCCAGGATCACTTTCCCCCAAGGGGCGCATTGGAGAGCGCTGCAGTGCTGCGTGCGCTGGTGGCGGCCCATCGCAGTCTGGCCGAGCTCAAAGGGGTGGCAAAGACCATCCCGAATGAAGGCTTGTTGGTTTCTACCCTGTCTCTGCAGGAAGCGCAGAGCAGTTCCGAAGTCGAGAACATCATCACCACTCAGGATGCCCTCTATCGCTACCAGCTCCAGCCGGAATCCGTGGACCCGGCCAGCAAGGAAGTCGCCCGCTATGCGGACGGCCTGCAGGTCGGATTCCGCGCGGTGCGGGAGACAGAATTGCTCACGCTGAACACCATTCTCCAGGTACAGGCCGTGCTGGAGGGCAACGATGCGGGGTTTCGCAGGACGCCGGGCACGGTCCTGAGAAACGAGTTGACGGGGGAAGTCGTTTATCGGCCGCCTTCACCGGAACGGGTGCCCGAGTTGATGGCGGAGTTGGAGCGCTATCTTCATGCGGAGGGTCCGGAAGACCCACTGGTGCGCATGGCGGTTGCCCACCACCAGTTCGAAACGATTCACCCGTTCTACGATGGCAATGGGCGTACGGGGCGGATTATCAACATTCTGTTTCTCGTCCGCGAGGGGCTGCTGGATTCGCCCATCCTCTACCTGAGCCGTTACATCAGTCAGACCAAGCCCGCCTACTACGATGAGCTGCAGAGGGTTCGGGACACCGGCGACTGGGAGAGCTGGCTGCTGTACCTGCTGCGTGGTGTGGAGGTGACGGCGCGGCACACCACCACGCTGGTGCAGGCCATTGGCCAGCTCCTGCAGCAGCACAAACACTTCATACGGGCGCGCTACAAGTTCTACAGTCAGGACCTGATCAACAACATCTTCCGCCACCCCTATACCAAGGTCGCCTTTGTGGAGAAGGACCTGGCCGTCTCCAGAGCGACGGCAACACGTTATCTGGACGAACTGGCCAAGGGCGGCATTCTCGAAAAGCATCGGCTCGGGCGGGAGAACTACTACATCAACCTGGAGCTTGTGCGCCTGCTATTCGATTTGCCGCCGATGGATATGCAGCAGTCCGGGCAACCAAACCGATAAGGACCGCACGCCATGAATGCCGAAAACCTCGTCAATAAGGTCTGGAACTTCTGCCACATGCTCCGCGACGACGGTGTGAGCTACGGCGATTACCTGGAACAGCTCACATACCTGATCTTTCTCAAGATGGCGGACGAATACAGCCGTCCGCCGTGGAACCGGGACGCCGGCATCCCCGAGCAGTACAACTGGCAGAGCCTCAAGGCGCGCAAAGGTGCGGAGCTGGAAGGCCATTACATCGAGCTGCTGCGCGAGCTGGGTCAGGAAAAGGGCATGCTGGGCCAGATCTTCACCAAGGCGCAGAACAAGATTCAGGACCCGGCCAAGCTGGCGCGGCTGATCGAGATGATCGACGCCGAGACCTGGGTGATGCTGGATGCCGAGGTCAAGGGCGACCTGTACGAAGGCCTGCTGGAGCGCAACGCGCAGGACACCAAGTCCGGCGCCGGCCAGTATTTCACCCCGCGCCCGCTGATCCGTGCCATGGTCGAGTGCGTGCAGCCGCAGCCGGGCAAAACCATCTGCGATCCGTCCTGCGGTACCGGCGGCTTCTTTCTGGCGGCTTATGACTACATCAAGGAACACCATCTGTCGGAGATGACCACCGAGCAGAAGCAGGCGCTCAAGCACGAGACCTTCTACGGTAACGAGATCGTCCCCAGCGCCCGCCGCATGTGCCTGATGAACCTCTTCCTGCACAATATCGGCGACATTGGCGACGAGCCCACCATCTCGCCCACCGACGCGCTACTGGCGGAGCAGCCGAAGCGGCACGACTACGTGCTGGCCAATCCCCCTTCGGCAAGAAGAGCACGCTCACCATCACCAATGAGGCCGGGGAACAGGAGCGCGAGGAGTTCGAGTACAACCGCCAGGACTTCTGGGCCACCACGTCGAACAAGCAGCTCAACTTCGTCCAGCACATCAGGACCCTGCTCAAGGAAAACGGTCAGGCCGCCGTGGTGGTGCCGGATAACGTGCTGTTCGAGGGCGGCGCGGGCGAGACGGTGCGCCGCAAGCTCATGGAAACCACCGAGCTGCACACCATCCTGCGCCTGCCCACGGGCATCTTCTACGCCCATGGCGTCAAGGCTAACGTGTTGTTCTTTGATGGCCGCCCGGGCCGCGCCGACCCCTGGACGGACGCCGTGTGGTTCTACGACTACCGCACCAACATCCACCACACCCTGAAGAAGAAGCCGCTGCGCGACCAGGACCTCCGCGAGTTCATCGAGTGCTACAAGCCGGGCGACCGCCGGAATCGCCAGGAAACCTGGAGCGAGGACAACCCCGAGGGCCGCTGGCGCTGCTACAGCCGCGAGGAGATCTTCAAGCGCGACAAGACCAGCCTGGATATATTCTGGCTACGCGACGACTCCCTGGGCGATCTGGACAACCTGCCCGACCCGGACGATATCGCGGAAGACATCATCGAGAACCTGGAGTCCGGTCTGGAGAGCTTCAGGAGCGTGTTGTCGGAATTGCGGTCCTGAACCCGACTCCGTCGCGTCTCGAGCCGTTGTGCCCCAGGGGCATGAAGCCGTCGCGTCCGGTAAGCGACAGATCATCATGACACCAAGGAACATGCCGGTTGCGGAGTCGCACGAGCCGTAGGGTGGACCTTCAGGTCCACCGTCACAGGCCCCACGGACGGCGGCATTTCAGGGGAAGTGTGGATGGTGGACCTGAAGGTCCACCCTACGGGTACGGCTACGGTCGGCGGGGTTACTCCAAGGGGCCGAGCCGCTCGCCGTGGGTCAGCCCCCGGAATAGCTGATAGGTCGTGCGTATAGCGGTGCCGTCCACGTTCGGTGCGCCCCGGCCGGCCAGCACGTCTCCCCTGTTGACCGTGCGCAGCTCGAACGACAGCCGGGTCCTGTCCGTGGCGTTCGGTACCGACGCATGCAGGTGAACGCCGGAGAAGCACAGCAGGTCGCCGGGCTCGATGCTCACGGGCATCGCGTCCTCCCAGCCCGGCGGGTCGGTGGCCAGTGGCAGCAGCGGGTAGTCGGTGTCCGGCCCGTCCGCTTTCAGGCGGCGCAGTAGCTCGCGGAAATCCCAGCCCTCGCTGTTGTTCGGCACGGGGCGTTCGAAATACGTGGGGAAGAAGGCGATGGTTCGTTCCGGCGTGGTTGGCCACACCGGGGCCCACCAGTTGGTCTGTGCCATGATGTTCGACCCCCAGGTATCCCTGTGCACGCCCAGCGGGCTGATCCGGCGGGCCCCGCTGCGGCTGGAGGCGCTCTGGACACGGAGTTCCAGTCCGTCGCCGAAGGTGTCGTCGATGCCCACGCCGACGTCCTGTAGCGCGGTGCGCAGCAGCGCGGTCACCGTGTCATCGGCCGCGACTGCATCCCGCAGCGCCTGGGCCGCGGCGTTGAGCGCCGCTTCCGGCAGGCGTTCGTGAACGGATTCCGGGTCGGCGCCAAGATGTTGCCGGCAGATCGCCCGCAGCCCATCCACCAGATACGTCACGGCCGCAAAGCCCCGGAAGACGATCAGGTCGCCCTGGTAGACGCGCTGGTTGCGGGCCTCCTCCGGGAGCGGACTGGAGGTGAGCAGGAATGACGCCATGATGTACCCTCGGCGTGCTCAAGCGATTTGGGCTCTACTATGCCGCCTCCGGCCAAACACCGGTGTCGCTGAACCGTCGCCGGATTGTCACTGGGATTCTTTGCGGGCGGTGCCGCCGGAGCTATCGTCGTCTGATCCGTCGAACGTCAGGGTTGCACGGCCCGGGCTGGGCTATAGTTGTTGGCGTACGTCTGAAAGGAGTCGACCCATGCCACCCTGGATGCTTGCCCCCTGGCTGTTTCCACTTTGGGCCGCGGGCGCGCTGCGCGCGCCTCTGAGTGGGGACGTCACTCAGGACATTTCGCCCTTCACGAATCTATTCTCGCCGCAGGTGGCACTGAACTTCGCCGGTGATCCGCGGATCGAGCGGGACGTGGTGTCGGAGGTGGCCAGCTATGGCCGGCAGCTCGGCGTGCTGACCGAGGCGTTGCTCGCCGTGGCGGGGGACAGCGACGACCCGGCCGTGCGGCGGCTCCGAGCGATGCAGGCGGACGTGGAGGCCGTCAAGGCGCGTCACGCAAGCGACCCGCGTGCCGCTGCCGAGCAGGCCATGGCGCGGCTGCGGCGCGAGGACCCGGCGGCGTTCGCGGTTCTGCTGGAACGCCTGTCCGCCGAGGATCCGGATGAACCCCCGGTTTCGCCTTGATTCTTGAACGTCTCGGCAGGGCGGATCTGAAGGTTCGCCCTACAGGTCCGCACTTGTATCGACGCACTGTGGGAGCGACGTCAGTCGCGATCGCCGACCCCTGTCGCCGAGGAGCTGGGGCGGCAGAGGACGCCTCGTATGCGAGGACTTCCCATGACGTGCCGTCAATGATCCGGAGCGCGCTCATATTACCTGCACGCTCGTCCAGGCCTGAGGAATGGAGCCGTCAACATCACTGCGACAAGCGCTGAGAAGTCCCGCCCTCGCGGGTGGCCTGTTCTTCGCGTTGCTCTCGATAGGCTACCCGTGCGCTCTGCGTTAGCTGCGATTCCCTCCCTCGAGAAGGTATACTATAGTGTCACTATTGATCTGATTCAGGGTGAGCCCATGAAAGTTGAGCTTGTTACGAACCTTAAGCGCCGAGCCACCAAGATTCTGGCCGATCTGCACGCGTCAAAGGAGCCGGTACTGATCACGGAACATGGCCAGCCATCCGCCTATCTTGTTGATGTGCAGGATTACGAGTTCATGCAGCGTCGCCTTGAGCTGCTTGAGGGGCTCTCACGGGGAGAGCGTGCAGCACTTGAGGGAAGAACGTGCAGCCAGAGTGAGGCCAGGGAGAAAATGAGTAAATGGCTGAGGTAATCTGGACTGAGACCGCCCTTCAAGAGTTGGAAGCAATCGCCGAGTACATCGCTCTGGATAATTCTGCCGCAGCAAGTCATCTTGTCCAGGAAGTGTTCGACAAGACCGAGCGCCTGGAAGATTTTCCCCAGTCCGGAAGAATTCCCCCAGAGCTGCCTGACTCGGTCTACAGGGAGGTAGTGATTCCGCCGTGCCGCATTTTTTATCGTGAGGATGAAAAGCGGGTTCTTGTCCTCTACGTCATGCGAGAAGAGCGGCAGCTTCGCGTGTACATGCTTGGTAGCAGCTAACCAGGCGCGTCACACGGATGCCTCTGACTCCGGTGCGCTTCGCCGACCCCGACCGCAACGCCTGTCGGGGTCGGTGACCATGACGGTCGGATAGCATACCTAAGGTTCCCGGGAGGCGGCGCTGTCGCTGCTGATGTCGTCGGGCATGCTCCGTTCAAACTGGTTGAAATAGGCCAGCGCGAAGACCAGGGGGGCGGTGTAGTCGATGGCATATTCGTTGGTGGAGTAGGATTCCAGCTCGTCCAGATACGCCTTTGCCGGCGGGACGTCGCCGTGTGGAGTCCGGTAATGGACAGGGAGGGGTGCGGTCGCGAGTAGAAAGCCGTTCAGGTGCGGCCCGCATCCGCGATAGCGTTACGCGGTGACGAACTCCGCCACCACCGGAGCGTGGTCGGAAGGCCGTTCCCAGCGCCGCGGTTCCACGTCCACCCGGCTTGCGGTGCACTGCGCGGCCAGGGCAGGGCTGGCGAGCACGAGGTCGATGCGCAGGCCGCGGTTACGCTTGAAGTTGTTCATGCGGTAGTCCCACCAGGAGAACACCTGCTCGTCCTGGGGAAAGCGGCGGAAGGTGTCTTCCAGGCCCAGGTCGGTGAGTGCTCTCAGTGCGGCGTGCTCCGGCTCGCTGAACAGGATCTTGCCGCGCCACTCCTCCGGGTCGTGCACGTCGGCGTCGGCGGGGGCGATGTTGAAATCGCCCACCACGGCGAGGCGCGGGTGGCGCGCCATTTCGTCGGCGATCCAGTCCCGCAGCCGCGCCAGCCAGTCCAGCTTGTAGGCGTACTTCTCGCTGCCGACTTCGGAGCCGTTGGGCACATACAGGTTGATGAAGCGCAGGTCGCCGATGGTGCCCGCCATGACGCGGCGCTGGGGGTCGTCCACGCCGGGGATGTCGGTGACGGTCTCGCTGATGGGCTGTTTCGCCAGCACGGCGACGCCGTTATAGGTCTTCTGACCGGCGTGGACCGCCTCGTAGCCGGCCTCGCTCAGGGCCGCGGCCGGGAAGTTGTCGTCGGTGAGTTTGGTTTCCTGCAGGCCCACCACGTCCGGCTGTTCCGTCTCCAGCCAGTGGAGCACGTGGGGCAGGCGCACCTTCAGGGAGTTGACGTTCCAGGAGGCCAGTTTCATTCAGGCCTCCCAGCCCAGCTTGGCGCGGATCTCCGCGGCCACGGCCTTGAGTTCCTCGGGGTCCGCCTGGTCCTTGCCGTGGCTGCGGCGATCCTGCCCTTCCCAGCGGGGGATGATGTGCTGGTGGTAGTGGAACACGGTCTGGCCGGCGGCCTCGCCGTTGAACTGGGTCAGGGCGATGCCGTGGGGCTGGATGGCGGCCTGGATGGCGCCGGCGACTTCCTGGACGCTGGCAATGAAAGTCTGCAGCAGGTCGGTGGGCATTTCCAGCAGGTTCGGGTAGTGGGCCTTGGGGATAACCAGGGTGTGGCCGCGTGAGGACGGAAAGGCGTCCATGAAGGCGAAAACGTGGTCGGTCTGGCCGACGATGGCGGCGGGGATTTCCCCGGAAACGATCTTGCAGAAGATGCAGTTCGGGTCGGTGGGGTACTCGGCCATTGCTTGACCTCCTTTCCTCGTCTGTTTGTCTGTAGGAATCCGAGCCTCTCAGGGTGCCCGGTTTCGGGGCGCGCGGAGCGGGTGATCCGATCACGGACACGCCGTGAATACATCCATGTAGGCTCGACTGCGGCCGTCCTGGCCGCAGACGGTCCGTGATCGGATCACCCGCTCCGCGCTATGTGCCAAATTCAGGGCGTAGGGTGCATCTTGATGCACCTTCCCGCGTTGAGCCAGCCGGCAGCGGGCATCATCGGGGGCCGTCACGGTGCATCAAGATGCGCCCTACGTGTGCCCGATTGCCCGGGCGGGTTACGGTGGATTTAAACATCCACCCTACGGGCCCCGTTGCCGGACGTAGGGTGGACCTTCAGGTCCACCGTCAGGCCGCCAGTCCACTGTGCCGAAGCAGCGCGTCCACATTCGGCTCGCGGCCGCGGAATGCCTTGTAGAGGTCCATCAGGTCCTCTGAGCCGCCCTTCTCCAGAATATGCACCAGGAAGTCGCGCCCGGCATTCTGGCTGAACACGCCCTCTTCCTCGAAGCGCGAGTAGGCGTCGGCGGAGAGGACTTCCGCCCACTTGTAGCTGTAGTAGCCCGCCGCGTAGCCCCCGGCGAAGATGTGCATGAAGCCGTGCGGGAAGCGGTGCCATTCCGGCGGGCGGACCACGGCGGTCATGTCCCGGGCCTCTTCCAGGGTTTCCAGCACGCGGGCGCCGCGGGACGGATCGTGTTCCAGATGCAGCTTGAAGTCGAACAGGGAGAATTCCAGCTGGCGCATCATCGCCATGGCGGACTGGAAGTTCTTCGCCGCCTGCATGCGCTGGAACAGATCCTCGGGGATGGGCTCGCCGGTATCCACGTGGGCGGCGAACAGGTCCAGGGCCTCACGCTCCCAGCACCAGTTCTCCATGAACTGGCTGGGCAGTTCCACCGCATCCCAGGGCACGCCGTGGATGCCGGCCACGGAGGCGGCGCCCACCCGGGTGAGCATGTGGTGCAGGCCGTGGCCGAATTCGTGGAACAGGGTCTCCACCTCGGTGTGGGTCAGCAGCGCCGGCCGGTCGCCCACCGGTGGCGCGAAGTTGCAGGTGAGAAAGGCCACCGGCGTCTGCACGCCGTCACCGGTATCGCGGCGCACCTTGCACTCGGCCATCCAGGCGCCGCTGCGCTTGTCGCTGCGGGCGTAGAGATCGGTGAAGAAACGCCCGCGCAGGGTGCCGTCCGGGTCGCGGATCTCGAAGAACTGCACGTCCCGGTGCCAGGTTTCCACGGCCTTGGTGTTCTCGCGTATTTCCACGCCGTAGAGGCGCTCCACCACCTGGAACAGGCCGTCGATCACCCGCTGCGCCGGGAAGTAGGGGCGCAGATCTTCCTGGGAGATGGCGTAGCGGCTCTGGCGCAGCTGTTCGGACGCGAAGGTCACGTCCCAGGGCTGAAGGTCATCCAGACCCAGCTCGTCCCGGGCGAAGGCCCGGAGTTCCTCGAATTCGCGCTCCGCCACCGGTTTGGCGCGCCGGGCGAGATCGGTGAGGAAGTCCATGACCGCCTGGGGGCTGTCGGCCATCTTGGTGGCCAGGGACAGCTCGGCGTAGTTGTCGTAGCCGAGCAGTCGCGCCTTTTCGTGGCGCAGGGCGAGGATTTCGTCCATGAGCGCCGTGTTGTCCCACTGGCCGGCATGCGGCCCCTGGTCGGAGGCGCGGGTGCCGAAGGCCTCATAGACCTCCCGGCGCAGGTCCCGGTCGCGGCAATGGGTGAGAACGGCGAACACGCTGGGGAAGTCCAGCCCGATCCGGTAACCGCTCTCGCCCGCCTGTTCCGCGGCCTGGCGGAGCATGGCCAGGTTGGACTCGGGCAGCCCGTCGAGCCGCGTGGCGTCGTCCAGTTGCTTATGCCAGGCGTTGGTGGCGTCGAGCAGGTTCTCCTGGAATTTCGAGCCCAGTTCCGAGAGCCGATTGGCGATCTCCCGGTAGCGGGCCTTCTTCTCCTCGGGGAGATCCACCCCCGCCAGGCGGAAGTCGCGCAGGGCATGTTCCACGGCGCGGCGACGGTCGGCGGGGAGCGCCGCGAAGTCGTCCCGATCGGCCACGGCCTGGAACGCCCGGAACAGGGCCTCGTTCTGCCCCATCTCGGTGGTGTATTCGGTGAGCTTGGGCAGGCACGCGTTGTACGCGGCCCGCAGTTCATCGGAGTTGGCCACGGCGTTCAGGTGGCTCACCGGTGACCACGCCTGGCTGAGCCGGTCGTCCATCGCCTCCAGCGGGCGCACCAGAGTGTCCCAGGTGAAAGGGTCGTCCTGTGCCAGCAGCGCGTCCAGGCGCGCCCGGTTGTCCGCCAGGAGGGTGTCGATGGCGGGCTCCACGTGCTCGGGCCGGATGGCGGAGAAGCGGGGCAGGTCGGTGGCTTCCAGCAGGGGGTTGGTCATTGCGTTCCTCTTGATCCACGGTGGCGTCATCACGGCGCCTCATTATGGACCGGGAAAGCGTTTGGGTGTGAGAGGGTCAGTTCCTGACAGACCATGCGGCGGGGGAGCTGGACGATCTCCGCCATGAGTTCGATGGCGCGACTGGTGAACTGGCCGATGCGCCGGGCGGCGCGGGCGGGACTCTGAATGCCGCGTCAAAGACGGTTCAGAGTCGTTTACTTGTGCGGAACATTGCGCAGCAGTCGAGCGCTGTGCATGACGCTGATCACGTCGATGCGATCCGGCAAGCTGCGGTAGATGATCCAGTACGGCGGCTCGATTACCTCGCGCACGTCCGGGAGTCTGAACTCGGGAACCATCCGCCCGGCCAAGGGGAAATCCGGGATTTGCTCAGCGCGTTTCAGGATCCTGTCGAGCAGCGCTACGGCGTTCTCCGGCGAGTCTTCGGCCACGTATTCACCGATCGCGCGCAGATCCGCCCGCGCGTGCGGGAGCCAGCGCAGCTTCATTCGCCGGGTAGATCCAGCTCGGCACGCACCGTGGCGGTATCAACCCCTTCGTTCGCGTCGCTCTCCGTCAGCCCGATCTCGATGGCACGGCGCACGGCCATGCGGTAGACCACATCGTCCCAGCTGGCGTTATCCGGCAACTGGTCGATCAGCTCGTGGGCGGCCTGTTTGACGTCCTGGGCATTCGCATTCATGGCTTTCAGCATAGCAATGATCTCGTCATGAGAGTGAGCCCTCGATCAGCGCCACGGAGCGTATGACCTCCATGAACGCGGGGCGATGTGCGGAAAGCACGCGCCTCTCCCGCGCGTTGGCCCAATAAAGGTGACTGTTGGCGCACTCGGGTCAGGCGGCGTCCAGGGCGCGCTCCACGGCCGCCACTTCCCGCTCGGCATCCTCCGGGGTCAGCCAGGTGTCGGGGCGGATGCCGTTGAAGTAGGCGTTGGCGACTACCTTGATGAGCCAGAAACCGTTGGGAAGATCATCGATAGAACTGCCGTAGGGTTTGTAGACACGTCTGACGCCGGGAAACTCTGGAAAGTAGTGCAAGATTGGAGGCTCACTTCCGCCACGCTCAAGCCGCTCTCGCAGTGTTTGCACCTCACTGATCGCCGCCTGTTCATTCTGGTCGAGAGGTCTTGGAGCGTCGTTCAACAGCCGGGTGAGCGCATCCGCGCACCGGATAGCGTAGGGGTGGTATGCGGGCTTAAGTAGTAGTCGGCCCTCTCGGGTGAGATAGACCAGTCGAACCATGGGCACGTCGACCTCCTCGTGCACCCGATCCCGGGAGCTGGCCGTCCAGTTGATCCAGCCTTCCACGCGGACGTTAAGCAGTGTCCCAAGCCAGCCTTTCTCAACCGGCAGCGCCAGGTCATGGTTCTCAGCACGCTCCTTGAGCCAATGCAGCTGCGCCACCATCCGTCCTTCCGGGGTGCTGTCCACCTTCTCGAACGGCTTGAGCACCGTATCCAGCAGAATGTCGCAGTTCTCGATGATGTCCAGGCGTTGTTCTTCGGTGTTAGGCATGGTGACTTCCGTCAGGGTTTGAGTACCTTAAGCGTACTTTGGTCGATGGTGACCTGCGTGCCACCGCCGGGCATGGTCTTGCGCATGAGGTCCGTCGCATAGCTGCTGTCGGGGTCGTGGTACTGGAGCAGTTCGGTGGCCGGGCCGATGTCCGCCTTGACCGCATCCGTGGGCTGGGTGACCTCCAGGATGTCGATCTGATCGGCGCGGTTGAAGCATGGGAGCGCCAGGTGGTTCTTGACTCCCTCCCTATCCCAGTGCCCATCGCGGTGGAAACGCTCCTGGACGTCCCGGAAACCCGCCTCGTCGAGCAGGTAGGCGGAGTTGCCCAGGTCCCGATCCCGGCCGTCTCACTCGACCCCGGGCCCGCGAATGGTTGCTGGTGCTCGAGGATGACGGTTCGATCCACCAACACCGCGCCTTGCCCGGGGTCGGGGTTGTACGTAGCCCTTACCCTTGTGGCGGCATGCTATCGTTGCAGCGTTTCGGCACACGGCTGAGGACGTTAACGTATGAGTACGCATTTCGATTGCATCGCCATCGGCGGTGGCAGCGGCGGCCTTGCGGCGGCACGCCGCGCCGCATCCCATGGGGCCAGCGCGGCGGTGGTGGAGAAGTCGTTGCTGGGCGGCACCTGCGTGAATGTGGGCTGCGTACCCAAGAAGGTGATGTGGAACGCCGCCCACACCCTGGAGGCGGTGCACCGGGCTCAGGATTTTGGCCTGGACGTTGCCTATCGCGGTCTTGACTGGGGCGCTCTGGTCGGTCGTCGTGCCGCCTACATCGAACGCCTCAACGGCATCTACGCCCGCAACCTGGACAAGGACGGCGTCACCCACATCCAGGGGCATGCCAGGTTCTTGGATGCGAACACCATCGAGGTGGACGGCGAGCGTTACACAGCCGACCACTTCATCATCGCCACCGGTGGCCAGCCGGTGGTTCCCGATGTCCCCGGCGCGGAACTGGGCATCGACTCCGACGGCTTCTTCGCGCTGCGCGAGCAGCCGCGTCGAGCCGCCGTGGTGGGCGCCGGTTACATCGCGGTGGAACTGGCCGGGGTGCTGGCCGGCCTGGGCACGGAGACCAGCCTGCTGGTACGTCGTCACGGGCCCCTGCGGGATTTCGACCAACTTATCCAGGAGGGGCTGCAGGAAGCGCTGCCCCAGCACGGTGTCGACCTGATGACCCACTGCACGCCCTCCAGGGTCGAGCGGGCGCCGGACGGCACGCTGACCCTGACCGCGGAAGATGGCCGCACCATCGAGGGTCTGGAGACGGTGATCTGGGCCGTGGGGCGCCGTGCGAACATTGACGGCCTGGGCCTGGACGCGGCGGGTGTTGCAACGGACCAGGCCGGCCAGGTGCCGGTGAACGAGTGGCAGGAGACCAACGTTCCCGGCATCTATTCCCTGGGCGATGTCACCGGCCGCATCCCGCTCACCCCGGTGGCCATCGCCACCGGCCGTCGTCTGGGTGACCGGCTTTTCGGTGGTCAGAAGGACCGCCGCATGGATTTCGAGAACGTGCCCACTGTGGTGTTCAGCCATCCTCCCATCGGCACCGTCGGCCTCACCGAGGCCGAGGCGCGGGAGCAGTACGGCGATGCCGTGACTTGCTTCAGCACGACCTTCGTGGCCATGGACTACGCCCTGTCGGACCACAAGCCCCGCACCCGCATGAAGTTAGTCACCGTCGGCGAGAAGCAGCGTGTCGTCGGCTGTCATATTCTTGGGACAGGGGCGGACGAAATGCTCCAGGGCTTCGCGGTGGCGGTGAAAATGGGTGCGGCTAAACGCGATTTCGACGAAACCGTCGCCATCCATCCGACCAGTGCGGAAGAGATGGTAACGATGACCTGACAATGCGATCCGATTTTGCCCGGGCCGAGGCGGTTCTGACTGCGGCGACTAGCGCAGCCCCGGAACGCAGGCTGCCCGGCCCCGAAGGGGTGGCCGCATGGATGCGGCCACCGGCGCTCAGCGCATGGATGCGCTGTAAGCCGGCCAGGCCGGAGTGGAGGGAGCTTTTCTTCGGCAGAAGAAAAGTTAGGCGGAGCTCCGGAGCCGCAGTCAGAACCGCCTCGGCCCGGGCAAAATCGGGACACCTATAGCAAGGAGACCGCACGCATGATCCGCACCTTCGAAACCTATCGCCCGAAGGTTGCCGACAGCGCCTGGGTGGATGCCACGGCCCTGGTGATCGGTGAAGTCGAACTGGGCGAAGATGCCTCCGTCTGGCCCATGACCGTGGTTCGCGGTGACGTGAACTGGATCCGCGTTGGCCCCCGCACCAACATCCAGGACGGCTCCGTGGTGCACGTGGCCCATGCCGGCGGCATGAACCCCACCGGGTATCCCACCGTCATCGGCGCCGACGTCACCGTCGGCCACAAGGCCATCGTCCACGCCTGCACCATCGAGGATGCCTGCCTCATCGGCATGGGCGCGACCATCATGGATGGTGCCGTGCTGGGTGCCGAGAGCATGCTGGGCGCGGGCGCCCTGGTGCCACCCGGCAAGGAGCTGCCCGGGGGGTATCTGTACGTGGGCAGCCCCGCCAAGGCCGTGCGAGAACTCACCGAAGACGAGCGGGACTTCCTGCGGTACTCCGCCGCGCATTACGTCAAGGTGAAGGATCGGCATCGCGGCGCCGTCTGAGGGCGCGTTCGGCGCCGCGTCAACGTTTGCTGCCGAAGATCAGACTCGCCAGGAACAGAATGATGAACAGAACGAAAAGGACCTGAGCGATCCAGGCGGCCGTTCCGGCGATGCCCGAGAAGCCAAGGGCCGCGGCCACGATGGCGACCACGAGAAACAGCAGGGTCCAGGACAGCATGGGTGTCTCCCTGACATTGGCCGACTGCCAGCCCCGGGGCAGTCGGTGGCTTGGTTGCTGATACCATAAACCCGCTTGCGCCGGGGTGAAAGCGGGACGCACCAGGCGGTGGCGTCCGCAACGAGCAGAAGGGGGAGCTTTGGCACGAGCGGCACTGGAGATCGCGGGCAACACCGTTGCGCCGGGAGCACGCGACACCGTGGAGCTGCCCGCGGGCCAGCTCTACACCCATACCCCCGTCAACATTCCCGTGCAGGTCATTCACGGGCGCCGGTCAGGGCCCTGCCTGGTGGTGACGGCGGGGGTCCACGGCGACGAGATCAACGGCGCCGAAATCATCCGGCGCCTGCTCCGTCAGCAGATGCTCAACCGCCTCGCCGGGACCCTGATCGCCGTGCCGGTGGTGAACGTGCTCGGGTTTATCGGTCGTTCGCGCTACCTGCCGGATCGGCGGGATCTGAATCGGAGTTTTCCCGGCAGCGAATCGGGGTCCATGGCCTCGCGGCTGGCCTATCTGGTGCGCACCGAGGTGATCGCACGGGCAACCCATGCCATCGATCTGCACACTGCGGCCATTCACCGGGACAATCTGCCGCAGATCCGGGCGGACCTGAGCGATGCCGGGGATGACGCCCTGGCGCGGGCGTTCGGTTTGCCGGTGGTGCTGGATTCCCCGCTGATCGAGGGCAGCCTGCGCAGCGCCGCACGCGAGGAAGGGGTGCCGGTCATCACCTACGAGGGCGGCGAGGCGCTGCGCTTCAATGAGCAGGCGATCCGCGCGGGGGTCAAGGGTGTGATCCGGGTGATGCGCCATCTCGGTATGCTGGCGCCGACGCGGCGTGGCCGCCCGACGCCGGAGCCGCACTATATTGCCAACTCCAGCAGCTGGATGCGGGCGGGCCAGGACGGACTGTTCCGCGCGGCCGTCGCGCTGGGGGACCGCGTGCGCGCGGGCCAGCCGCTGGGCTGGATTTCGGATCCCTTCGGTGGTGCGGAGATCGCGGTGGAGGCGGCCTTCTCCGGTCTGGTGATCGGGCGGGCGAACATGCCGCTGGTCCACGAGGGCGAAGCGCTGTTCCACGTGGCCCGGTTCGATCAGGTGGGTCGGGTGCACCGGGAGATGGAGCGGTTCAGCGAGTCGCTGGAGAGCGGCGAGGAGTGGGAGGAGGAGCCGCCGATCGTCTAGTGGTGAACTCCGAACGCCACCCCGCCTTGATGCACGCGAAGCTTATCGCCGGTACATCCATAATCCCCCGCCGGCGATGAGCATCAGCGGTCCGCCGATGACCAGCAGGTACCACTCCAGGGGCTGACCGGTACGCAGGCGGTAGGCGCTCCCGGCGGCGATCCACGGCTGCTCGCCATGGGTGAGGATCCATCCCACGGGAGCATCCAGTGACTCCTCCACGGCCAGAACCGGCAGCCAGTCGGCGTCGTGCTCGATGTCCCCGCGGTTGTTCAGCGGCGCATGCCAGACACCGTCGTCACTGCCGGTGTAGAGCGTATCCGCGGTAATGGCCATGCTGAGGATGCGGCGGTCGCCGATGAGGCCGCTGACGTGTTGCCAGTCGTCGTCGGGGGTGGTCTGGCGGTAGAGCCCCTGGTCCGTACCGGCGAGCACGGTACCGTTGCGCAGCTGCTGGAAGCTCAGCACCTTCACTGCCTCCGGCAGTCCCGCGTTGTCCGCCGTCCAGGCCTCCTCCTCGCGGTCGTAGCGATGAACGCCGGCCTCGATGCTGCCGCTGCGCAGCAGGGTCTCGCCCTCGTGGCTGCTGCTGAGTACCCGGTAGACGATGGCGTCCTCGTCCGGGTGGCCCAGGAACTCCCAGCTGTCGGCCGTGTCCCGTGCCCGTTGCCAGACGCCGCCGTCACCGGCGGCGTAAAGGGTGTCGTCGTCCAGTGTGAGGTGGGCGATACGGCCCGAAGGGGCCTCGTCGCCTTCGGCTCCGGTCCAGGTGTCATCCTCCAGGCGCAGGACGCCGTCGGTGGTGCCGGCGTGTAGCTGGCCGTCGACACTCAGTAGCACAGTGCTGCGGGCATCCCCGGGGAGGTCAGGGTGGGGTTCCCAGCCATCGCCGGTGTGTCCCTGCACGTTGCCGTCCTGGGTCGCGAGTACCGGGCCATCCCGCCACCAGTTCATGGCGGTGACGTGCTGGCCGCGGGCCGGGTCGTCGGCTTGCCAGCGTGGCTCCATCGGATAGCGGGCAACGGCCAGAAGGGCCAGGGCGCCAGCGGCGATCATGATGGCTGCAAGGGGCTTGCGGTGCATGGGAATCCCGTCCTCGTCTCGTGTGGTTCCCAGTATGCCACCCCTGGCCACCGTGTGATCCATGCCTCTTTAGTCAGCGCCTGAATGCGGTATGATCGGAAATCGATTTGCCATGGAGCTCAATGGTTTGGACGCAAGACTTCGTGTGACGTCGTGGCTTCTGCCCGTCACCTTTGCCGGTGTGTTGCTGGTGTCGGTGCCGCCAGTGCCGGTGCAGGCATCCGATGCCGCCGGCGGTCCGGCACTGGACGAAAAGGATTGTCGCACCCTGATGATGCTGTATCGCGCACTGCGCGACGAGGGCGTGGAGTCGGGTGACGCACCGGCCGTGGCAGTCGGCGACGCCATTCTGAACCGTCCGGGCTGTGGCGAGACACGTGGTGAACTGCAGGAAGTCCGACGCGGCAGTGGAGTGAACCCCTGGGACGAGCGGGCACCCGGTGGTTTCGGCGCCAACGGGGCAGAGCAGTGAACATTTTGCGGGCGATGGTGGTGGGGCTGCTGCTGGTGTGCATGACGGCGTCCGCCGGGCAGCGGGATTTCGAACCCATCGGTGAGCGCGACGAGGAGCTGCCGCACCTGCCGGCGGCGGAACGCCAGCAGGTGGAGGACTGGGTTCAGGAGGTGGTCCGTTCCTGGAACAGCCGCGGGCTGGCGGATTATCTGGCGCCCTCGTTCCCGGAGCGGCAGCGGCTGCTGAATGCCCTCGAGGAACAGGTGCCCCCCGATGCGCGCCTGCGGCTGCTGGCCGTGGGACCCATGCGGATCGTGGACGAGGAACGGAGCGCACAGGCGATCACCCGGACTGTTCGTGTCGCGGTGCGCCTTCAGGTGGAAGGCACCGGGGAAGACGGTAGCCTGCAGCGGCGCGAAGGGCGTCAGGATCTGATCATTCGATGGATACGAGAACTGCCGCAATAGGACTCGGACTGGCCATCGGTCTGATGACTCCGCCGCTGGCACACAGTGGCGAGTCGTCGGGGTGGAGTGTGCGCGGGGATACGACGTCCCGCATCGAGTACTACGACATCAGCGGTGACCGCCGCCTCGGCAGTTACGCAGAAGATGGGCTACAGGCCTACCAGGAGCTCAACCTCGGCATCCGCCACGACACCGGTGACGGGCAGCGCTGGGATCTTGACCTCTCCGGGGTTTTCAGCGGTTCCGAGTACAGAACGCTCGACGACGGTGCACACCTGGAGTACGTACGCCTGAGCTACGAGGGCGCCGATGGGCCGGCGCCGTATCGCCTGGATCTGGGTGACCAGCGTGCCCGCTTCAGCCGCCTCAGCCTTGATCAGGATCTCCGCGGGGTGCGGCTGGAAACGCAGCCGCGACTGGGCCAGACCAATCACTCCCTGGTGTGGATCTCGGGTGCCTATCGGCGGCACTGGTACGGGGATGACGAGACACTGGCGCCATCGCTGGTGGCACCGGAGGGGGACTTCCACGGGGCGTCCTGGCTGGTGGCCGACCCGGTGTTCGGTGATATCTCGCTGAATCTGGCACACCATGACCAGACGGCGTTTACCGGCGCGGAGGACACGCATCTCGTGACCAGCCTGGCACTCTCCCGGGAGTTTCAGCTGCTTCATCAGCACCTTGACGCCGAGGCAGAGTGGGCGCGCCTGGAGGGGGAGCAATGGTCCGGTGTGCACCAGGACCCTGAGCAATCAGTGCAGGACAGGGGGTGGCACGCCCAGGTCAGCGGTCGCGATGACATGTTGCCTCTGCCGGTGGACTACGCCGTGCGCTACGAGCGTTACGGTGAAGACTTTGAGCCTGTCGGTACGAAGGTGGTTGGAGATAGCCGCACGCTCGGTGCGTCCGCCGGTCTCAGCCTGAATGAGCGTGTCCGGTTGCAAGGGCGCTACAATCGCTATGTGGATCAGGCCGCCGGCCTCAACCCGGTGCGTGTCGACGAGCACGGCATGGAGTTGGCCATGCCCTTCGCCGTTGGGCCAGTGCTGTCGCGGCAGACCCTGGATGTCAGCCACCGTGAGCGCGCCGACCGCCAGGGGGGCATCGACCAGCTCACCCGCCGTGCCAGTTGGGATATGCGCCTGCCTCTCGCAGCCACGCATGAGGCCCAAGTGGAGCTTTTCTGGCTGGACCTGGATGACCGTGCCGCGGACACCCTGGACCGTCGTGAGCGCCGGTTGGGCCTGGCCCATGAAAGCCGCTTCCGCGTCGGCGAGCTGGATGTTACGGCCGCGCCCGGCGTGGCCTATCGCAGCCGGGACGGGCACCTGGAACAGCACACCCTGAGCCCCACGCTCTCGCTGGCCGCCGCTGGTGCCCTGCACGAACTTGGTGTCGCTCTCGGCTACCGCCGCCTGGACCGGCCCGGGCTGGTGGCGCCGGATGCCGAGGAGTATCACCTGGCCATGGACTGGCGTTACCGGCGGGACCGCCACGTGCTCGGGGTGGAGTACGAACACCAACTCGCCGAGGCGCGGTCCGGCGAGGAACTTGATCTCTGGCGCGCAGGTCTGTTCTGGCGTTACGACTTCTCCCGCGACAGCCTCTGACCGCCGTACACTGTCTGGCGCGGTTGCCCCCTTCGCGCGCCCGGACTACAGTGCGCGAACACAACGCTTGAGGGTTCGCTCAATGCAGGACTGGGAAGGCCGGGCTGCACCCGAGCCGCCGCAACAGCCGCCACCGCCGCGACGCCCTGCCGGGCCGTCGATGCTGCCGCCGGTGATCCTGACACTGCTGATCATCAACGGCGCCGTGTTCCTGGCACAGGGCGTCATGGGTCAGTGGTTGCTGGCGAATTTCGCCCTCTGGCCGCTGGGCGCCTCCGACGCCTTGATGACGCGTCTGGGTCTGGGGGATGTGCCGTCGTTCCAGGTCTGGCAGCTGCTGACCTACGGTTTTCTTCATGGCGGCACGCTTCACATCGCGGTGAACATGTTCGCCCTGTGGATGTTCGGCGTGGCCCTGGAGAACCTCTGGGGATCGCGTCGGTTCGCGTTCTACTTCCTGTTCTGCGTCATCGGCGCCGGGCTCATCCAGCTGGTGGTGGCCACCAATGCGGCGGCGGACGGCAGCGTCTATCCCACCGTGGGCGCCTCCGGCGGGGTGTTCGGCATTCTCCTCGGTTTCGGCATGATGTTTCCCAACCAGCGCATCATGCTTCTGATTCCGCCGATCCCCATGAAGGCCAAGTACTTCGTGGTGGCCTACGGGGCCTTCGAGCTCTGGGCCGGTGTCACGGGCTCACTGTCCGGCATTGCCCACTTCGCGCACCTGGGCGGCATGGTGTTCGGGCTGCTGCTGATCCTGTACTGGCGCAAGACCGGCAGCTTCATCAAGCGTCGGCCCGGGCCGTTCTGACGCGGCCGTTGTTGCAAGGATGAAGGCGGACCTGAAGGTCCGCCCTACGCCTGGAAGGGGCTGGCCCGCTGGTCGGAGGAGGTAGGGTGGACCTTCAGGTCCACCTCCCCCGGCCGTACCGCTTACGCTTCCTGCGCCTTGGGCTGCCGCCACTCCCGCACACGCACCGCGGCGTTCTCCAGCAGCGAATACGCCGCCGGGATCACCACCAGCGTCAGCAGCATGGAGGAAATCATGCCGCTGATGATGGCAATGGCCAGCGGACCCTGGGTTTCGGCGCCGGCACCCGCGCCGATGGCGGCGGGCAGCATGGCCAGGATCAGTGTCAGCGAGGTCATCAGGATCGGCCGCAGACGAATCGGGCACGCTTCTGCCAGGGCCTCGTTCACCGACAGGCCGCGCTTGACCCGGTACTGGTTGGTGAGGTCGACCAGCAGGATGCCGTTTTTGGTCACCAGCCCCACCAGCAGCACCAGCCCGATCATGGAGTAGATGTTCAGTGTGTGATTGAACAGCCACAGCCCCACGATGCCGCCCACCATGGCCAGCGGCAGCGCCGCCAGGATGATGAACGGCTGCAGGAAGGAGTTGAACTGGCTGCCCAGTACCATGTACACCAGCAGCACTGCCACCACGAACACGAACACGATCGCCGCGGCGGTACGTTCGAACTCCTCGGCCTGACCCACCAGGTTCAGGGAATAGCCCAGAGGCAGGATGTCCGCCGCCTCCTCTTCCACCATTTCCACCGCCTCCGCCAGGGGAACCGCCGGATTGGAATAGAACTGTGCGGCATACTGCAGGTCGTAGCGGCCGATCACCGCCGGGCCCAGCTCCGGTTCGAAGGAGGCCAGGGTGTCCAGCCGCACCATGTCGCCGGATTCGGAGCGCAGGAAGAGCTTGCTCAGGTCTTCCGGAGTACGCAGTTCACCCTCCCGCGCCTTGAGGCGGACGTCGTAGCGCTCGCCATCGCCGGGATCATCGTTGTAGCGCGCCACGTCGATGCCGCCGGCCAGGACGTTCGCCGCGCGGGTAACATCGAAGGTGCTGATGCCCAGGGTGCGGGCACGGTCGCGATCCACGTCCAGCACCAGCTCCGGCTGGTCCAGATCAAGATCCAGGTCCAGCGTGTCGATTTCGTCGCGACCGCTCAGGCGTTCCTCCATCTCTTCGGCCAGGCTGGCGACCTCGTCCAGATCCGGGCCGCTGATGTTGAACTGCAGTGCCTCGCCACGCTGACCACCGATCAGCGGTACTGACGAGGCGAATGCCTGCACGCCGCTGAGTCCCGCCAGCTGGCCCTGCACCTGCTCGGTGATCTCCTGCTGGCTGAGCCGCCGCTCCTCGCGGGGGTCGAGGCGCACGAAGGAGATGCCGTTGTTCACCTGGCCCTGGTCACCCAGCCCGATGGCCGTGAAGTAGCTGGCAACCCCTTCCTGATCGCCCAGGATTTCTTCCACCGCCTGCAGCTTTTCATCCGTGTAATCGATGCTGGAGCCCAGCGGTGTTTCGATGCTCACCAGGAACTGCCCCTCGTCCTCGTCGGGGGAGAACTCCCCGCCGAGTTGGGGCAGCAGGCTGCCGGCGGCAACGGTCGCCACCAGCACCACCGCCAGGGTGATCCAGCGAAAGCGTAGAACCTTGCCCAGCAACCAGCGGTATCCTGTCTCCATACCGCGGAAACCGCTTTCCAGCACGTTGTAGAGCTTGCCGTGTTCCTTGGGCACATACAGAAACCGAGAGCACAGCATGGGCGTCAGGGTCAGGGCCACGATGCTGGAGGCAAGCACCCCCATGGCCACCACCACGGCGAAGGACTCGAAGAACCGCCCGATGATGCCGTCCATGAACAGCACGGGCAGGAAGATTGCGATCAGCGACAGTGTCGTCGCAATGATGGCGAAGAAGACCTCGTTGGAGCCGACAATGGCCCCCTCCACCGGGTCCTCGATCCCCTGCTCCCGGTGTCGGAAGATGTTCTCCAGCACCACGATGGCGTCGTCCACCACCACGCCGATAAGCAGCAGCATCGCCAGCATGGTGAGCGAGTTCAGCGTGTAGCCGAAGAAGAAGATGACTGCGATCACCGAGGCCAGGGCCACCGGTATCGACAAGGTAACGATCAGCGTCGAGCGCAGGTTCTTCAGGAACAGCCACAGCACGAACGCCGCGAACAGGATGCCCAGACCAATGGTCAGGTACAGGGTGTCGATCATCTCCAGGATGAACACCGACTGATCCGAGGCGATGTTCACCTCCATGCCGGGGGGCAGCTGGGGCCGGATCTCGTTATCCAGCCGTTCCTTGACCTCGTCGATGATGGCCACGGTGTTGGTGCCGGAGACCTTGACCACACCGAGCCCCACCGTGGGCTCACCGTTGAAGCGCGCGAGGGCACGGGGGTCCTCGAGGCCGTCGATGACCTCGGCGACGTCCCGCAGGCGGATCAACGCGCCGTCCTGGGAGGCGACGATGAGCTGCTCCAGTGCCTCTGGCTGGTGGTATTCCATGTCCAGCTTCAGCAACCGCTCGGTGCGCTCGGCGACCAGGAACCCGCCGGGAAGCTGGAAATGCTCGGTTTCGATGGCGTTGATCAGATCGGTGACGGTGAGGCCGAACGCCGCCAGCCGGTCCGGTTGAACCTCGATGCGGATATTGCGCTCCAGGCCACCACCGATCTGGATTTCGCCGACGCCGTCGATGTTCTCGATCTGCGGTCGCACCACGTTGCGGGCGTAGGTGCCGAGTTGCTGCAGTGTGCGATCACCCTGGACGCTGAGCCACATGATGGCCTGGGCGTCGGTTTCCACCTTCTGGATGACGGGGTCTTCGGCGTCTTCCGGCAGTTGTGAGCGGATCTCGTTGATCTTCGCCTGGACCTCGTTGAAGGCCGCGTCGATGTCCACGTCCAGGTCGAAGGTGACGGTCACCACGGACGTGCCCGGACTGGAATTGGACTGGATGGAGTCGATGCCCGGGACGGTGTTCACCGCCCGTTCCACTTCCGAGGTGATGGAGGCGTCGATGATGTCCGGATCGGCGCCCGGCTGCGCCACCACAACGTTGACCACCGGGAAGTCGATGTTGGGAATGCGGTCGGTTCCCAGTTCCTGGTAGCCGATCACGCCGAACAGCACCAGTACGGCGCTGATCATGACCGCCAGGACGTGTCGCCGGATCGATAGCTCGGGCAGCGTCATGGATCAGTCCTCGCCGGTGCGGATGGTGGCGCCGTCGGAGAGAAAGCCGGCACCGTCCACGGCAATGGTCTCGCCTTCTTCGAGGCCCGAGGCGATCTCGATGGTATCGGCCCTGCGCTGGCCCACCTCCACCTGGCGCTGGTGAGCGATGTCGTCTTCGATGACGAAGACCACCTCGCCGGCGGGGCGCTGAATCACGGCCTCCGCCGGCACCACGATGCTCTCGCGTTCCTCGATGGTGACTTCGGCGTTGACACTGCCACCCTGGCGCCAGCCGCCCGGGTTCTCCACGTTGACGATGGCCTCGAAGGTGCGGCTCTCCCCGGCGAGTCCGGGGCGGAGTTCGCCGATGTTCCCCTCTACTTCGCCGCCGGCCACGGGGGCCCGCAGGTGCACGGGCTGTCCCACCGCCAGGTGCTGGGCCGTGGTCTCGGGGAAGGGCAGGCGGACCCGCAGGAGGTCCTGACTGACAACGGTGAACATCGGTTCGCCCGGCGAGGTGTAGTCACCTTCGGAGACGAATCGCTCATCGATGGCGCCGTCCACCGGCGCGTCGATGCGGGTTTTCCTGAGGTCGCGCTCGGCGTTGCGGACCCGGGCGCGGGCGCCTTCCAGGTCCTCTTCCAGCGACTCGACCTCGCCTTCGGTGGCGTCGAACTGGGACTGGGTGACGTAGCCGTCCTCCAGGAGTTCTGCGTTGCGCTCCAGTTCCCGCCGCTGGGTGCGCAGGGTGACTTCCAGCCGCCGCTGGTCGGTGCGGGCCTGGGCCAGGGCCAGTTCGTAGGGTTCCCGGTCGATCTGCAGCAGCTG
Source organism: Aquisalimonas sp. 2447 (assembly GCF_012044895.1). Lineage (NCBI taxonomy): Bacteria > Pseudomonadati > Pseudomonadota > Gammaproteobacteria > Chromatiales > Ectothiorhodospiraceae > Aquisalimonas > Aquisalimonas sp. 2447. Next base: position 217,653 of record NZ_CP050695.1, read on the forward strand.
GTCGCCGCGGGAGACCGTTTGGCCCTCTTCCACGTAGATTTCCTCGATGGGGCCCGAAACTTCGGCGGTCAGGGACGGTGCCGTCTTGCTGGTGAGCCGGCCAATGGTGGTCTCGCTCACCTGTACGGTGGCCATGCCTGCCTCTTCGGTGGTGATCAGCACCCCGGAAGGGCCGCTGTTGCCGTCTTCGCCGTTGTTGCCGTCGTCGTTGTCGCACGCGGTCACGGCAACCGCCAGTCCGGCGAGCAGGAGCAGGCTCAGTATGCGTGGCATGATCATGGTTCCTTGCATGGTTGAAATCGCGATTACTGTCCTGCGGCGATGTGGGCTTCCAGCCCGGGCCGCAGGAGATCAATCAGTGCGCTGCAGTAGGCGTCGGGGCTGCAGTCAGTGCTCTGTCCGCCGATCCGGGGGAGGACGTCCCGGAGCTGGAAATAGACGAAGGTGCTGCCCAACAGCATGAGCGAGACACTGAGCGCGGTGGTGCCGTCCCGCCGTCCGCTGACGAGACTGCGGTCCACGATCCGCAGCAGTTCCTGCATGCCCTCGCCGATGGTTTCCTCGGCGCGTTCGCGACGCGGATCCCCGCGGTTGCTGAGCATCTGGCGCAGGAACAGGTTCACCGCCGCCGGTTCCTGCAGCATGGTGTCCAGGTGCTCCCGGGCGAAGCGCTCCAGTCGCTCCGTGACGGGGATGGTGTCGTCCCGCAGGCCGTCCAGCAGCTCGTCGAAGGTCAGCCGCGAGTCCTGGAGGACGGCTTCGTACAGGTTCGCCTTGTTGCCGAAGTGATGGAACACGTTGGCCTTGCTGACCCGGGCGCGGCCGGCGATGTCGCGGATGGACACGCCTTCGAACCCGCGTTCGGTAAACAATTCCCGCGCCGCAGTCAGCACCCGGTCGGCGGCTTCCGTACGCGGAGCCGTATAGTCTGCGTCGTGTTCCGGCATGTTCGGCTCCCACAGTGGTTTGGTCGGCGGCCGGCTGCTCAGGCTTCGGGATGGGCCGGAGTCGTACGGCATGGTTCGGCGTCGTTCATCTCGGCTCGGTGAGGTGTTCCAGCGCGTTCGTGGACCGGGACCGTCTTGCAGAGGGGTGCTGACCGGTCGGTCGGACAGCTGACTGTACCGTCACAGCCACGGCGATGCAAGGCGGTCAGGCCGGGATCACCCGCCGGCGTTGACACCGGCCAGCAGTAGCAGGGCTGCGACCACGGCGGCGAGGGCGTGCAGGAGGATCAGCGGCAGGACGATGGGCTCATCCCGCCGGCGCACGGCGAGGGTGAACAGGCCGCCCAGCGCTGCCAGCAGGAACAGGAAAAAGGCGCTGTTGAGCAGCAGGTTCTGGGGGCCGGTGAATACCCGCACGGCGAGCAGGGTCAGGGCGGACAGTGCGGTCAGGGCGTGGGCATACCCCAGGGGCACCACCGGCCGGCGTCGCTTGTGGCCGAGCCAGAGGGTGGTGGCGCCAAGCGCCATGGCGAGCAGAAACAGGAGCAGACTGGCGAGGGCCATATCGGTGTCGCACGGTGATGGAAAACGGTGACGGTATCACGCCGGGAACCAGGCTGGCTGCAACCTTCGCGGGCCGGGGCGGTCTGAGCGTGACGGAACCTGTTCCGGCACGAACGCGGGTTACAGGACACGAGCGAATCAGGAGGCTGTCATGGTCCATCCGTCCCGCGCTGTCGCTGCGCTGATCCTGGCATTGGGAGTTGCCTTGATTCCTGCATCCGCCGAGGACCTGGATCCGGGGGCCTGGGAGTACGCCATGGAACGCATGCTCCTGCGGGATCGGGTGCGTCTGATCATCGATGACGAGACGGCCATGGAGGCGCACATGCGTTTTTTCGGTGATCGTCGGGAGGCGCGTGCGGAGGGTGAATTCCGTGGGCGGGCACTGAACGTCCGCTGCCAGCGTAACCCGTTGGTGGATGCGCTGAATTGCTGGGTGCGGGTGGATGGTGAACTGCGCAGCAACCACGTGGTGGTGCAGTAGGCCGCTACGCTGACAGTCGCCCCAGGGCCTGAAAGTCGGGGTCTGCTGCGGTGTCCACCACCAGCGTGTGCGCCTTTTCCTCGGGGCCGGGCACGTCGCGGGCCTGCAACTGGTGCTCCAGCACCGTCAGGTCGGCGTCCGACGGATCGGTGCCGGCCTGCTGGCGCCGGCGGATACGCTCCCGCAGTTCGTTCTCAGCCGCTTCGCAGGCGACGAGCGTGAACGGGACGCCGATACGGCTCGCCAGATGCCGGAACCGCTCGCGCTGGTCCCGGCGCAGACTGGCGGCGTCGACGACCACGCTGGTCCCGGTCTCTAGGATCCCGTCGGCCAGCATCTCCAGCCGTTGGTAGGTGCGTGCGGACAGATCCGCCCCGTACAGGCCTTCGCCAACACCGGCGTCTGTCCGGGAGCGGGCGTCCAGGCCCGCCAGGCGCTTGCGTTCCACGTCCGAGCGCAGGCGGATGGCGCCCAGCCGTTCAACCACCGCCTGAGCCACGGTGGATTTCCCGCTTCCGGAGAGGCCGTGCATGAGCACCAGTTGCGGTGTGGCTGGCTGCATTTCCGCCTCGGCAACCTTGATGTAGGCGTCGCGCGCGGCTGTGGCGCGCTCGCGCACGTCGTCCGGCGCATCCTCGTCAGCAGCGCGCAGGCCGCTGATCTTGGCGCGGACCAGGGCGCGATAGGCGCGGTAGAATGGCAGCAGCGCCACGCCGTGGTAATCACCGGTCTCTTCCAGGTAGGTGCTGAGGAACCGTGCGGCCAGATCGGGCCGTTGCCTGCTGCGCAGGTCCATGCCGAGGAAGGCGACCTCGTTCATGACGTCGATCCAGCGCAGCTCCGGCGCAAATTCGATGCCGTCGAAAATCACCGGCCGGCCGTCCACGTCGACGATGTTGCCCAGGTGCAGGTCACCGTGACACTCGCGGATGCGCCCCTCCCGGTGGCGTTGCCGGAACACTGGGTCCAGCTGTTGCAGGCAGTCCTCCGTCCAGTCCTTCAGGCGCTGAATGCGCGGGTCGGCGCCGAGTTGCTCGCGCAGTGCCACCAGGTTGTCCCGCGCCGGTTCGGCAACAGCGGCCGGCGTTCCCCATTCGGAGTCTTCGTCCGCCACGGCCGCGGCGTCGTGGAATACCGCCATCTGGCGGGCGACGTCCTCGATCTCGTCAGCGGTGAGTTGATCGTGCTCCAGCAGGCGGTCGAACAGGCGGGTGTCATCGAAGCGGCGCATCTGCACCGCCCAGTCGAGCACCGCTCCATCACCATCGATGGCGGGATCGTCAGGCGTGCCCGTTATGCCGATGCGCCGGAGATAGATCGCGGGTGCGAGGCGGCCGTTCAGGCGCAGTTCTTCGTCACAGGCGTGCCGGCGCTGCTCCAGGGTGGTGAAGTCGAGAAAGCCCAGGTCCAGGGGCTTTTTCAGTTTGTAGGCGTAGTCGTCGGTGAGCAGCAGGGTGGAGATATGGGTCTCCACCGTGGTCACCGTGCCCACGGCATGCGGGTACCGCGCCGGATCCTGCAGCCGTTGGGTCATGCGCCGGTGCTGGTCCGCGGTCAGTTCATCGCCGTTCACTTCCGTGCTTCCTCGGCGATGGCCCCCCGCAATTCCTGAATAACCGGTGCCGTGTCGGGGGTGACGCCCCGCCAGAGACGGAAGGATTCGGCTGCCTGCTCCACCAGCATGCCCAGCCCGTCGATGGTCCGGGTGGCGCCCTGTTCGCGGGCCCAGCGCAGGAATACCGGTTCGGTGGCGCCGTAGACCATGTCGTAGGCGGTGGCGTTGTCCGCGAAGATGCCTTCGGGGAGAGGGGGCAGTTCGCCGCTGAGTCCGGTGGACGTGCCGTTGATGACCACATCGAAGGGGCCATGACCGGCAACGTCTTCGAAGCCGCACGCAGCGGTGTCTTCGGCGTCGTGACACAGTGGCAGCAACTCGGCCGCCTTGTGCACGGTGCGGTTGGCGATCAGCAGCATGGCGGGGTGTTCACCGGCAATGAGCTGGAGGACGCCGCGTACGGCGCCGCCGGCACCCAGCACCAGTACCCGCCGCCCCTGGATGGTGACGCCGTGATTGCCGCGCAGATCCCGGACCAGGCCTTCGCCGTCGGTGTTGTCGCCATGACGCCCGCCGTCGTTGCGGAATAACAGGGTGTTCACGGCCCCGCACGCCTCGGCCCGGGGGCTGCGGCTGTCGGCCACGGCCCAGGCCTCTTCCTTGAAGGGCACGGTGACATTGAGCCCACTGCCGCCGCTTTCCTGGAAGAGCTCCACGGCTTCGGCGAAGCCGTCCAGCGAGACTTCCAGGCGGTCATACTGGATGTCCTCGCCGGTCTGCTCGGCAAACCGGGCGTGGATCCAGGGGGAGCGGCTGTGGCCGATGGGGTTGCCGAAAACGGCGTAGCGGTCAGTCATGTTCGAGGTTCCGTTCACCGGCCTTCTTCTTCGCGCAACCATTGCGCGACCCGGCCGGCGAAGTAGGTGAGAATCCCGTCAGCGCCGGCGCGCTTCATGGCGGTGAGTGCCTCCAGAGCGCAGGCCCGTTCGTCCAGCCAGCCTTCCTTCACCGCTGCCATCAGCATGGCGTATTCACCGCTGACCTGGTAGGCGAACGTGGGGGCGCCGAACGTGGTGTGTACGCGGTGGATGACGTCCAGGTAAGGCATGGCCGGCTTGACCATGACCATGTCGGCGCCTTCTTCCAGGTCCAGGGCCACCTCGCGGATGGCCTCGTCCGTGTTGGCCGGGTCCATCTGGTAGGTCTGCTTGCCCGCGGCGCCCAGATTGGTGGCCGAGCCCACGGCGTCGCGGAACGGGCCGTAGTAGCTGGAGGCGTACTTGGCAGAGTAGGCCATGATGCGGGTGTGTGGGTGGGCGGCGGCCTCCAGGGCCTCGCGGATGGCGCCGATCCGCCCATCCATCATGTCCGAGGGTGCGACGATGTCCACGCCCGCCTCGGCGTGGCAGAGTGCCTGGCGCACCAGGATCTCCACGGTGTCGTCGTTGAGGATGTGGCCTTGTTCGTCCATGACGCCGTCCTGGCCGTGGCTGGTGAACGGGTCCAGGGCCACGTCGGTCATGACGCCGAGCTCGGGAAGCTGCGCCTTGACGGCGCGGACGGCACGCGGGGCCAGGCCGTTGGGGTTGCAGGCCTCGCGCGCGTCCGGCGTTTTCAGGTCCGGCGGCGTGACCGGGAAGATCGCAATGGCCGGCACGCCCAGTTCCAGCAGCCTTGCAGCCTCTTCCAGCAACAGGTCGATGGACAGCCGCTCGACGCCGGGCATGGAGGGGACCGGCTCGCGCTTACCCTCGCCGTCGATGACGAACAGCGGCTGGATGAGATCATCGCAGCTCAGCCGGTTTTCCCGCATCAGCCGGCGGGAGAAGGCATCACGGCGCATGCGGCGCATGCGCACGCCCGGAAAATAGCCGATGGTGGTGCTGTGCGTGGTCATTGGGCATCCTGCGTCGGGTTGTCCGCCGCATTATGCCTGCCGCGAGGTCATCCACCCAAACGAAGCCCCGGCGCTAAGAATGCCGTCCCCGCGTAGGGTGGACCTTCAGGTCCACCCTACGTTCTGCCCGGGCTATAGCCACCTACCCGCCACAGCTGGCGCCGCCGAGCACACAGAACTTGGCGCAATGGGGGTGGTTCAGGGCCACGTCCGTGAAGCTGCCAAGCAGCGTGCGGCTGAGCTCGAACTGCGGGTCGTAGGGGAGCAGGGTGCAGGGCACCACCACCGGATGCTCCGCTCCCTTGCGCTTGATCACCATCCGGGAGCTGGCGCACATCATGTCGTCCGGCGAGGCGCCGGTCTTGGCCCAGCAGGCCTCGGTGATCTCGGGCACATCGATGGTTTCGTCCATCTCCGGGAAGAGCACCACCCGCGCAGGGTCGTCCGCGTCCAGCGCGATGCGCTCGCGACGGAACAGGTTCCGGTAGCCGGCCCGCATCTCGGCCTCGGTCTCGCCGGAGAACAGCCGCCCGGCGATGTCCACGTTGAAGCCGTTGCTGGTCAGCCAGTGCAGTCCCTTGACGGTGGGTGCCCAGGATTTGGGGCCGCGCTCTTCCTCGTGCACCGCCTCGTCATAATGGTCAATGGACACGCGCACGGTCAGGCGGTCGCCGTACTCTCGCCGTAGCGACAGTAGCCCGTCGGCACACTTCATCATTGGCTTCATGGCGTTGGTGAGCACCAGAACGTCGAACCCCCGGCCCAGCGCATCCTCGAGGATCGCCAGGATGTCCGGGTTCATGAACGGTTCACCGCCGGTGAGGCCAATACTGCGGGTACCCAGGTTTTCCCGCTGGATTTCATCCAGATACTCTGCGACTTCGTCGGTGGTGAGATACACCAGGCTGTCGTTGCGGGGCGAGGATTCGATGTAGCAGTTGCGGCACTCCAGGTTGCAGAGTGTGCCGGTGCACAACCACAGCGTCTCCAGACGTTGCAAACGCACATGGGCGCGCGGCTCACCGTCTGCTGTGGTCCGGGGGTCCCGGAACTTGCGGGGGTCGATCAGATAGTGTGGCGTCCTGGCGACGTCATCCATCGGCGAATCTCCGAACATGGAAACCTGGGGGCAGGGTAATCGATCCGCAGGTCGCGCCCCATGAGGGAAAGTGCGTAATCTTCACTGCCGGCTTGCAGAGGCCTGTTCACCACCGTCGCTTTGCGCCGGGCCGCTCTCGTGATTGCTGAGGCGCTGCTCCGCCCACTCCAGCACTCGCTTGACCCGGGGAGAGGCGAGCTGACGGGCCCGGCGGAAGCTGACCCACCGGTATTCCTGGTGCTCGGGACGGCCGAGTTCGGGGTTCACGCCCAGCACCACATGGCGGCTGTGGGTCTCCGCCAGGTAATAGCGCGCAACTTTTCCCCGGGCGTAGGGGCCGGTCTCGACGTAGTCATGGCCGCGGATGAAGTCCAGATCGCGGATGCCGGTTTCCTCGCGGACTTCCCGGAGTGCGGCCTGGATGGGTTTCTCGCCGTCTTCCACCTGGCCTTTGGGGGAATCCCAGTACTGAAAGGCGCGGAGCAGCAGGCAGCGCCAGGCATCGCCCTCGCGCCGCACCACCACGACTCCTGCGGAAAGCGTCCGCACCTTCATGCCGGTATCCTCGGTTATGCCTGCTTACCCCTGATGATAGCGGGGACTGAGCGCGTGTACTGCCTCGATCATGGCGCCGGCATGATCCGGGTTCACCTCCGGGTGGATGCCGTGGCCCAGGTTGAACACGTGCCCGGTGCCGGTGCCGTACGATGCGAGGATCTCACCGACGTGCTGCTCGATCACGGTGGGCGACGCGTACAGGGCGCTGGGATCCAGGTTGCCCTGAAGCGCGACGCGATCCCCCACGCGCCGGCGGGCATCGCCGATGTCCTGGGTCCAGTCGATGCCCAGGCCGTCCGCACCGAACCCCGCCATGGCCTCCAGCCAGGGGCCACCGTTCTTGGTAAAGAACACGACCGGCACGCGCCGGCCCTCTGCTGTCTTGGACAGCCCGGAGATGATTTGTTCCGCGTAACGTAGCGAGAACTCCCGGTAGGTCTGCGGTGTCAGGACGCCGCCCCAGGTGTCGAAGATCATCAGGCTCTGGGCGCCGGCGGCGATCTGCGCATTGAGATAGGCGGTGACGGCACGGGCAGTCTTGTCCAGCAGCCGGTGCATGAGATCGGGCCGGTCATAGAGCATGCCCTTGCACCAGGCGTAGTTCTTCGAACTGCTGCCCTCGATCATGTAGGTGGCCAGGGTCCACGGACTGCCAGCGAAACCAATCAGCGGCACCCGGCCGTTCAGTTCCTGGCGGATCAGCCGTACTGCGTCCGGGACGTACCGGAGTTCATCTTCCGGGTCGGGGATGGGGAGTGCATCCACTGCCGCCTCGTCCCGCACCGTGCGCTCGAAGCGGGGCCCTTCGCCGGTGACGAAATGCAGCCCCAGGCCCATGGCGTCGGGAATGGTAAGGATGTCGGAGAACAGGATGGCGGCGTCCAGGCGAAACCGCTCCAGGGGCTGGAGGGTGACCTCACAGGCGAGTTCCGGAGTCCGGCACAGGGTCATGAAGTCGCCGGCCCGCTGCCGGGTGGCCCGGTATTCCGGCAGATAGCGCCCGGCCTGGCGCATCATCCACACGGGCGTGCGCTCGGTGGGTTCACGCAGCAGGGCGCGGAGGAGGAGGTCGTTCTGGAGCGGGGCGGGTGTGGTCAACGCAGCCTCCTGAGCCGTGGTGATTGTGCCGAAATTTCGTGCGTGCAGTCTTTGTAGGAGCGACGTCAGTCGCGATTGTCGCGTGCATCGACGGCGCAATCGCGACTGACGTCGCTCCTACAGGGGCAGAGCCGGGACCTCCGCCGGAGGCCTCAGACCTCCAGGTAGTTCAGGATCCCCTTGGCGGCCTCGCGGCCTTCGAACACGGCGGTGACCACCAGGTCGGAGCCGCGCACCATGTCGCCGCCGGAGAAGATCTTCGGGTTGCCGGTCTGGCCGAAGAACTGCTCATCCTTGCGGATGGTGACACGATCCCGGTCGTCCGTGTCGATGGCGTAGTCGCTGAACCACTCCGCCGGGCTGGGGCGGAAGCCGAAGGCGATCAGCACCCGGTCGGCGGGGATCACCTCCTCACTGCCGGGTACCGGTTCCGGGCGCCGGCGGCCGCGCTCGTCGGGCTCACCCAGTTGGGTGGTGACCACCTTGACGCCCTCCACCTTGCCGTCACCGACGATCTCCACCGGCTGCCGGTTCCACATGAACTTCACGCCCTCTTCCTTGGCGTTGACCACCTCGCGACGGGAGCCGGGCATGTTCTCCTCGTCCCGGCGGTAGGCGCAGGTCACGCTCTTGGCGCCCTGACGGATGGAGGTGCGGTTGCAGTCCATGGCGGTGTCGCCGCCGCCGAGGATGACCACCCGCTTGCCCTGCATGTCGATGAACTCGCCCGGATCCTGCTGGTAACCGAGTTCCTTGTTGATGTTCGATACCAGGAACGGCAGCGCCTCGTAGACACCGGGCAGGTCCTCCCCCGGAAAGCCGCCGCGCATGTAGGTATAGGTACCCATGCCCAGGAACACGGCGTCGTATTCGCGCTCCAGTTCGGCGAACTCCACGTCCTTGCCGATCTCGGTGTTGAGCCGGAATTCGACGCCCATCTCTTCCATGATGTTGCGCCGGGTGCGGACGATCTCCTTCTCCAGCTTGAACGGCGGGATACCGAAGGTCAGCAGACCACCGATCTCCGGGTACTTGTCGTAGACCACCGCCTTGACGCCGCTGCGCACGAGGATGTCCGCAGCCCCCAGGCCGGCGGGTCCGGCACCGATCACGGCCACCTTCTTGCCGGTATCCACGACGCCGGACATGTCCGGGCGCCAGCCGGCCTTGAAGGCCTCGTCGGTGATGTAGCGCTCGATATTGCCGATGGTCACGGCGCCGAAGCCGTCGTTCAGCGTGCAGGCGCCTTCGCACAGGCGGTCCTGCGGACACACGCGGCCGCAGACTTCCGGCAGGGAATTGGTGCGGTGGGAGAGCTCGGCGGCCTCGAACAGATTCCCCTCGGCGATGAGCTTCAGCCAGTTGGGGATGTAGTTGTGCACGGGGCACTTCCACTCGCAGTAGGGGTTACCGCAGTCCAGACAGCGGTCGGCCTGGGCGGCGGCGGTCTCCTTGTCGAACTGGTCGTAGATCTCGTTGAAGTTGCCGACACGGACCTCCACGGCTTCCTTTCGCGGGTCCTGACGCGGGACTTCGATGAACTGAAAGTTGTTTCCCATGGGTTCCTGTCGCGTTCGTCGTTATCGGGTGTACCGGGTAAGGAGACGGCCGGCGCCCTGCGGCGCCGGCCGGGATGGATCACGCGGCCTGGCGCAGGGTGTCCAGAATGCTCTGGAGATCCGCCGCCTTCGGCTTCACCAGCCAGAATCGCCGGCTGTAGTCGCGGAAGTTGTCCAGGATCTCCTGGCCCCATGCGCTGCCCGTCTCGCGGACGTACTCGCGGATCATGCTCTTGAGGTAGTTCCGGTGCGCTTCCATGGACTCCGACTGCACCCGGTGGATGTCGATGAGTTCGTGGTTGTAGCTGTCCACGAACTCGTTTTCCAGGTCCAGCACGAAGGCGAAGCCGCCGGTCATGCCGGCGCCGAAGTTCAGCCCGGTAGGGCCGAGACAGCAGACCACGCCACCGGTCATGTACTCGCAGCCATGGTCCCCCATGCCCTCCACCACGGCATGCGCGCCGGAGTTCCGTACCGCGAACCGCTCACCCACGGTGCCGGCGGCGAACAGCTTGCCGCCGGTGGCACCGTACAGGCAGGTATTGCCCATGATGGTGGTCGCGTTGGTGCGGAAGGTGCTGGCCTTCGGCGGATGGATGACCAGTTTGCCGCCGGCCATGCCCTTGCCGACATAGTCGTTGGCGTCGCCGGCCAGGTGCATGTGCAGACCGGCCGCGTTCCAGACACCGAAGCTCTGCCCCGCGCTGCCCTCCAGGCGCAGCACCAACGGATGGTCCGCCATGCCGTAGTTGCCGTGACGCTGGGCAATCTCGCCGGACAGCCGCGCACCGATGGAGCGGTTCATGTTCTTCACCGGGAAGTGGAACTCGCCTCCGGATTTCGACTCGATGGCCGGCAGGCACTGGCGCACCATCTCCTCGGCCAGTTCACCCTTGTCGAAGGGCACGTTGCTGGGCTCGATGCAGTGGCGCGGCTTGTCCGCCGGCACGCCGCCGTCGGAGAGCAGCGGCGTCAGGTCCAGCTGCTGCTGCTTCTCCGTCTCGCCCGGGAGGATCTCCAGCAGGTCGGTGCGGCCGATGAGGTCCTCAAGCCGGCGCACGCCGAGCTTGGCCATCCACTCCCGGGTTTCCTCGGCGACGAAGCGGAAGTAGTTGGCCACCTTCTCGGGGGTGCCGATGAAGTGCTTGAGCCGCAGCACCTTCTCCTGGGTGGCCACGCCGGTGGCGCAGTTGTTCAGGTGGCAGATGCGCAGGTACTTGCAGCCCATGGCCACCATGGGCGCGGTGCCGAAGCCGAAGCTCTCGGCGCCGAGAATGGCGCCCTTGATGACGTCGAGCCCCGTCTTCATGCCGCCATCGGCCTGCACGCGCACCTTGCCGCGCAGGTCGTTGGCGCGCAGGGCGTGGTGGGTTTCCACCAGACCCAGCTCCCACGGGGCGCCGGCGTACTTCACCGAGGTCAGCGGACTGGCGCCGGTGCCACCGTCATAGCCCGCGATGGTTATGAGGTCGGCGTATGCCTTGGCCACGCCGGCGGCGATGGTGCCGACACCGGCCACGGACACCAGTTTCACCGAGACCAGCGCCTGCGGATTGACCTGCTTGAGGTCGAAGATCAGCTGGGCCAGGTCCTCGATGGAGTAAATGTCGTGGTGCGGCGGCGGCGAGATCAGCGCCACGCCGGGCTTGGAGAAGCGCAGCCGGCCGATCATCTCGTTGACCTTGTGGCCGGGCAGCTGACCGCCCTCGCCGGGCTTGGCACCCTGGGCCACCTTGATCTGCAGCACCTCGGCGTTCACCAGGTAGTGCGGCGTGACGCCGAAGCGCCCCGAGGCCACCTGCTTGATCTTGGACATGCGCTCGGTGCCGTAGCGCGCTTCGTCCTCGCCGCCCTCGCCCGAGTTGGAGCGCCCGCCCAGGCGGTTCATGGCAATGGCCAGGGACTCGTGGGCCTCGGGGGAGAGCGCGCCCAGGGACATGCCGGCGGAGTCGAAGCGCGGCAGGATGTCCTCGATGGGCTCGACCTCGTCGATATCCAGCGCAGTCTCGCCATCCTTGAGCCTGAGCAGGTCGCGGAAGACCATGGGCTGGCGCTTGTTCACCAACTCGGCGAACTCGTTCCATACGCCCCGGTCACCGGTTTCCACGGCCTCCTGCAGCAGCTGCACCACGTCCGGATTGAAGGCGTGGTACTCGCCGTTCTGCACGTACTTGAGCAGCCCGCCCTTGCGCACCGGGATGCGCGGTGTGAACGCTTCCCGGGCCAACACCTTCTGGTCGCTCTCCAGATCCCGGAAGCGGCTGCCCTGGATACGGCTGACGCTGCCGGTGAAGCACTGCTCCACCACCTCGTCGGCCAGACCCACCACCTCGAACAGCTGGGCACCCCGGTAGCTGGCGATGGTGGAGATGCCCATCTTCGAGAGGATCTTGAACAGGCCCTTGTTGATGCCCTTGCGGTAGTTGCGTCGCAGCTGATCCACCGGGGTCGCCTTGATCTGGCCGCTGCGCCGCATGTCGCGGATGGAGGCATAGGCCAGGTAGGGGTAGACCGCCGTGGCGCCGTAGCCGATGAGCACGGCGAAGTGGTGGGGATCCCGCGCGGTGGCCGTCTCCACCACGATGTTGGCGTCGCAGCGCAGGCCGCGGGCCACCAGCCGATGATGGACGGCACCGGTGGCCAGCAGTGCGTGGACCGGCAGCTTGCCCTTTTCCACATAGCGGTCGCTGAGGACGATGATGACCTTGTCATCCCGCACTGCCTGCTCGGCCTCGTCGGCGATGCGGGCGATGGCGGCTTTCAGCCCCTCGTCGGCGTCGTACTGGAGGTCAATAACGTGGTTGGCGTACGCCGGGTCGTCCTGGTTGAGCAGCGACAGGAACTTGGTGCGCGACAGCACCGGTGATTCCACCACCAGGCGCCGGGCGTGTTCCTCCGTCTCATTGAAGATGTTCAGCTCGCGCCCCAGACAGGTCTCCAGGGACATGACGATCTGCTCGCGCAGCGGGTCGATGGCCGGGTTGGTGACCTGGGCGAACTGCTGGCGGAAGTAGTCGTACAGGGCGCGCTCGTTGCGCGAGAGCACCGGCAGCGGCGTGTCGTCGCCCATGGAGCCCACGGCCTCCTGGCCGCCCTCGGCCAGCACCCGCACGATCTGGTCGTTCTCTTCCAGCGTGAGGTTGTAGAGCTTCTTGAACACCGGCAGCTCGTCCTCGCTGATGGGGCTGCCGCTGTCCTCCAGCTCCGTCTCCTCGAGGGTGGACTCCAGGCGCTGCAGGTGGTTGTGGAGCCAGCGCTTGTAGGGCTGGCGCTGCTTCAGCCGGTCATCGATGGTCCGGGGCAGCAGCAGTTCGCCGGTCTCGGTGTCCACGGCCAGCATCTCGCCGGGCTTGAGGCGACCCTTGGCCTCCACGTCCTCGGCGGCGTAGTCATACACGCCGATCTCCGAGGCGAGGGTGATGTGGCGGTCCTTGGTGATGACGTACCGCGCCGGCCGCAGGCCGTTACGATCCAGCACGCAGGCAGCGTGGCGCCCTTCGGTGAGCACGATGCCCGCCGGGCCGTCCCACGGCTCGATGTGCATGGAGTGGTATTCGTAGAACGCCCGCAGGTCCGTGTCCATGCTGTCCACGTTCTGCCAGGCCGGCGGAATCATGATGCGCATGGCGCGGAAAATGTCCATGCCGCCAGCGAGCATGGCGTCGAGCATGTTGTCCAGGCTGTTGGAGTCCGAGCCCTCGTTGCTCACCAGCGGGGCGACCTTGTCCATGTCCGGGATCAGCGGCGTGTCGAACTTCGCCGCCCGGGCGTTGGCCCAGTTGCGGTTGCCCTGCACGGTATTGATCTCGCCGTTGTGGGCGAGGAACCGGAACGGCTGTGCCAGGCGCCACTGGGGCCAGGTGTTGGTAGAGAAGCGCTGGTGGAAGACGCAGATGGCGGTTTCCATGCGCGGGTCGTTGAGATCCTGGTAGAACACCGGCAGGTATTCCGGCATGACCAGGCCCTTGTAGGAGAGCACCTGGCTGGAGAGGCTCGGGATGTAGAACAGGTCGTCGTCCGGCTCGATGGCCTTCTCGGCGACGCGGCGGGCGGTGTAGAGGTGGCGGCCGAAGTTGGCGTCATCCATGCCTTCCGGGCAGTTGACGAACACCTGCTCGATCCGCGGCAGGGTCTTCAGCGCCTCCTCGCCACAGGCGGAGGGGTCCGTGGGAACATCGCGCCAGCCCGGAACCTCCAGGCCTTCGTCGGTGAGTGCGCGGGTCAGCGTATCCCGGGCGTGTTTCGCGCTGGCGTCGTCAGTGCTGAGGAACACGGTGCCCACCGCGTACTGCTCTGCCAGCTGCCAGCCCTGTTCGGCGGCAACGGCGCGCAGGAAGCCGTCGGGCTTCTTGATCAGCAGCCCGCAGCCGTCACCGGTCTTGCCGTCGGCGGCGACGGCGCCGCGGTGGGTCAGCCGCGCCAGGGCGCTGATGGCGGTGGAGAGCACCCAGTGGCTGGGCTGCCCGTCCATGTGCGCGATCAATCCGAACCCGCAGTTGTCCTTCTCGAAGCTCGGCCGATACAGCGTCGGCCTGTCAGCGTTCTCGTATCTCAAGGGGAATGCCTCTGCGTGATGGTTAATGTCGTCCGGGGAGGAGCGCCGCCCGCACCAGCCGAGGGCGGGCAAATCGTCGCGCGCCATCCACACCGGCACGCAACCGCCTCCATCCGTGGGGCAAAGGGCCAACTAGTATAGCGCCTTGGGGTGCAGGTCGACAAATGAAGGGGGTGTAAGCACCGCCTCGGTGGAAAAGGAAGCCAGCCAGGCAGACGGTGGGCGTTTGCCCGGCTGGCGGAGAGGAGTCAGAAAAGCGGGTGTGGCTGCTCAGTCGTCCTCAACATCGATCGAGAATTCCTGGGAGTCTGATCGGCCCTGGTTGTCTTCCACATGCACCCGGAAGACGTAGCGGCCCGTTTCCACGTCCTCGCTAACAGTTCCCTTCAGAATGCCGGCGTCATCCAGAGCCATTCCGTCGGGAAGCATGCCGCCTTCAAGCGACCATGTGTACGGTCCGGAATCTGAAATCGCCTCGAAAGCCCAATCCGGGGGAACGGTGGCGCCGGGAGCGATGGCGTCGAACGCGGCGTTACTGGTCGTGATCTGGGGGCCTTCATCAGGCTGACCGACGGCAATCTGGACATCCGTCATGGCTTCGCCAGAGGAATGGAACGCCTGAATGTCAAGATTCGTGGTGTCGATGCCGTCCAACCCCGTGACGTAAAAATTGGCCATACCATCACTGGTGGGGAGTTCGAGCTCGTCCTGGTTGACGGCCTCCTTGTTGCCACCGAGCTGGACCGAGCTTGCCGATTCGGAATCCGGCGCTATCGTGACGTAACTGTCTTTACTATCGGCTACCGGTTTGCCGTCTTCGTTCAGAACCGTGACCGAGAACTGTTGCGGGCTGTTCGACGGGATTCGTCGCGGCGTCGGGCCTTGAACGAGGATGCTGGTGCCCGCGGGGTCGCCGGAAAGCGTGGTCGGATTGCCCACGTCGAACGTTCTGGTTTCGGACAGCGAAACTCCGTCGGCGGCCATGGAAGCCCGGAAGCGCACGGTGCCGGAGACGGTTCCCGCGATGATGAACGTGGCAGTGTCGGCGGTCAGCTCCACGGGGACCGCAACGTAGCTCCCACAGGCGTCGTCACCGTTGTCGTCTTCGCCGCCGCCGTTCTCGTCCGGATCAGGGAAGCGGCTCAGGATGGCACGGCCTTCGTCCAGCCATTCGATGGCTCCCTGAACCTCCGTGCCGCCCAAGTCGCCGGCGCCACTGCCGTCGCTGCGCGAGATGCGAACCTGGATATGGCGAACGTCGTCGCTTGCCGCCGAGCAAAGGACTTCATCATCCCCGGTGAAGATGGGGATATACGGGGTGTCACTGTCGACCTGCGATGCCGAAATGGACATCTCGAGCTGCGGTTGAAGAGGATCCTGGCCTTCTGTATTGCACCCGGCAATCACTAGGGCAAAGGCGCCCGCTGCCGCTATTCGAATCAGGCCGGTTAGTGGGACTTGCTTGTTCATGGTGTGGTTCCCCCGTGTGCCACCCGAGGCGAGGGCGGCGTGAATGGGCGGTTTTCCTTGAAAACCGCCCGTCGTCCGTGAACTTCGATTGTTCTGCATTAACGTTTTATTGCGATGTTGAAACGTCGAGTCAACAATACGCTCCAGTATATTGTTTTCGTGTTCTGGATCAATGCAACTGCTGGCCGAAGCCCGGGTTATTCTTCGGTTTTCGTGATCTCTGTCACGTCCGGGATTCCTCGCAAGCGCAATCTCTCTTGTCGTCGTGTCCACCGATGGACTCAAGTCAGAGTTCGAGGGTTGAACAGGCGCTCGTGTTCTTCGATGGCATACCGATCCGTCATCCCGGCAATGTAATCCGCAACGGCACGGGCGCGGCCCGCATCGCCGTCGGTCGCTTCCAGCGCGCGGCTGTGCTCGCAATGTTGCGGCGGCATCAGCGCCGGGTCATTGGTAAACGCCCCGAACAGCCGCGTGATGGTTCGCTTCGCCTTCTCGGCCATGCGGTAGACGCGGTGATGACGGTAGAGGGCGCCGAACAGGAAGCGTTTCAACTCCAGATGATCCTTCTGCATGCCGTCACTGAACCGAAGCATCGGTTCCGTTTGTGCGCGGACGTCGTCGATGCTGGCCGGGTCCTCCCGCCGCAGGTTGTCGCTGGTGGTGTTGATGATGTCGCCGACCTGGGTGGCAATCATGTTGCGTACGGTCTCGTAGATCAGGCGCCGGCGATCGATGTCCGGGTGGTTCGCGCGGACCTCCGCCAGCAGACGGCCGAGGAGGCCGAGGCGTTCAAGATCTTCCAGCTCGAGCAGGCCCGCCCGTAGGCCATCATCCACATCGTGGCTGTTATAGGCCACTTCATCGGCCAGGTTGGCGAGCTGGGCTTCCAGGCCCGGTTGCGTGCGGTTGAGGAAACGCTCGCCCAGGGTGTCGAGGGTGCGGGCGTTGGCCCTGGAGCAGTGCTTGAGAATCCCCTCCCGGGTCTCGTAGGTGAGGTTGAGGCCATCGAAGCGCGCATAGCGCTGTTCCAGCACATCCACCACCCGCAGGGACTGCAGGTTGTGTTCGAAGCCGCCGTGGCCGGCCATGCAGGCGTTCAGGGCATCCTGGCCGGCGTGACCAAAGGGCGTGTGCCCCAGGTCGTGGGCGAGGGTAATGGCCTCGGTGAGGTCCTCGTTGAGATCCAGCGCCCGGGCGATGGTGCGGGCGATCTGGCAGACCTCCAGGGTGTGCGTCAGCCGCGTGCGGAACAGGTCGCCCTCGTGGTTGATGAAGACCTGGGTTTTGTACTCCAGCCGCCGGAACGCCGAGGCGTGAATGATCCTGTCCCGATCCCGCTGGAAGGGGTTGCGGAACGTTGCTTCTTCCTCGGGCCGGGCCCGGCCGCGGCTCATGGCCGGGTTGGCGGCGTATGCGGCGAGCGGTCGAGCCTCGGATGTCGCCACGGTTCACAGGCCCCCGGTGAAGTGGTCCAGGGTCGCCCGCAGCGTTGCGTCCGGCACCTCGTCGGTGACAGTGGCATGCCCGATACGCCGCTGCAGGACAAGGCGGATCCGTCCGCCCTGCGCCTTTTTGTCCACTGCCATCAGTTCCAGGAACCGCTGGCTGGGGATCCCGGAGGGTGGGGCGACAGGGAGCTTGGCGCGCCGGAGCAGGTCCAGGATGCGCATCTGCTCTTCGGCGCTCAGCCAGTCCATCGCCCGCGCCAGGTGGGCGGCCATGGCGATGCCGGCGCCCACGGCTTCGCCATGCAGCCAGCTGCTGTACCCGGTTGCCGTCTCAATGGCGTGGCCGAAGGTATGGCCCAGGTTCAGGGTTGCGCGAACGCCCTGTTCGCGCTCATCTGCCGCCACCACGGCGGCCTTGTTGGCACAGGAGCGTTCGATGGCGTAGGCCAGTGCCTGTTCGTCCCGGGCCAGCAGGGCGCCGATGTTGGCTTCCAGCCAGGCGAAGAATTCCGCGTCGCGGATCAGTCCGTACTTGATCACCTCGGCCAGGCCGGCGGAAATCTCTCTCTCGGGCAGGGTGGCCAGCACACCGGTGTCGGCAATAACCCCCAGGGGCTGATGGAAGGCCCCGATCATGTTCTTGCCCAGCGGGTGATTGACCCCGGTCTTGCCACCCACGGAGGAGTCCACCTGTGCCAGGAGGGTGGTCGGGATCTGCACGAAGGCGACGCCGCGCTGGTACGCCGCTGCTGCGAATCCGGCGAGATCGCCGATCACGCCGCCGCCCAGGGCAATGACGGTGCAGCTGCGCTCGAAGCGGTGCTCCAGCAGGCTGTCCCAGACCTTTTCGCAGCTGGCCACGGTCTTGTGGGCTTCGCCGTCGGGGAGTGTCAGGGTCTGCGTGTGTTTGCCGTCCAGGCTGCGCAGGAGGGTATCCAGATACAGGGGCGCCACGGTTTCGTTGCTTACCACCAGCGCCTGACGCCCGGGCAGCCAGCTGGTCAGTTCGTCACCGTTGCCGAGCTGTCCCGGGCCGATGACGATGGGGTAGCTGCGATCGCCCAGCGCCACGGTGAGCCGGTGAGCCGGTGTCGTGGTGCCTGAGGTGCTCATGCCGGGTGTTCCTCGAGGGCAGCCATGATCCGTTGAACCATCTGGCCGATGGAGCCCCGATCGGTGCTGACGGTGATGTGCGCCGTTGCCTCGTACAGTGGTTGGCGTTCCGCCATCAGCGCTTCCAGGCGTTCCTGCGGGTTCTCTGTTTGCAGCAGCGGTCGCCGCTTGTCCTTGCCGGTACGACGCAGCTGCTCCGCCACCGACGTGTCCAGGTACACCACCATGCCCTGATCTCGCAGGCGGGCGCGGGTGTCCGCGTCCAGCACCGCGCCGCCACCGGTGGCGAGAACACAGGCGGGCTCATTCAGGAGATCAGCAATGGCGTCCTTTTCGCGTTGCCGGAAGCCGGCTTCTCCCTCGACGTCGAAGATCCGCGCGATCTCCACGCCGGTGCGCTCGCGGATGACCTGGTCACTGTCGATGAACGGACGTCCAAGGTCGCGGGCGAGCCGCTTGCCGATGGTGGACTTGCCGGCGCCCATGGGGCCGATGAGTACGATGTGTCGGGATGGGTCCATGCCACTTCGATCCGGACGACCAGGGGAGAGAGGGAAGCCTACCGCTTGTGCAGAGGATGTTGAAGAGCCACGGTTCCCGAAGCAGCGCAGCCCCCGGGCGTGAGCATCCGGGGGCCGCTGCGCCTGGTCGCCGATCAGCGCGGCACGCTGTCGCCGCTGAGGCTTTCCTGCAGGATCCGCGGTGTGACAAAGATCAGCAGTTCGCTGTTCTCGTCCACCGCCGAGCGGTTACGGAACAGCCAGCCCACGGCGGGCAGGGAGCCGAAGAACGGAACCCTGGACTCCTGTTCGCGCCGCTCCCGCTCGTAGATGCCGCCGAGGACCACCGTCTCGCCGTTGTCCACCAGCACCTGGGTGGTGACGGATTGAGTGTCGATGCTCGGTACCCCGGCGAAGACTTCGCCGACAGTGTCCTGGCTCACCTCCAGGTCCATGATGATGCGGTCATCCGGGGTGATCTGCGGGGTCACGTCTAGCGCTAGCAGGGCTTCCTGGAAGGAGACGTTGGTGGCGCCGCTGGCCGTGGCTTCCTGGTAGGGAATCTCCACGCCCTGGCGGATGCTCGCCGTCTTCTGGTTCGACGTGATCACCCGCGGGCTGGAGACCACTTCACCGCGGCCTTCCGTCTCCATGGCGGAGAGTTCCAGTTGCAGCAGGCGGTCGCCGATGCGGCCCACGGCCAGGCCGACGGAACCTGCCGCGCTGTCCACCGGCAGATCCACAAGCATGCCCTCGGCGGCACCAAGGGTCGAGGCGCCGGCAGCAGGAGAGGTCTCGAACCCGGTCGTCCCTTCAGCGATACCGCCGGATTGGGTGCCCCCGACCTGGTAGCCGTCGTTACCCGATGTGCCCGCTGCACTTGCTCCGAACCGCACGCCCAGGTCACGACTGAAGTCATCGTTGGCGATGACAATGCGGGATTCGATGAGCACCTGGCGTACCGGCACATCCAGACGGTTCACCAGCGAGCGGATGCTGGAGAGGTTCTCGTCGGTGTCCCGGATGATCAGGGTGTTGGTGCGCTCGTCGATGGTCACCTGGCCGCGGCTGGAGAGCAGGGACGTCTCCTCCGAGCGGATCAGATTGGCCAGGTCATTGGCGGTGGCATAGTTGATCTCAAAGAACTCCGAACGCAGCGGTGCCATTTCCTCCCGCTCCCGCTCGGCTTCCATCTGCTGACGCTCCCGGGCCGCGATTTCCTCCGCCGGCCCCACCAGCATGACATTGCCGGAGACGCGCTTGTCCAGGCCCTGGGTCTGCAGGATGATGTCCAGCGCCTGGTCCCAGGGCACGTTCTGCAGCCGCAGGGTGATGTTGCCGGTCACCGAGTCGCTGACTACGACATTCATACCCGTGAAATCGGCGATAAGCTGCAGCACCGACCGGACTTCAATGTCCTGGAAGTTCAGGGACAGCCGATCGCCGGTGTACTCGGGCTCTTCGGCTTCGCGTTCTTCTTCGGTCAGCGGGCGGAACTCCACGGTGAACTGGTTGCCGGCCTGGTACCCCATGTAGTCATAGTCCTCGCCCTCGATGGGCTGGATGCGCATCACCGTGTCGCCGCCCTCCTGGCGCGTCTCGATGGTCTCCACTGGTGTCGCGAAGTCCACCACATTGAGCCGCCGCTGCAGCTGTTCCGGGACTTCGGTGTCGCGGAAGCGCGCCTCGATGCGGCCACGGCTGCGGCGCAGGTCCACGGGCACGCGGGCGTCGCTCATGTCGATGACGACTCGCCCGGTGCCGTCCGGCCCGCGCTGGAAGTCGATGTCTTCCAGGGCACTGCCCCTGGGTGCTTCCTGTTCCTCGTCGGCGCCGATCATTTCGGCGTCCCGCGGGGCCGTGTCCCGGCGTTCGGTGCGGGCAACACTGTCGGGGCGACCACCAAGGAAAACATGGAACGTGTTGCCGTCGACTTCGTAGTCGTACTCGGTCATCTCGGCGAGATTCAGCACCACCCGGGTGCGCCCGTCGGCCTCGGCCGTGGACACTCCTTCGACATTACCGACCCCGATACGCATGCTGCGTTCGTCGAGGCGGTTGCGTGTCCCGGGGAAATCGAAGGTGATCCGTGCGGGGTCGTCGATGGTGAAACTGCTGGTGTCTGCCGGCGCGTTCTCCAGCTCCATGGAGACCTGGATGCGGTTGCCCGGCAGCGTGGAGTAGCTGATATCACGCAGGGCATTCTCCGCCAGCGCCTCGCCCGCCAGGAGCAGCCCGGCTGCCAGGGCCATGAGGCGGCCGCCGAGGCGCCCGCCCGCACCGCCGCTTCCCCTGGTGGTGGCATTCGTCCACGCCGTGCCCGTTGCAAACCTCGTCATGGTGGTCGACTCCCTCTGCCTTATTCTCGTGTCGTCAGCGAGGCTTCGCGCTCGCGCCAGCCGCCTTCCTGGGCAGGAACCAGCTCCAGGACCTCAACGCGCTGCTCGGAGATCTGCTGAATCTCGCCGTGGTTCTGGCCCAGGTAGTTGCCTTCCTGGACTCGATGGATCGTGCCGCCCGGGTCCCGGATCAGCGCCCAGCGCTGACCATCCTGCTCGAGGATCCCTGTCATGCGCATGGAGTCCAGCTCGAACCGCTCCAGCGGTTCCCGGGCTCGGTCACGATCCGGGCTCGGTCCGTCCGCGACATCCTCGGTTTCGTCCTCCGGCTCGGCGAAGCTGAGCTGCGCGAATGGGTCGCGGATGTCGAAGTCGGGATATCGGTGACTGCGCGCCGGCTCCGGTTCGGGAACCGGGTCCAGTGGCTGGGCCGGGCGCGCATGGATTCTCTCGATTTCTTCCTCCAGGTCGTCCGTGTCCCGGGTGCAGCCAGCCAGCAGCATGCTGCCTGCTGCCAGCAGGATCAGGACCAGGCCGGAGGTGTTCACGGGGCGGGAGGTGCGCTGTTCCATCATTCGCCCTCCTCCAGGTACCAGTACGTGCGCGCAGTGGCCTGCATGGTCAGTTCGCCGTCGTCGCCGCCGCCGTCAGTGATGGTGACATCGTGCAGTGTGACAATACGCGGAAGGTTGGCCACGCCACTGACGAAGCGCCCGAACTCGTGGTAACGGCCGCGGACCTCGATGTCGATGGGCATTTCTGCGTAAAACTCCCGCTCCTGGGTGCTCTGCGGCCGAAACAGTTCGAATTCCAGGCCCGAGGCCAGTCCGGTCTGGGAAATGTCCACCAGCAGGCCGGCAACTTCCACCCGGCTGGGCAGCTGACGAAGCATGGCGCCGAAGGAGTCCTCCATCTCTTCCAGTTGCGCCTTGTAATCGTCCAGGGCCGCGGCGCGGCGCTGCCGGATCTCGAACTGGGAGCGCAGCTGGTCCTCCTCGCCCTGGACCTGCTCCAGGCGCTGCTGCTGGTCCTGCCAGTCGAAATACCAACCGGCCGCGACCACCGCGGCCAGGACGATGACCAGGACGATCGCCTTTGCCGGCCAGGGCCAGATCCCGATTTCGTTGAAGTCGAGTTCGTTCAGGTTGATTTCGGAGAGCTTCATTGGTCGGCCTCCCCGTTGAGTTCGTCCTCGTCCGGTTCGGATTGCTGGACGCGCAGGGAGAAGTCGCTGACCCGGCTGCCGTCGCGGTCGCGTACCTCGATCACCTGCAGGTCGGGATCGGCAAGCCAGGGGGAGCCGTCCAGGCGTTCCATGTAATCCGAAACCCGGGCGTTGGACTCGGCAACTCCCTCGATGGTCAGGCTGTCGGAGCTTTGCTCCAGGCGCTCCAGGAAAACGCCCTCCGGCAGTGTCGTGGCAACTTCCTCGAACAAGTGAACGATCTGCGGCCGACCTGCCTGAAGTTCCTCAATGACATTCATGCGCGCCAGAAGCTGGTCCCGCAGCGTCTCGAGTTCCTCGATCTCTTCGATCTGCCGGTCGAGCTCCGCAATTTCATCCTCGAGCATCTGGTTGCGGTGCTCGTGATAGTCCACGAGCCCGGACAGGTGCCAGTGCCCGGCGTACCAGATGGCGACGCCAAGCACCGCCGTGAGACCGAGGATGACGAAGAATTCCACCTGGCGCTGCTTCTTGAGCTCTTCGCGCCAGGGGAGCAGGTTGATCCGGGTCATGCGTCGAAACTCCTCATGGCCAGGCCGCAGGCGATAATCAGGGCCGGGGCGTCCTCGCTGAGGCGTTCCGGCTTGATGCGGGATGAAACGGCCATGTTGGCGAACGGGTTGGCGACCTGTGTCGGCACCCCCGTTTCTTCTTCGATCAGTTGAGCCACACCCGGGATAACGGCGCAGCCTCCAGCGAGCAACAGGGCGTCCACGGTATTGTGCTGGCTGGCGCCGTAGAAGAACTGCAGTGAGCGCACCACCTGCTGCGCCATGGCGTGCTTGAACGGTTCCAGCACTTCTTCCTCGTAGCTGTCCGGCAGCCCGCCCTGACGCTTGGCGCGGCCGGCTTCCTCGAAGGAGAGGCCGTAACGCCGCTGAATCTCCTCGGTGAGCTGGCGGCCGCCGAACACCTGCTCGCGGGTGTAAATGATCTGCCGGTCTTCCAGAACGGTCAGGGTGGTCATGGTGGCGCCCACGTCCACCACGGCGACGGCCTGGTCCCGGCCCTGTCCGCCCAGGTCCGATGCCAGCAGCGAGAACGCCGTCTCCGTCGCATAGCTCTCGACGTCCATGACCCGAGGCGTGATGCCGGCCGCTTCGCAGGCGTCCACCCGACTCTCGACATTGTCGGACCGGGACGCCACGAGCAGCACGTCGACATTGTTTTCGCCTTCCGACGCCCCCATCACCTGAAAATCGAGGTTAACCTCGTCCAGCGGGTAGGGAACGTACTGATCGGCCTGCAGCTCGATCTGAGCCTCCAGCTCCTGTTCGCCCAGGTCCGCCGGCATGGCGATGGTCTTGCTGATGGCGGCGGAGCCCGGCACGGCCAGAGCGGCAGAGCGGAGCTTGGTGCGAGACCGCTTCACTGCGGCCTTGATGGCCTCGGAAACGGCATCGATATCAGAGATGCTTTTTTCCACCACGGCATTGGCGGGGAGCGGCTCCACCGCGTAGCTTTCAACGCGATACTTGCCGTCCTGGCCCTTGAGCTCCAGCAGCTTGATGGCGGTGGAGCTGATGTCGATGCCCAGCAGTGGTGGGCTTTTCTTGCGAAAGAGTCCCACGGAAAATCCCTTGTCGTTATATGGCTTTAGGGTAAGGATGTGCCCTGGAACATTCAGAGTTCATCCTAACTATAGATCAAAAGGCGGGAAATGAAAATCGAGGCCTTTGATCCAGTGCTCGTCCCTGCGGTTATAACGCTTTATACTCTGCGAAACCGAGACAACGTAGACACTATTGGAACCCATGCGCCGATTCTCCCGCATCCTTGTGTACGGTCTGGCGACCGTGCTTTCCCTCGCTCTCTTGGCAGCCGTCGGGGCCGCCGGTGTGTACCTTTACCTGGCGCCGCAGCTGCCGGACGTCGAGACGCTCCGGGACGTGCGTTACCAGGAACCGCTCCGCGTTTATGCCAATGACGGCCAGATGATCGCCGAGTTCGGTGAGAACCGGCGCGAGCCGATCCGTCATGATGCCATCCCCGAGCGTATGCGTCAGGCCTTCATCGCCGCCGAAGACCAGCGCTACTTCGATCACCCCGGAGTCGACTACCAGGGGCTTGCCCGCGCCGTATTGCATCTGGCCCGGCATCGCGAGATTGGTCCCGGTGGCAGCACCATCACCATGCAGGTGGCCCGGAACTTCTTTCTCAGTCGCGAGCAGACCTACCTGCGTAAACTGAACGAAATTCTCCTGGCGTTCAAGATCGAGCGTGAACTCGACAAGGAACAGATCCTCGAACTGTACCTCAACAAGATTTACCTGGGGCAGCGCGCCTACGGCGTCGGGGCGGCATCGCAGATTTACTATGGTGTGGATCCGGAGGAGCTGACCCTGGCCCAGACAGCGATGATTGCGGGACTGCCCAAGGCGCCGTCGGCGTGGAATCCGGTGGCCAACCCTGAGCGTGCGTTGCAACGCCGTGCGTACGTTCTACGCCGCATGCACGAGTCGGGGTTCATCTCCGACGAGGAGCTGGCCGAGGCCAGCACCCAGCCGGTGACTGCCCATGTGCGCCGGGCGCGCCCCACTGTATCGGCTCCGTTCATCGCCGAGATGGCGCGGGACCATATCGTGGACATGGTCGGTGATCGTGCCTACACCGGCGGCTACAGGGTACACACTACGCTGGACCCCGCGTTGCAGGAGTACGCCGACCGGGCCCTGCGGGATAACCTCATGGCGTATGATCGGCGCCATGGCTATCGCGGGCCGGAGGGGCGTGTGGATCTGGATGAGCACGCCGACGCTGACGCCTGGGATCGTGTCCTCGATGGTCTAAGGACCCTGGGTGGTTTGCGCCCTGGTCTGGTGGTGGAGGTTGGCGACACGGCGACGGTGTATCTGGGCGACGGTGAGCGCGTGGAGTTGGCCTTGGAGGCGATGGAGTGGGCGCGGCCGAGGGTGACCCAGGCCGTGGTCGGCGATCCGCCCGAGGCGGTCAGCGACGTGGTGAATCCCGGCGACGTCGTGCGCGTGCAACGCGTTGGCGACGACGTGCGACTGTCCCAGGTCCCGGACGTGGAGGGCAGTGTCGTCAGCCTGTCGCCACGCAGTGGCGCGGTGCTGGCCCTGAGCGGTGGTTTCGACTTCCGCAAGAGTCAGTTCAATCGTAGCGTGCAGGCTGTGCGTCAGCCGGGTTCGGCGTTCAAGCCGTTCATCTATTCCGCGGCACTGGAGAACGGCTACACGCCGGCCAGCATCATCAACGATGCCCCGGTGGTCTTCCGTGACGATGCCCTGGAGAGCACCTGGCGCCCCGAGAACTACACGGGCCGCTTCTACGGACCGACCCGGATGCGCGAGGCGTTGGCGCAATCGAGGAATCTCGTTTCCATCCGTGTGCTCCGGGATGTGGGGACGGGGTCGACCATCGATCACTTGAGTCGCTTCGGATTCCCCGCCGAGCGTATGCCGGACAACCTCTCCCTGGCCCTGGGCAGCGCTGGCGTTACGCCGTTGGAGCTGACTGCAGGCTATGCCGTGTTCGCCAACGGCGGGTATCGGGTGGAACCCTATTTCATCTCCCGGGTCGAGGATGGCGACGGCAACGTGATCCAGGCCGCCGAGCCGACGCTGGCCTGCGAACGGTGCAGCAATCTCGATATCCACCAGGGGGTGCGTCTGGGCGTGGGCGAAGACTCTGCCGCCGAGGCGAACGAGGACATCCGCTTGACGCCGACCTATCGACCGGCCGAGCGGGTGATTTCCGAGCAGAACGCGTACCTGATGACCAGCATGCTGCAGGATGTGATCAGTCGTGGCACCGGGCGGGCGGCCCGCCGTCTCGGCCGTGACGATCTGGCCGGCAAGACGGGCAGCACCAACGATCTCTACGACGCCTGGTTTGCCGGTTACAACCCCCACCTGGTCACAACGGCATGGATCGGGTTCGATCAGGCGCGCACGATGGGGCCCGGCGAGACCGGCGCGCGGGCGGCATTGCCGATCTGGACGGATTTCATGGAGCGCGCGCTTGGCGAGGTGCCGGAAGCCCAGCCGCGGCGCCCCGGTGGTCTGGTCACCGTGCGCATCGATCCCGAATCCGGCCTGGTGACGGATTCCGACAATCCTGACGCGATCTTCGAGACCTTCCGTTCGGATCAGGTGCCGGAGCGTGATCCGGATGCGCGGCGTAACGGCGGTGACCGGGAGCGGGATCAGGGTGACGCGCCGTTGTTCTGAGTGGGGCTCCGTGCTCGCAGAGCCCGGCGACAATGAGGTGATCCGATGGCCAAACAGGCAACCACCCGCGATCAGCGCATGCGTCAACGCCTCACCCAGGAGGCTGCCAGGATCATGGTGGACGAGGGGGTGCGCGACTACTACCAGGCGAAGCGCAAGGCCGCGGTCCGGCTCGCGGCTCCGGACACCCAGAACATGCCGCGGAACCGGGAAATCCAGGAGGCCGTGGCCGAGTATCAGCGGCTGTTCCAGGGCGAGGGGCAGGCCCAGCGCCTGCGGGAGCTGCGTGAGGCGGCCTGCGAGGCCATGCGGTTCTTCGGGCGGTTTCGCCCGCGGCTGGTCGGAGCGGTCCTGGATGGTACCGCGGGCGACTGGTCCGACGTCAGCCTGCATCTGTTCGCCGATACCCCCGAGGAGCTTGATCTCTTCCTCATGGATAACGGTATTCCCTTCGAGTGGGCGGAGCGGCGGCTACGGTTCAAGCGGGATGCCTGGGCAACAATGCCGGTGTACCGCTTTGTGGCGGGCGACGTCATGGTGGACATGACTGTTTTCACGTCGGATGGCCTGCGTCAGGCGCCCCTGAGTCCGGTGGATGGCCAGCCCATGTCGCGGGCCAATCTGCAGGCGGTGGAAGCGCTCCTCGCCGGTAGCGGTGGGCAGGACGATCTCCTGGACATTCCCCTGGCGGGGCGGTAGCGCCTCAGCTGGTGGTTGCTCTGCCCGGGATTTCCTCTATGAACCTTGCTGCGCGCAGGGCTTTGCCGGAATTGGCCACGCCCCCGGCGTGGCCAATTCACATGCGGCATGCGTGGGTCAGCGCTTGTCCACGGGTACATAGTCCCGCTTGGCGGCGCCGGTGTAGATCTGCCGTGGCCGGCCGATGCGCTGCTCCGGATCCGACACCATTTCCATCCACTGAGCCACCCAGCCCGGGGTGCGTCCCAGTGCGAACATCACCGTGAAGAAGGACATGGGGATGCCCAGTGCGCGGTAGATGAGTCCGGAGTAGAAGTCCACGTTGGGGTAGAGTTTGCGCTCGACAAAGTAGTCGTCGCTGAGGGCGATCTCTTCAAGCCGCACGGCCAGCTCGAGCTGCGGGTCGTTGGCCATGCCCATCTCTTCCAGCACCTCGTGGCAGGTCTTGCGGATGATGGTCGCCCTGGGGTCGTAGTTCTTGTAAACGCGGTGACCGAAGCCCATGAGGCGGAAGGGGTCGTTCTTGTCCTTCGCCTTGGCGATGAATTTCTCTACGTTCCGTGCGTCGCCGATTTCTTCGAGCATGCGCAGCACCGCCTCGTTGGCACCGCCGTGGGCAGGCCCCCAGAGCGCGGCGCAGCCGGCGGAGATGGCCGCGAACGGGTTAGTGCCCGTGCTGCCCGCCAACCGCACCGTGGAGGTGCTGGCATTCTGTTCGTGATCGGCATGGAGGATGAGTAACTGGTCCAGTGCCTTCTCGGCCACCGGGTTGATCTTGTACTCCTCCGACGGGCGGGAGAACAGCATGTTCAGCAGGTTGCCGCTGTAGCTCAGGCGATTCTTGGGGTAAACAAAGGGCTCGCCGACGAAGTGCTTGAACGCCGCTCCGGCGATGGTGGGCATCTTGGCGATGATCCGGTTCGCGCACAGCTGGCGGCTGGCCGGATCGTTGATGTCGATGCTGTCGTGGTAGAACGCGGACAGTGAACCCACCACCGCCGTGAGCATGGCCATGGGATGCGCGTTGTAGTGAAAGCCGTTGAAGAAATTCTTCAGGCTCTCGTTCACCATGGTGTGCCGGGTGATCGAGTCGACGAAATTCTCCAGCTGCGTCTTGTCCGGCAGCTCGCCGTAGAGCAGCAGATAGGACACTTCCAGGAAGGTGCTGTGCTCGGCGAGTTGTTCGATGGGGTAGCCGCGATAGAGCAGCGTGCCCTCGTCACCGTCGATGAACGTGATGTCGCTCTGGCAGCTTGCCGTGGAGGTGAAGCCGGCGTCGTAGGTGAACTGGCCGAACTCCCCGTAGAGGGATTTGATGTCGATGGCTTTCGGACCGTGCGTGCCTTCGCGCACCGGGAGTTCCAGGCTCTTGCCGGAAGCGTTGTCCGTGAGCGTCACAGTGTTCTTGGACATTCGGTGTACTCCTCGTCTCTACGGGCCATTCAAGCCACGCCTGAACCGGCGGTGACGGAGCCGCACTGTGGTGACGGTTGCTGGGGAACGGTCCAGTGCTGCGGCAGCTGCGGTCGTGATGCACTCGCTTGCCTGCGCCGCAGGTCACGAAACCCCGCGCGTCCAGGTTTCGATAGCGGCACAGTGGTCTGTTCCGTCTACCGAGTCGCAGGGATATTACCAGCAATGGCCTGACCGGGGAAGAAGGTGAGGAGAAGGCCGAAAATAGGGGGAATATCCTAGAAGTTACGCATCTTTGTTTCGAAAATGCGGCCATCTCCGTTTTGCTATCCATGCACCGGAGAAAATCGGTTGCTGCAACGCAAAGACCCACGCCGCGGCGTGGGTCTTTGCGTTGCCGTGCGCCAGTGGAGCGGCGCTGCAGCCAGTTACTGCTTGGTCTTGCCGAGTCGACCGTACTTCTGCTTGAACCGGTCAACACGCCCGCCACTGGTCAGGACCCGCTGTTTGCCGGTATAGAAGGGATGGCTCTTGCTGGAGACTTCCACCTTGACCAGCGGATACTCCTTGCCGTCTTCCCAGGTGATGGTGTCGTCGGTGCGCACCGTCGAACGGGTGAGGATCGCGAAATCCGAGGCGATGTCCTGGAAAACGACTTCCCGGTAGTTCGGATGGATGTCCTTCTTCATGACCCTTAGACCTGCATCTGTGGGCGGGCCATCGTGATCGGCCCGACAAGTGTTCGATAAGGCCGCGGATCATACCGTTCGCCGGGGCGAATGGCAACAGCCACTCGTGCGGATGGAGGCCACTCGCTCAGAGTCCCGCATTGTTCTGATCCCGGCGCCCCGGGAACCCCAGAACGCGTGCCTTGGGCATGTGTTGCCGGGGGTGCCCCAGCCAGCACGCCTCGAGTTCCCTGAGGTGTTCCACCAACCCGCCCGGCCCGTGGACAGACTCCCACATCATCCGCGACAGCCGCGCACAGGCCGCCATGGGGTCGGGGTAGCGGTCCCGTTCGCGGTCGATCCGCCACTGCAGACGCCGGAGCCGTTCCCGGCGCCCCGGCGGCGCCGTGCGGATGACCTCCGCTATCGCCTCCTGCCGACGTTTCTCGAACATCGCGGGGTCGGAGCGAGCGAGTTCTCGCCACTGGTCGAAGTTCGCGCTACTCGGGCGGCGGGTGTGCATGGCCGGTGTCCTCCCGGGCCGCAATGTGGCCAGGTTCTCCCCGAAAGATTAGTCCAGATCGGCGTATCCCGCGCGCCCGCGTTCTCCTTTTCGCCTCGACACCGGTACCATGGCGGCGGTCATCGGTGCCAACAGGGAGATGCCTGATGCGGTGTAACGGGTTGCGGGTCGCCGCCGTCTGCGGTGTGTGCGCCCTCATGATGGCGGCAGAGCTTGCCGCCGACTGGCGAGAGGCAGAGCCCTTTCGGCGGGGCGCCATCGAGGGGCGACAGTTCGACTACAACACCGAGAGCTTTCTCCATCGATTCACGTTCGAGCCTGGGCCGGCCCTCGGGCAAGGTGGTCGGCCCGCCCGCGACGGCATCTTCGGTACCGCGGGGAGCAGCCGCAGTGACGAGCTCTACACCCGCCAGGACGTTCAGGTGACTGCAGGGAGCGATGGCCCGGTGCATTTCCGCTACCGGTACCGGCGCTACGAGGACTTCGATGGCCGCTATGATCGCAATCTCGTCGGTGTCGGGGCCCGCCTCAATGAGCAGTGGCTGGCGACGCTCTACGGGGATGTGGAGGGCGCCAAGGAGAACATCGACGTCCAGACCGAACTTGCCTGGGCAGATAATGCCGGCAACCGGTTCCGTGCGGCACTGGTGGCCCCGGATGTCGCCTTCGACGGCAAGCAGGACAATGCCGTCTACGAACGCCAGCCCTATACCTATTACCTGGAGGGGGCGCGGCGGTTCGAGGGCGCCACGGTCTACGGGTTCACCAATTACAATGATTACCTGCGCCTGCGCGACAACGAGCGCGACTTTACCTACCGCTACGATCAGGCCCGCGCCGGCCTGGGTGTGGACGTGTCGCTGAGTGACCGCCTGGAGGGCAGCCTCGAGGCGGAAGGCCTGTATACCACACGCCGCCTGGACGACCGCGACGGCGAATTCGAGGACAGCCGGCTGCGGCGTCGTCACGGCCAGATCACCGCGGAGCTGCGTCACGACTACCGCGCCGACCTGGATCTCTGGGGGGGCGCTCGGTACTTCCGGCTTTCCGAGCGGGATCGCCGCCCTGCCGATGACGACCGTCTGGACCGACAGGAGCGCATCGAGCGGATGGTCTATGCAGGCGTTACCTGGCATCTGAGCGATAATCTGCGTTTCGCGCCGGGGGTATTCATCAACCAGGCGGATGTCCGCGAACGCGAGGATGGCGAGGACGACGACGAAGATGGTCTCTACGGCAAGCTGACGCTGCCGCTACAGATCACCGTGGACGGCAACACCGGCGGCTACGTCACGCTGAATCCCACGGCACGCCTTCACCGGGCGGCATTCGGTGGCGGCAACATCCAGGTCGATCTGCCGTTCTGAACGCCGCAGCACGCGTCGGGGGGCGCGGTGGGGTTCAGCGTAGGATCTTGCCGGGGTTCATGACGCCCCCGGGGTCCAGCGCGGTCTTGATGCTGCGCATCAGTTCCAGCTCCACCGGGTCCTTGAGCCGCTCCAGTTCCCCGACCTTGAGCTGGCCGACGCCGTGTTCCGCGGCGATGGAGCCGCCCATGGCGGCAACCACATCATGGACGATGCGGTTGCACTCCGCCCAGCGGGCGAGAAACGCGCCCGGGTCTTCGTGCCGCGGCTGTGACAGGTTGAAGTGGATGTTGCCATCGCCCAGGTGGCCGAAGGGGCACACCCGCACCCCCGGGATTGCCGCCTCGATGCGGGTGGTGGCTTCCTCGAGGAATGCCGGGATCCGGGAAACGGCCACGGAGACGTCGTGCTTGATACTGGCGCCGTCATGGCGCTGGCCCTCGGGGATGCTCTCCCGCAGGTGCCATAGGGTGCGTGCCTGCTGCACCGACTCGGCCACCACGGCGTCCAGCGCCCGGCCGCTCTCCAGCGCATCGCCCAGCGCCGCTTCCAGGCCCTCGCGCAGCTCGTCGCCGGGGCGGGGCGTGGAGAGTTCCACCAGCAGGTACCACGGGTAGGCCGCCTCGAAGGGGTCGGCGCAGCCTTGGATGTGGTCGATGGCGGTGGCCAGGCTGGTGCGGCTCATGAGTTCGCAGCCGGTGAGGGTGTCGCCGCTGCACTCCCGCAGCGCCGGCAGCAGTTGCACTGCCGCCGCCGGGGACTCCAGGGCCACCAGGGCAGTCCGCGTCTGCCGAGGGCGCGGGAACAGTCGCAGCACCGCCGCGGTAATGACCCCCAGGGTTCCCTCCGCACCGATGAACAGATTCTTGAGGTCGTAGTGGCTGTTGTCCTTGCGCAATCCGCTGAGCCCGTTCCAGATCCGCCCGTCCGCCAGGACCACTTCCAGACCAAGGCACAGGTCCCGGGCGTTGCCGTAGCGCAGTACATTGGTGCCCCCGGCGTTGGTGGCCAGGTTGCCGCCGAGCATGCAGCTGCCTTCGGCGGCCAGGCTCAGCGGAAACAGCCGATCGACATCCTCGGCCGCACGCTGCAGGTCGGCCAGGATACAGCCGGCTTCGGCGGTCAGGGTCTCGTTGGCGGTGTCGATCTCGCGGATGCGCCGCATCCGCCGCAGGCTCAGCAGCAGCTGCGTCCCGGACGTGTCGCAGGCGGCGCCACCACAGAGCCCGGTGTTGCCACTCTGGGGCACCACCGCGATGCCGGCCTCGCTGCAAAGGGCGAGAACCCGGGCCACCTCCGCGGTAGTCGCCGGTGCCACCACCGCCACCGGCACGCTCCGGTACAAACCCCGCCATTCCCGTAGCAGTGGCTCCCGGGCGTCACCGGCCAGCCAGCCCGCCTCGCCGACGGTGGCGCGAATGCGCGCGAGCGTAGTGTCAACGGGATCGGTGCTATTCATGCGCCCATTCTGCCATGCGCCGCCCGCTGCGGGGTGGTGGCTCCTGTACCCATGCCGCGCAGGATAGAATGCAGCCATGAGCGAGCGGCCGCGCAAGATCATCCACGTGGATATGGACGCGTTCTATGCGTCCGTGGAACAGCGGGACGACCCGGATCTGCGCGGTCAGCCGGTGGTGGTGGGCGGCTCGCCGGACGGGCGCGGTGTGGTGGCGGCGGCCAGCTACGAGGCGCGCCAGTATGGCATCCACTCCGCCATGCCGGCGGCCCGTGCATTGCGGCAGTGCCCTCACGCCGTGTTCATCCGGCCCCGGTTCGACACCTACAGGGCCGTGTCCCGGCAGCTCCGGGGCATATTCCTGCGCCACACCAGCCTGGTCGAACCGCTGTCCCTGGACGAGGCGTATCTGGATGTCACCGACACCCCCGACTTCGGCGGCTCCGCCACCCGGGTTGCGGAGGCCATCCGCCGGGCGGTGCGCGAGGAAACCGGTCTCACCGCCTCCGCCGGCGTCTCCTACAACAAGTTCCTGGCCAAGCAGGCCTCGGACATGGACAAGCCGGACGGCCTGACGGTCATCACTCCGGGCCACGGTGCGGATTTTGTCGCCACCCTGGCCGTGGGCCGGTTCCACGGTGTCGGCAAGGCCACCGAGGCGCGCATGCACGAACTCGGCATCCATACCGGCGCCGATCTCCGGCACTGGGAGTTGCACGATCTCCAGGAGGTCTTCGGCAAGCGGGCGCCGTTCTACTACGGCATTGCCCGGGGCGTGGACGAGCGCCCGGTGGAGCCCACGCGGGAGCGCAAGTCCGTGGGCGCCGAGAACACCTTCCGCCGCGACCTGGCCGCCCGGGGTGACATGGTGGCTGCGCTGGAGCCCCTGGCGGGCAAGGTTGCGGAGTCCCTGGCGGCGAAGGGGCTGCAGGCGCGGACGCTGACGTTGAAGGTGAAGTACGCGGATTTCGAGCAGATCACTCGTCGCCGGACCGCCGCGGCCCCATTGCATGACGCCGCGGGCATGATGCCGCTGCTGGATGTCCTGCTGGACGAGACCGACGTGCACCGGCGCGCCGTGCGCCTCCTCGGAGTCACGGCGTCTGGCCTGGAGCCACGGGAGCCGCGCGCGGTAAGGCAGCTCGCCTTTTCCCTATAACGGCATGAACCGCCGTATGCGGTCGAGGCGGATCTCCAGCGGCCGGCCCACGGCGCGCTGGGCGATCAGGAACTCCTCGTGCTCGCGGGTGCGCAGGTCCACCGGCAGCAGGGGCTCGATATGCCAGCGCCCGTCCGGGCTCTGCCAGCCCACCCGCAGCCGCGTGCCCTGCACGATGGCGATCTCCAGTGCGGCGTAGGTCTCGCAGCCGATGGGATGATAATCGCTCATGGCCAATGCCCTTCCCCTCGTGGGGCCGGTGGGTGACACACCGCGCGATTCAGGTCGGCCCCTACCGCATGGTTATAGTACAGATCTCGGCGACCGCGACATGTGTCGCCGGAAATGTTCAGTGTTTCCCGAGGGGGTCAGTCGTCATCGCGGAGGACGGTGATGCCGGCCAGTTCGCCGGTCCCGTCCACCTCCACCATGAACTCGATGGGTCGGCAGCAGATCTCGCAGTCCTCCACGTACTGCTGGCTGCCGGCGGAGCAGTCCACGGCGGTGATGAAGGGCTCGCCGCAGTACGGGCATTCCACGGTGGTCTCGGTGATCATTCCGTCTCCGGCAGGAAGCGCTGCAGCAGCGTGTCCAGGTGGTTGTGCCCGGCCGTCGTGGGCATGATGGCCCCGTCCCGGCGAGTCAGTAGTCCGTCCCGGGTGGCAGCGGCCATCATGGGCTCCAGGTCCGCGAAGGTCAGACCGGTGCGGGCTTCGAACAGCGCCGGCGTGAAGCCCTGTTCCAGGCGCAGGCAGTTCATGAGGAACTCCAGCGGGCGCTCCGCGGTGGGGATGGTCCACTCTTCGGCGTTGGCCGACCCCTGATCGGCCCGAGGCATGTACAGCGCCGGAACCTTGACCTTGCGGTAGCGGTGGATGGTGTCGGCGTCCGGGGCGGTGAGCTTGCCGTGGGCCCCGGCGCCGATGGCCAGGTAGTCACCGAACTGCCAGTAGTTCAGGTTGTGGCGGCAGGCATGCCCTGGACGGCCCCAGGCCGAAATCTCGTAGCGCAACAGTCCCTGCTCACGCAGATGTCCGGTGCACGCTTCCTGCATGGCCCACGCCGTGTCCGGATCCGGCAGCGCCGGCGGCCGTGCGTAGAACACCGTATTGGGTTCGATGGTGAGCTGGTAGTGGGAGATGTGGGGAGCACCCAGGCGGACCGCCTCGTCGATATCGGCCAGGGCGGCGTCCTGCGCCTGTCCCGGCAGAGCGAACATCAGGTCGACGTTGAAGGTCTCGAAGCCGGCGGCGTGGGCAGCTTCGATGGCCCGACGCGCCTCGTCGGGGCCGTGGATGCGGCCCAGAACCTCAAGCCGGTGGATGTCGAAGCTCTGCACGCCGATGGACAGGCGGTTCACCCCGGCGCTGCGGAAAGCGGCGAAGCGCCCCTGCTCCAGCGTGCCCGGGTTGGCCTCCAGCGTGATTTCGGCCCCCGGTGCCAGATGGGGCTGCAGCCACTCGATGACGCGGCTGATGGCCGCCGGCGGGAACAGGCTGGGCGTGCCGCCGCCGATGAACACCGTCTCGATGGTGCGTCCCGCCGCACGCTCGAGTTCGGCGTCAAGGTCCGCCCGCAGCGCCGCCAGGTAGTCCTCGACGGGAAGTTGCTCCGGGGCAGTGTGGGAGTTGAAGTCGCAGTACGGGCACTTGCGCACGCACCAGGGCAGGTGCACGTACAGGCCGAGCGGTGGTGTGGTGAGGCGCGACGTCATGGTGCCTACTCTGCAGGTGTTTACGGCGGCCGGGCGCCGCATGTTCACGCTGTCCGAAGGACGCCTCTTGATACACCGTCAAACCGGCGGTCGCGGCTGCAACTGCCCGCGTAGGGTGGACCTTCAGGTCCACCTTCCCGAGACGTACCAGCCGAGGCGGCTCAGCGAAAACCGGCAACGGTGGACCTGAAGGTCCACCCTACGGAACTACGAGACGTTCAGTGCATCCAGCAGCGCCCGCAATGCCTGCCCCCGATGGCTCAGCCGGTTCTTGGTGTCCG
Organism: Aquisalimonas sp. 2447; assembly: GCF_012044895.1. NCBI lineage: Bacteria > Pseudomonadati > Pseudomonadota > Gammaproteobacteria > Chromatiales > Ectothiorhodospiraceae > Aquisalimonas > Aquisalimonas sp. 2447. The sequence continues at coordinate 253,540 of NZ_CP050695.1, forward strand.
CCGGCAGTTCAGCCGCCGAACAGCCTTCCGTCGGCACCCGGAACACCGGGTCGTAGCCGAAGCCGCCCTCGCCGCGGGGGGCATCAAGGATTCGCCCTTCCCAGACGCCCTGGCAGATCACTGGGGCCGGATCCTCCGCATGCCGCATGTAGACCATGACGCAGCGGAATCGTGCCGTGCGTTCGGCCTCCGGCACGCCGGCCAGTTCGGCCAGCAACAGGCTGTTGTTGGCGTTGTCGTCGCCGTGGGTGCCGGCATAGCGCGCCGAGTGGACGCCCGGGTCCCCGTCCAGGGCGTCGACCTCCAGGCCGGAATCGTCGGCGATGGCAGGCAGCTGCGTATGCGCGCAGGCGTTCCGGGCCTTGATGATGGCGTTCTCGACGAAGGTCAGCCCCGTCTCCTCCGCCTCCGGTACCAGGTACTCGGACTGCGGGATCACGGTATAGCCGCCGGGCCGCAACAGGGCGTCTACTTCGGCGACCTTGCCGGCGTTGTTGCTGGCGAATACTGTGCGCTGCATTGCGTCTCCGGGTGGCGGGTGCCTCGGCCTCTTATTTCTGATCTTCCAGGGCGTCGCGCTGGTGCGTGACCAGCCCCGCGATGCCTTTCTCCGCCAGTTCCGTCATGGCGTTGAGTTCGTCGCGGCGGAAGGCGTGACCCTCCGCGGTGCCCTGGATCTCGATGAAGGCACCGGCATCGTTCATGACCACGTTCATGTCCGTTTCCGCTTCGCTGTCCTCCGGGTAATCCAGGTCCAGAACCGGCGTGCCGCGGTAGATGCCCACCGACACCGAGGCCACCTGGCCGTGCAGTGGATTGCGGCGAAGCAGTCGGCGGTCCACCAGCGAGCGCATGGCGTCGGCCAGCGCCACATAGCCGCCGGTGATGGAAGCGGTGCGGGTGCCGCCGTCGGCCTGCAGCACGTCACAGTCGATGACCACGCTGCGCTCGCCGAGCGCTTCCAGATCGATGGCCGCACGCAGGGAGCGGCCGATCAGCCGCTGGATTTCCACCGTGCGGCCCTGCTGCTTGCCCCGGGCGGCCTCGCGGCCCATGCGCGAGCCCGTGGACCGGGGCAGCATGCCGTACTCGGCGGTGACCCAGCCGCGGCCCTTGCCGCGCAAGAAGCCGGGCACGCTCTCCTCCACCGAGGCGGTGCACAGCACCTGGGTGTCACCGAACTCCACCAGCACCGAACCTTCGGCGTGCTTGGTGTAACGGCGGGTGATACGCACTGGGCGCAGCTCGTCGGGTTGGCGACCGCTGGGGCGCATGAAATCTCTCCGGGGTGTCTGAATCGGGGTTGGTGAGGGTAACATAGCGTGTTTACCAATATCCGGTCTGCACCGGTCCTTGAAACAGGGAGGGTTGATCCATGCCCCGCAGCATGACGGCGTTCGAGCGGCGCGAGACCCAGGGCGACTGGGGGCGACTGAGCTGCGAGCTGCGCTCGGTCAACCACCGTTACCTGGATGTGCACCCGCGCCTGCCTGAGGATCTCCGCGCCATTGAGCCGGCAATCCGCGAGCGCATCGGCCGGCGGCTGTCCCGGGGCAAGATCGAGTGTACGTTCCGGCTGGAGAGTGCGCGGGTGTCCCGGGAGGTGCGCGTGGACTGGGACTACGTGGACCAGTTGCTTGCGGCCACGCGGGAGCTCAATGTCCGTCTCCACGGTGCGGCCTCGATTCCGGCGACGGATTTCCTGCGCATGCCCGGCGTGCTCATGGAGGACCGGCCGGACATGGAGCCGGTGCAGGAGGCGGCGCTGGCGTTGCTCGACGAGGCCCTGGAAGGGTTCGTCGCCACCCGGGAGCGCGAGGGCGAGCGGTTGGGTTCCATGATCGGTGAACGTGCGGGCCAGCTGGCCGACCTGGCAGCGGATATCCGTCAGCGCCTGCCGGAGCTCTCCCGGCGCTGGCGCGAGCGTCTGGAAGTGCGACTGGAGGAGCTCGCGCAGCCCGCCGATCCGGGGCGCCTGGAGCAGGAGCTGGTCTACATCGCTCAGCGCACGGATGTCGCCGAGGAGTTGGACCGGCTGGACGCGCATGTGCAGGAGATCCGCGACGTGCTGGGGCGCACGGAACCCGTCGGCCGACGGCTGGATTTCCTCATGCAGGAGCTCAACCGGGAAGCCAACACGCTGGGGTCCAAGTCCGCCGCCCTGGAGACCACCAACGCCTCCGTGGACATGAAGGTCCTCATCGAGCAGATGCGCGAACAGATCCAGAACGTCGAATAGGCCCTTCATGATCGGTACGCTCTATATCATCTCGGCGCCTTCCGGTGCCGGCAAGACCAGCCTGGTCAAGGCTCTGGTGGATACCATGCCCGGCCTGGCCATCTCCGTGTCTCACACCACGCGCCCGCGGCGTGACGGCGAGACGGATGGCGTCGATTACCACTTCGTCGACGCGGACGCCTTCCGGGCCATGGTGGATGCCGGCGACTTCCTGGAGCATGCCCGGGTTTTCGGTAACGCGTATGGCACGGCGCTCAGCAGCGTGCAGGAGCAGCTGGAGACGGGGACCGACGTGATACTCGAGATCGACTGGCAGGGCGCCCGGCAGGTGCGTGAGACCCTGCCGGGGGCGGTGTCCGTTTTCATTCTGCCGCCGTCCCGCGACGAACTCGAGCGCCGTCTGCGCGCCCGCGGCAAGGACTCGGAGGAGGTCATTGCCCGACGGTTGCAGGAAGCCCAGGGCGAAATGTCGCATTACGGTGAATACGACTACCTGGTGGTCAACGATGCCTTCGGCCACGCCCTGGAAGAACTTGTCGCCGTGGTGCGTGCGCGCCGGTTGCGTATGACCGCCCAACGGGACCGTCTGGGAGCCACGCTCCGGGATCTGCTCGGCGATTGACCCGCTGCATGCGGGTGGTCGCCTCCCGCGGTTGCCCCGCCCTGGTGCATGTTTCGGTCCAATTCTGGTGCAGAGCACCACTTGTTGCCGTGTTTCAGTTACACTGAAGCGTCAGAAAGTGTTTTCAATCAGGGAGTCATTCACCCCATGGCACGCGTTACCGTCGAGGATTGCCTCGAAAACGTCGATAACCGCTTCGAACTCGTTCTGGTCGCCTCCAAGCGCGCCCGTCAGATCTCCCATGGCGTGGAGCCGCGGGTGCCACTGGAGAACGACAAGCCCACCGTGCTCGCGTTGCGCGAAATCGCCGGTGCCCATGTCGGCGCCTCCATCCTCGAAGAGGATCTGCAGGCGGAGTACCAGCAGGCGGTTGCCGAAAGCCCCGCGCCGGCCATGCCCGAGACTCCGGACGATACGTGAGGTAGCCCTTGGCGAACGCGGACCCGCTCCCGGCGGCAGAGCAGCAGACCGGGGCTGACCCAGCCCGCCGGGCGAGCGAGCTTTGTTCCCTGCTCGAGACCTACCTTGAGCCGGAGCAGGTGCAGACCATCTACCGCGCTTACCAGTTCGGCGCCGCGGCCCACGAAGGGCAGCGGCGACTCTCCGGCGAGCCCTACATCACTCACCCGCTGGCGGTGGCCAAAGTCCTCGCCGAAATGCGTCTGGACTACCAGAGCATTGTTGCCGCCATCCTGCACGACGTCATTGAAGACACCCCCACCGCCAAGGAAAAGATCAACGAGGATTTCGGCGAGGAAGTTGCGGAACTCGTGGATGGTGTCTCGAAGCTCACCCAGATCCACTTCGAGAGCAAGGCCGAGGCCCAGGCCGCCAACTTCCGCAAAATGATGATGGCCATGTCCCGGGATATCCGGGTCATCATCATCAAGCTGGCCGACCGGCTCCACAACATGCGCACCGTCTGGGTGATGCCGCCCCACAAACGCCGCCGCATCGCCCGTGAGACGCTGGATATCTATGCCCCCATCGCCCACCGGCTGGGCATCAACAACATGCGCATCGAACTGGAGGACCTCTGCTTCGCCGCCATTCATCCCATGCGCTGCCGGGTCATCAAGGCGCAGGTGCGCAAGGTTCGCCGTAATCAGAAGAAGTTGGTGACCAAGGTCAGTGAGGCCTTCGGCGAGCGTCTCAAGGAGGTGGACGTCAGTGCCGCCCTGGAGTCGCGGGAGAAGCACCTCTACGGAATTTACCGGAAAATGCGCGGCGAGATCGGTGATCGCAAGGGCTTCCATGCGGTATTCGACGTCTACGGTTTCCGCGTCATTGTCGATTCCGTGGATGCCTGTTACCGGGTGCTCGGTATCATGCACGGCCTCTACAAGCCGGTGCCGGGTTGCTTCAAGGACTACATCGCCATCCCCAAGAGCAATGGCTACCAGTCACTGCACACCACGCTCTGGGGGCCGAAGGGCATTCAGATCGAGGTGCAGATCCGCACCACGGAAATGCACCGGGTGGCGGAGATGGGGGTGGCCGCCCACTGGATGTACAAGGTGGGCGAGGCGGCGCAGAACACGGCCCAGAGCCGCGCCCGCGAGTGGGTCAAGGACCTGCTCGAGATGCAGCGCAATGCCGGCAATCCCCTGGAGTTCATCGAGAACGTCAAGATCGATCTCTTCCCCGACGAGGTCTACGTCTTCACTCCCCAGGGCGACATCATGGAAATGCCCCGGGGCGCCACCCTGGTGGATTTCGCCTACGCGGTGCACTCCGACATCGGCGACACCTGCCTCGCAGCCAAGGTGGACAAGCGCCTGGTGCCCCTGCGCACGCAACTCGAAACCGGCCAGACCGTCGACATCATCACTGCCCCGGGCGCTCGCCCCAATCCCGCATGGCTTGATTTCGTGGTCACCGCCAAGGCTCGCTCCGCCATTCGCCATTCGCTGAAGAGTCTGCGGGAAGAGGAAGCCGCCAGCCTCGGTCGGCGGTTGCTGGATCAGGCGCTGGAGAGTCTCTCCCTGTCGCTGGAAGACCTGCCGCCGGAGCAGGTCCAGCGCGGGCTGGAAGCCCAGGGGTTCGAGACCATGGACGGACTGCTGGAGAATATTGGCCTCGGGCGCCGCATGCCCTGGCTGGCGGCGCGTCACCTGGCCGGGCTGTCCGAGGACCTGGTGGAGTCCGAGGAGGGTGGGCGCCAGCGCCTGACCATCCGCGGCACCGAGGGGGCGGTAGTCACCTTCGCCCGCTGCTGTAACCCCATTCCCGGGGATCCCATCATCGGCTTCGCCAGCTCCGGGCGCGGCATGGTGGTGCACCTGCAGGACTGCAAGAACCTGCAGGAGTACCGCAAGCACCCGGAGAAGTGGCTGGATGTGCAGTGGGAGCCGGAGATCAGTCGCGAGTTCTCGGTGCCGGTCCGCGTCGACGTGGTCAACGAGCGCGGCGTGCTCGCAGGAGTCGCTGCCACCATTTCGGAGAGCGAGGGCAACATCCTCAACGTTTCGGTGGACGACCGTGAGGGTATGATTGCCACCATCAACTTCAGCATCGCCGTCAGGGGACGACGGCACCTGGCGCGGATCATGCGCCGACTGCGCGTACTCAACAGCGTGCTGCGGATCACCCGCGTCAAGGGATAACCGGGTCAATCAGGGAGTGATGAACGTGCCTCAATGGCTCAAGCGCAAGGACGTGCTGTGGACATGCGGCCTGGCCGCACTGCTTGCCAGCTACCTCGTCTTCGGCGATGCCGCCGATTCCTGTCAGCCCGATCCGCAGACCGTGGCCGCCGTGGCCGGCCAGGGCAGCGATGCCATTGCGGAGGGTGAGCGGGTCACCGTGGAAGGCAGCGTGACCGGTGTGTTCCTCGGCGTTGACGCGCTGAACGGCTTCTTCCTGCAGAGCACCCGTGGCACCGACGGCCCGGCAGCCGTGTTCGTCTACGCCCCGGGGCTCGACGGTGCTGCGCGGGAGCGAGTGCGGCCCGGTGCGCGTCTGCAGGTCACCGGTATCACCGACCGGTTTCACGGACGCCCCCAGATCGGCTACCTGGATGGAGTACACCGTTGCGGACCGCGACGGAGTGTGGAGCCGGTCCCCCTGGAACTGCCCCTGGCCGAGGCGGATCGGGAGGCCATGGAGGGTCTGCTGGTGCACTACCCCGAGAAGCTGGTCGTCACCGGCAACCACCAGCTCGGCCGTTTCGGCACGCTCAAGCTTGCCCCCGAGCGGCTGTTTCGCACGCGCAGCGGCGATGACGTTGAGCCAGTGATCCTGCTGGACGACGGCAGCTACCGAACCGACCCGGACCCTGTGCCCTACCTCGATTCTGATTCCGGAACCCGCCGTGCGGGTGACCGGGTCGAGCCCGTCACCGGCATCGTTACCTATGCCTTCGACGATTGGCGTCTGCACCCCGTGGAAACACCGGAGTTCCGGGCCGACAACCCGCGGCCGGAAGGCCCGGCGGACGTGGGCGGTGACCGACGCGCTGCTGCTTTCAATGTGGAAAACTATTTCCTGACCCTGGGCCAGCGTGGCGCCTCCAGTGAGGCTGAACTGGAGCGCCAGCGTCGGCGCCTGCTGGCCGCACTGGAAGCCCTGCAAGCGGATCTTATCGGGCTGGTGGAAGTGGAGAATGACCCCGAGGCGCTGCGCGATCTGGTGCAGCGCGCCAGTGATGCAGTGCCCGGTCCAGCGTACCGGGAGCTGTCCACGGGTGAGGCCGGTGGCGACGCCATCAAGGTCAGCCTTGCCTACCGCCCCGAGCGGCTGCAACTGGTGGCCGGGCCGTTTCGTGATGACCGCCCCGTGCATCATCGCCCACCGCAGGCCGCCGTGTTCCGTCCCCCTGACGGCGAGCCGTTCCTGGCTGCCGTGGTGCATTTCAAGAGCAAGATCCGTTGTCCGGACAGTGGTGACGTGGACCGCGGCCAGGGCTGCTGGAACGAACGGCGTACCGCGCAGGCGCGGGCGCTGCGGGAATTCGTCAGCGAGACGGCCACCGAGCACGGTGTCGAGGACATCGTGCTGCTGGGGGATTTCAACAGCTACGCCGGCGAAGCCCCGATCCAGTTGTTTGAGCAGAGCGGGTTCCGCAATCTGGTGGCCCGCGACCTGCCGGCCGAGCGGCAATACAGCTACGTCTTTCGCGGCGCCTCCGGGACGCTGGACTACGTTTTGGCGAACCCGTCCATGGCGCAGCGGGTCGCCGGGACCGAGGTCTGGCACATCAATGCCGATGAGCCTCCGGTGTTCGACTACCAGGGGCGGCTTGCGGACTCGCCGCAAGTGGACGGCACACCGTATCGGTCTTCGGATCACGATCCCGTGCTGATCGGGATCGGCGACTAGTGTGTACACCAGGTTCGTGATCACCACAGCGGGTGCAGCTTTCTGATACCTTGGCCGGGTGCCGTTGGTGCGGCACCGGAAGCGCGGAGGCGCGCGGGATTCAGTCGCGTCTCCCTGGCTTTCCACTCCGTCTTTATTTCGACGCAGGAGAGGACTCAAATCATGACGCGGGAAGTGATCCACACGGATCGGGCGCCTTCAGCCATCGGCCCCTATTCCCAGGCCGTTCGGGTCGGTGACACGGTCTATCTCTCGGGGCAGATTCCGCTGGAGCCCGAGAGCATGGATCTGGTGCGCGGCGACATCCGTGCCCAGGTCGAGCAGGTGTTCAATAATCTGCGCGCAGTCTGTGAAGCCGCCGATGCCGGGCTCGCGGATATCGTCAAGCTCAACATCTATCTCACGGATCTCGGCAACTTCGGTCTGGTCAACGAGATGATGGAGGAGCACTTCGACGAGCCCTATCCGGCCCGCGCTGCCCTTGGCGTCGCCAGCCTGCCCAAGGGCGCAGGCGTGGAAATGGATGCCGTGCTGGTGCGCAGCAAGGGCTGACGGCCATGGCCGCCGACAGGGATGTCAGCGCCCTCGCGCAGCCGGTCACCGCGCTGCGCGGCGTGGGCGCCCGTCAGGCGGAGCGGCTGACGAACCTGGGCATCCACTCGGTGCAGGACCTGCTGCTGCATCTGCCACTGCGCTACGAGGACCGTACCCGTGTGCGCCGGATCGGTGAACTCCGCCCGGGGGAGCAGGCGCTGACCAGCGGTACCGTGGAACTCACGGAGGTTGCCACGGGGCGGCGTTCGCGCCTGCTGTGTAGGCTGACCGATGGCACCGGGGGGCTTACCCTGGTGTTTTTCCACTTCCACCCATCGCAGCAGAAGCGGCTGGCGCGGGGCACCCGCGTGCGCTGTTTCGGCGAGGTGCGGGAAGGCCCCGCGGGGCTGCAGATCATTCACCCGGAGCTGGAGATCGGTGTCGACGACGACGGTCAGGGTGATGGACTGCTGCCGGTCTACCCCACGACCCAGGGGCTCAACCAGAGTTCGCTGCGCCGTCTCACCGACCAGGCCCTGGCCTGGCTCGCCCAGGCACCGCCGCCGGAGCTGCTGCCCGAGTCCCTGCGCCGGCAATGGCAACTGCCAGGACTGATCGAATCCGTTACCACCTTGCACCGGCCGTCGTCCGGGATCTCTCTGGGGGCCCTCGAGGCGCCGGATCATCCCGCCCGCAGGCGGCTGATCATCGAGGAGCTCCTGGCTCATCACCTCACGCTGCGGTTGCAGCGCCATACCCTGCGAGAACAGGCAGCGGCGCCGGTGCTCCGTGGCAACGGTCGACTGACTGCGGCGTTCACCGACGGCCTGCCCTTCACGTTGACGGCGGCCCAGGCGCGCGTCGACCGGGAAACGGCGGCGGACATGGCCAGTCGCGCACCCATGCTGCGGCTGGTCCAGGGGGATGTCGGCTCCGGCAAGACGGTGGTCGCCGCGCTGGCGGCGTTGCGCTGCGTGGAGAGCGGCATGCAGACGGCCATCATGGCACCCACCGAGTTGCTCGCAGAGCAGCACTACCGCAATTTCCGCGACTGGCTTGAGCCACTGGGAGTGGCCGTGACCTGGCTGTCCGGCCGCATGGCCGCGGGCGAACGGCGACGGGCCCTGGAGGCCCTGGCCGGCGGTGACACCCAGGTGGCAGTGGGCACGCATGCCCTGTTCCAGGACGAGGTGGAATTCCGGCGACTGGGCCTGGTGGTAGTGGACGAGCAGCACCGTTTCGGGGTCCACCAGCGCCTGGCGCTGCGGGAGAAGGGCCACTCCGAGCGGGCGCAGCCCCACCAGCTGATCATGACCGCCACGCCCATCCCCCGGACTCTGGCCATGACTGCCTACGCCGATCTGGATGTCTCGGTTATCGATGAACTGCCCCCGGGGCGCAGTCCGGTGACCACTGTCGCAGTGCCCGACAGTCGGCGCAACGAGGTGATGACCAGTGTCGCCAAGGCCTGCGGCGAAGGCCGGCAGGCCTACTGGGTCTGTACCCTGATCGAGGAGTCCGATGCCCTGCAGGCGCAGGCGGCCGCCGATACCGCGGAGGAGCTGCAGGCGGCCCTGCCGGAACTGCGCATCGGTCTGGTGCACGGGCGCCTGCGGGCGGCGGACAAGGACGCGGCCATGAAGGCGTTCGCTGCGGGTGAGGTGGACGTGCTGGTGGCCACCACCGTCATCGAGGTGGGTGTGGACGTGCCCAATGCCAGCCTCATGGTCATCGAGAACCCGGAGCGCCTGGGGCTGGCCCAGCTCCATCAGTTGCGTGGCCGAGTCGGTCGCGGCGCGGCGGCGAGCAGCTGCGTGCTGCTCTATCATGCGCCGCTCAGCGACACGGCCCGCGCCCGGCTGGCGGTGCTGCGTGAGTCCGGTGATGGTTTCGAGATCGCCCGCCGGGATCTGGAGATCCGCGGTCCCGGCGAGCTGCTGGGCACGCGGCAGACCGGCGCCTGGCAGCTCAAGGTGGCCGATCTGGTCCGCGACAGCGAGCTGATCGCCCCGGTACAGCAGGCCGCCGACCGCATGCTGTGGGAGGCACCCGCCGATGCCCATGCGCTGATCCACCGGTGGGTGGGCGAAGCCGCCCGCTACGGGCGGGTCTGAAAGGGCCCGGGATGCAAGGGCCGCGGGTGCATGCGATACTGCCCGCCCGTTTCGTACCAGGGGGCAGAGGCGTTGAATCCCGCGGCACAATGGCGTGTTCGTGATGGCCGGCCGGGCAGCGCCGTGCCGCATCCCTACCGCGACTGGGTGGTGGATACCGGCTCCCTCACGGCCCGGCTGCGCACGCGATGCCCGGGCGCCTTCCGGGTGCGGCTGATCGGGCAGACGTGGGCGCGGCCCGCCCTGGAGGAGGCATGGCGCCTGGAGATCCCGCGCCGCCGACTGGCTTGGGTTCGGGAGGTCGCTCTGTGCTGCGCCGATCAGCCCCTGATTCTGGCGCGCACCGTGATTCCCGGGGCATCGCTGGGTGGCGGTAACGAAGCACTGCGCCACCTGGGTACGCGGCCGCTGGGGGAGCTGCTGTTCCGCGGCGCGGGCAGCCGGCGTGAACCCATGGAGGCGGCACGCCTGCGGCGCGGTGACTGGCTCGCCCGGCGCCTGGGGCCGACTGCGGGTGCCTCGCTGCAGGGGTGCTGGGCCCGGAGGGTGGTGCACTACATGCACGGCTCCCCCCTGCTGGTCGCCGAGGTCTTTCTGCCGCCATTGTTCGCCGCGCAGGGCGTCGAGCCCGACAACGCATCGATCCGGAAGAGGGCAAGCGCATGAACACCGCTTTTGTCGCAGATCGCCTGTTGCAGTACGCCAGGCTGGCGCGGCTGGACCGCCCCATCGGCAATTTCCTGCTGCTCTGGCCGATGCTCTGGGCGCTGTGGCTGGCGGCCGAGGGATTCCCGGATCCGAAGGTGTTCACCGTGTTCGTCCTCGGCGTGCTGGTGATGCGTGCGGCAGGCTGTGTCATCAATGACTTCGCCGACCGCAACGTGGACGGCCACGTCAAGCGCACCACCCATCGACCCATGGCCCAGGGCAAAGTCAGTGAGCGCGAGGCCCTGATCCTGTTCGCGGTGCTGTGCCTTGTGGCCTTCGGGCTGGTGCTCTTGATGAATACCCTGACCATCCTGCTGTCCCTGGTGGCGGTGGCGCTGGCCGCCACCTACCCGTTCGCCAAGCGCTACACCCATCTGCCCCAGGTGCATCTGGGGGCGGCCTTCGGCTGGGCGGTGCCCATGGCCTTTGCCGCCCAGACCGGCACGGTGCCGGACCTCGCCTGGCTGGTGTTCATTGCCGCCGTGGTGTGGGCCACGGTCTACGATACCCAGTACGCCATGGTGGATCGGGACGACGATCTCAGGATCGGCGTCAAGTCTACTGCCATTCTGTTCGGCGACAATGACCGGCTTATCATTGGCCTGCTGCAGGGCCTGATGACACTGACCCTGCTTTTCATCGGACTGCAGGCTGAACTCGGTCTGGCCTACTACGCGGGCGTGTTCCTGGCGACCCTGCTGTTCGTCTACCAGCAGCGGCTGATCCGGGATCGCAGCCGGGAGGGCTGCTTCCAGGCGTTCCTCAACAACAACGTGTACGGTGGCGTGGTGTTCGTCGGCATCCTGCTGAGTTACGGCTGGTCCGCGTTGTAACCCTGCACCACCTCCGGCAAAGGCGTAGCGCCATGGATTTCTGGTACAGCGTTGCCGCACTCATCGCCCCGCTATTCGCGATCATCGCCTCCGGCCATGCCGTCCTGACCAAGCGTGATTCGCGCAGCGCCCTCATGTGGGTGGCGTTGCTGTTCCTGGTGCCCCTGATCGGTGCCGTTCTCTATCTGCTGTTCGGCGTCAACCGGATCAACCGTCGGGCCGAGGCCATGCGGCGCGAGACGGTGGACGAGTTCCAGCGCGACCACGAGTGCGATCTGGGTGTGCTGAGCGCCAGGCTGGGCCCCGACGCGCGCTACCTGGAGGCACTGGCCAGGGCAAGCAACCGGGTGGTGCCGCGGCCGCTGGTGCAGGGCAACGAAGTTCAGCCGCTGGTGGACGGTGACGAGGTCTATCCGGCCATGATCGCCGCCATTGAGGCCGCCGAGCGCACGGTCACTCTGGCCACCTACATTTTCGGCAACGACCATATCGGCCACGAGTTCGCCGACGCGCTCGAGCGTGCCGGTGAGCGTGGCGTGGAAGTCCGGGTGCTGATCGACAATGCCGGCGAGCGCTACACCTGGCCCTCCATGGTGGGTGAACTCCAGCGAAGGGGCGTTCCGGTGGCGCGGTTCTTCCCGGGTATGCCCGCGCGGCTGGTGGGGATCAACCTGCGCAATCACCGCAAACTGCTGGTGGTGGACGGCGAGGTCGGCTTCACCGGCGGCATCAATATCCGCCGCCACCACATGCGCAATGCGGGCCGGCGGACCACCCGCGACGTCCAGTTCCGGCTGCGGGGGCCGGTGGTGCGCCACCTCCAGGAGGTGTTCTACGAGGACTGGCTGTTTGCCACCGGCGAGCGGCTTCAGGGACCCGAGTGGTTCCCGTCCCTGAGCCCCGCCGGGAGCGTCGTGGCCCGCGGCATCCCCGACGGCCCGGACCACCACTTCATGTCCCATCAGATGGTCTTCCATGCGGCGGTGACCACCGCCCGGGACTCCGTGCGCATCGTCACGCCCTACTTTCTCCCCGAGGCAACCCTGGTGGCGGCGCTCAACACCGCTTCCATCCGGGGGGTGCAGGTGGACATCGTGCTCCCGGAGGCGTCCAACCTGCCCTTCGTCCACTGGGCGATGATGGGCCACATCCGCCAGGTGCTCACCTACGACTGCCGCGTCTGGCTGTCACCACGCCCGTTCGATCACTCCAAGCTGCTGGTGGTGGACGATGCCTGGTCGTGCTTCGGTTCCTCGAACTGGGATCCGCGCAGCCTGCGTCTGAACTTCGAGTTCAATGTTGAGTGTTTTGACCGCGGACTGGCACGGGATCTTGCTGGTCGCATCGATGCCCGCATCGCTGCGGCCCGGCGTCTCACCCTGGAGGACGTGGAGACCCGCCCGTTGCCCCTGAAGCTGCGGGACGGCGTCGCCCGCCTGGCCATGCCCTACCTGTGACGGCGATGTGCGCGCACCGTTATGGTGCTTGGCTCGTTGTCCCGGCGCTCTAACTCATTGAATTCTGGTGTTCGCCCACCTGGCCCGGTTCTTGATGGTCGGATAGGAAACGTGGGCATATCGCTCGAAGCATTTCCGGAGTTGGGGCTCTTATGGACAAGCAGATCGATCGCCGCCAGACCGCCGCCGACTATCTCATCGCCTCGAAGCGGTGTGACATTCTCAGCCTGGAGCAGCTGCTGCGCATGGGCCGGCTGGTGGTCAGCGTCAGCAACCTGGTCCATGCGCTGCAGCGGGAACGCGGGGTCTCCAACATGTACGTGGCCTCGGGCGGGCACCGCTTCGCGGATCAGTTGCGCCCCCTGCGAGAGCGCACCCATGAAAAGGAGGCGCAGTTTCTCACCTGTCTCGACGAGATCGATACCGAGTCGGCATGCCTGCCCGGCGCCAGCCGTCTGTTCAGCCGGATTGCGTACGTGATCCACGGTCTCGACGCCCTGGAGACGATCCGGGCAGCCGTCGATCCGCTGAACGTCGACTCGGAAACCCTGATGACGGGCTACAGCGACCTGGTCCAGGGGCTGCTGGCGGTGGTCTTCGAGGCGGCGGATTCCGCCGCGGACCCGGATGTCTCCCGCGAGCTGGTGGCCATGTTCCACCTCATGCAGGGCAAGGAGTTCGCCGGTCAGGAGCGCGCGGTGGGCGCCGCCGGATTCGCCCGCGGCGGCCTGGACGCGGCCATGGCCGAGCGGTTGCGTCACCTGATTGACAGCCAGGAGCGCTGTTTCGAGATCTTTGCGCAATTCGCCGACGAGGCGTCCCAGGCGTTGTGGCGTGACAGCGAGGTGGAGCCCTGTTCCGCGGACATGGAGCGCCTGCGCAGGATCGCGTTCGCGTCAACGGCCGAAGGCGGGGTCAACGCGGAATACTGTGACCTCTGGTTCGAGCTGGCCTCCCGCCGCATCGACGCCATGAAGCAGATCGAGGATCAGATCGAGGCGACGCTGGATGCGCTTTGCCACCACAAGATCGAGGCGGCGCGGGATGACCTGAACTCCCACCGCAACGAGATCGACGCCCTTGCCGAGCAGCACCAGACTGCAGGCAGTTTCGCGGTGTTCGTCAACGGTGAATTGAGCGAGTCCGCCGGGACGACCGGCAGCGCGGCCTACTCGGCGGACATGGCGAGTTCGCAGCTCGGCCGTTCGCTGGCCGATCTGGTACAGACACAGTCCCGCCGCCTCCAGGAGATGAGCGAGGAACTGAACGCCGCCCGCGCCGCGCTGGACGAACGCAAGACCATCGAGAAGGCGAAGGGCCTGATCATGCGCCACCGCGGGCTCAGTGAAGAAGAGGCCTACAAGTTTCTGCGTCAGCTCGCCATGGCGCAGAGCCGCAAGCTGGCGGAAGTGGCCGTCGACACCATCAACATGGCGGACATCTTCCGTACTTCCGGTGATGCCCGCCGTTCCCGCGAGTCCTGATGGCGATGGCCGGAGCCGGCCTCGCCACGCCCTGTTAGGGGGCAGCGCGTTCTGCGTTGCACCATCATGTGCCGCTTTCCGGGCTCGCCGGGGCAGCCTCCCGTCCTGTTGAATCCCGCGCCATGTATGGCCGTGGCACTCATGAAACGCGTTCTGGCACGAATGATGTATTCCTTGTGAGGTAGATGATGGTCAATGGTGACCATCTCGCTCGAACAATGGCGTTCATCCCTGCCCATCGGTCAGCCGGTGCGGGGATGAGCGCCTTTTTTTTGCCTTCAGAAGGGAGAGCTTCGAGTCATGAGCAATCACGGATCCGATGGTGACAGGACCAACCTTTCACGCCGCAGCTTTCTGCGCAACGCGGGGCTTGCCCTCGGTGGTTCCGCCGCACTGGGCGGGATTCCGGGGTGGCTTCAGAACGCGGCTCACGCGGGCGGGAGCGAAGGCCTCGAGAAAACCGATCTGACCCTGGGTTTCATCCCGCTGACGGACTGTGCCCCCATCGTTATCGCCTACGAGAAGGGGTATTTCAAAAAGCACGGTCTGAATGTCCGCCCGAGCCAGGAAGCCTCCTGGGGCAACATCCGTGACAAGGTCACTGTGGGCGAGCTGGACGGCGCCCACATGCTCGCGGGCATGCCCATTGCCTCGTCCCTCGGCGTGGGCGCCACCGAGAAGCCCACCATCACGGCCTTCAGCATGGACCTCAACGGCAACGGCATCACCGTGTCCAACGCGCTCTACGACCGCATGGTCGAAGCCGACCCCGAGGCCATGGAGGAGCGGCCCATCACCGCGCGGGCCCTGAAAAAGGTCATCGAGGACGACAAGGCCAACGGACGCCCACCGCTGACGTTCGCGCAGGTCTTCCCGGTGTCCACGCACAACTACGAGCTGCGCTACTGGATGGCCGCCGCCGGCATCGACCCGGACAACGACGTGCGCCTGATCGTCGTGCCGCCGCCGCAGATGGTGGCCAACCTGCGCTCCGGCAACATGGACGGCTACTGCGTCGGCGAGCCGTGGAACATGCGCGCGGTCCACATGGGCATCGGCAAGGTCCTGATCACCAACTACGAGATCTGGAACAACAACCCGGAGAAGGTGCTGGGGGTCACCGAAGAGTGGGCCGACAAGCACCCCAATACCCACCGCGCCATGCTGCGCGCTCTCATCGAGGCGAACCAGTGGATGGACCAGCCCGAGAACCGCGAGGAGGTGGTCAGCATCATCTCCCGGCGCTCGTACGTGAATGCGCCGGAGGATATCGTCGCCATGTCCATGACCGGGACGCTGCAGTTTACCCCCGACGGGGAACCGCGGGAGTTCCCGGACTTCAACGTCTTCTATCGCTATGCGGCAACCTACCCCTGGCGCTCCCACGCCGCGTGGTTCATCACCCAGATGATCCGCTGGGGGCAGCTGGATCGCGCCATCGACATCCACAAGGCCGCGGATTCCATCTACCGCCCGGAACTCTATCGCGAGGCGGCGCGTGACCTGGGCATCGCCTATCCCACCGTGGACTACAAGCCGGAAGGCGTCCACGAGGGGGACTGGACCCTCACCGATGCCAGCGAACCCATCACCATGGGGCCGGACCTGTTCCTGGACGGCATGAAGTACGACCCGGAGAACCTCATGGCGTACCTGGAGGGTTTTCGCGTGCACAACCGGCGGGTCGAACTTGCCGATCTTTCCGGTCTCAACGGATAACCAGGGAGGCACTGTCATGGCCACCGTTATCAATACCCGGGACGTGAACGCCGCCGCCGAGGGGGCGGAGGAGCAACACACCGAGGCACGGGATTCCGGAGCGCGGAGCCCCGCAAGGGCTGCCGGTAGCGCCGCACGCCTGCCCATGAGTCGCGCGCGGGCACAGCAGATCAGCGGCTGGGTGCTGACCGTGGTGCTCCCCATGGTGACCTTCGGCATCGTGCTGGCGCTGTGGTCCTTCCTCGGCAGCCAGGTCGCTTCGGCCCTGCCGGGGCCCCTGGCCACCTGGGAAGAGGCGAAGTATCTGTTCGCCGAGCCCTTCCACCAGCACGGGCCCAACGACATGGGCATCGGCTGGCAGGTGACCTACTCCCTGGGGCGGGTGCTGGCCGGCTTCGGCCTGGCCATGCTGGTGGCCATTCCCATGGGCTTTCTCATGGGCATGAGCCGCAACTGCAACCGGGCCTGGCAGCCGCTGGTGCAGATCCTGCGACCGGTCAGTCCGTTGGCGTGGCTGCCCATCGGCCTGCTGGTGTTCGAGTCCTCCAACCCGTCGGCGATCTTCGTGATCTTCATCACCTGCATATGGCCGACCATGATCAACACCGCCGCCGGCGTGCGCGCCATCCCCGAGGACTACATGAACGTCGCCCGGGTGCTGCGCCTCAACGGCTGGGAGATCATGCGGCGGATCCTGCTGCCGGCAACGCTTCCGCACATCATCACCGGCATGCGCCTGTCCCTTGGCATCGCCTGGATGGTGATCGTGGCCGCCGAGATGCTCACCGGCGGTGTCGGCATCGGCTATTTCATCTGGGCCGAGTGGAACAACCTGCTGGTGGAGTCGATCATCGTCTCCATCATCGTCATCGGCATTGTCGGCATCCTCATGGAGTCCGGCATGAATCTACTTCAGCGTGTTCTGGACTACCGCCAGGCCTGAGGAGGCACCGTCATGAACAACTTCCTGACCATCGAGAATGTCGGCATTGAGTTCGATACCCGCAGCGGTCCCTTCCGTGCCCTGGAGAACGTCAGTCTGGGCGTGGACGAAGGCGAGTTCGTGTCGCTGATCGGGCACTCGGGCTGCGGCAAGTCCACGGTGCTGAACATCGTTGCCGGCCTGCTGGAGCCCACCGAGGGCGGCGTGATCCTGGAGGGCAAGGAGGTCAACCGCCCGGGCCCGGACCGTGCGGTGATTTTCCAGAATCACAGCCTGCTGCCCTGGCTGACCGTCTACGACAACGTGCGCCTGGCCGTGGACAAGGTCTGTTCCGGAACACGCAGCAAGGCGGAGCGGGACGAGTGGACCCGGGAGAACCTGGCGCTGGTGCACATGGAAGAGGCCATGCACAAGCGTCCCTTCGAGATCTCCGGCGGCATGAAGCAGCGCGTGGGCATCGCCCGGGCGCTGGCCATGGAGCCCCGCGTACTGCTCATGGATGAGCCGTTCGGCGCCCTGGATGCGCTGACCCGCGCCCATCTGCAGGACTCGCTCATGGAGATTCATGCCCGCCGCGGCAATACCGTCATCATGATCACCCATGACGTCGATGAAGCCGTGCTGCTCTCCGACCGCATCGTGATGATGACCAATGGCCCGGCGGCCACCATTGGGGAGGTGCTCCCGGTGGAGCTGGAGCGCCCGCGGGCTCGCCTTGAGGTGGCCGATCAACCGGTCTACACCGCTGCGCGGAAGTCGGTTCTCCGGTTTCTGTACGAGCGCCACGGTCGACCGGCCGACGCGGCATGAATGGTCCCACGGTGGACGGCCCGAACCGTCCCCGCCGACGACACCGTTCATGCCCTGTGCTGATGCAATGTCGTATCGCACTGCACCATCACGGAGCAGGACGCGGCGTCCGGCGCTTAACTGATGGGCCGTAAGTTCTCGTGATCGCGGGAAAATGCCTGGTTTGCCAGGCCTGGCACGATTTCTGAAAGCCTATTGGTAAGCAATGCGGTCAATGGCGACCGCACCATGGACAACGGCGTTCACGATCGCTCGGCCCTGACAGGGCTGGCGATTGTGAGCGCCTTTTTTTTGGTGCCTCAGTGGCACGACCGGGTTTCCGGAGGGAGGACGACATGAAAGAGAAACTGGTGCTGGTCGGAAACGGCATGGCGGGCATGAAGGTCATCGAGGAACTGCAGACCATTGCCCCGGACAAGTACGACATCACCGTGTTCGGCGCCGAGCCCTACGGCAACTACAACCGCATCATGCTCTCGCCGCTGCTGGCCGGGGAGAAATCCCTGGACGACATCATGCTCAACAGCGAGGACTGGTACGACGCGCACGGGGTCACCTTCCATAAGGGCAAGGAAATCATCGAAGTGGATCGCATCGGCAAGCGCGTTTTCGCTGCCGACGGCACCGTCGAGTCCTACGATCGCCTGCTGCTGGGGACCGGCTCCCACCCGGTGGTCATCCCGGTTCCGGGGCGTGATCATCCCGACGTGGTGACCTACCGGGACGTCAAGGACGTGGACAGCATGCTGGCCGCCAGCCGCAAGCACCGCAAGGCGGTGGTGATCGGCGGCGGGCTGCTTGGTCTGGAGGCCGCCTACGGGCTCATGCAGCAGGGCATGGACGTAACGGTGGTGCACCTCATGCCGTGGCTGATGGAGCGTCAGCTCGACCAGACCGCCGGCAACTACCTGCAGCAGTCCCTGGAAGAGCGGGGCATGAAGTTCCGCATGGAGGCCCAGACCAGTGAGATCGTTGCCGACGAGAACGGCATCGAGAAAGTGTGCTTCAAGGAGGGCCCGGAAGAGGACGCCGACCTGGTGGTCATGGCCGTGGGCATCAAGCCGAACAAGGAACTCGCCGAGAAGGCCGGCCTTTACTGTGACCGCGGCGTTGTGGTGTCCGACACCATGCAGACCTTCGACCCCAGCATCTACGCCGTGGGCGAGTGCGTGCAGCACCGCGGTGTCTGTTACGGCCTGGTGGCTCCCCTTTTCGAGCAGGCCCGGGTGTGCGCGAACCACCTGGCGGGCTACGGCTTCCGGCTGTACCAGGGATCGGTGACCTCCACCAAGCTCAAGGTCACCGGGGTCGATCTCTACTCCGCCGGCGAGTTCCAGGATGCCGACGGCGTGGAGAACATCGTCTATCAGGACCCGGCCGCCGGGGTCTACAAGAAGATCTGCGTCAAGGACGACCGCATCGTCGGCACCGTGCTCTACGGCGACACCGGTGACGGCACCTGGTATTTCCAGCTGCTGCGCGACGGGACCTCCGTCGCCGACTTTCGCGACAGCCTGCTGTTCGGCCAGGCGCATCTGGGCGACTCCGGGCATGGTGGCGTCAATCAGGTGGCCAATCTGGCCGACGAAGCCCAGATTTGCGACTGCAATGGCGTGTGCAAGGGCGACATCGTCCAGGCCATCACCAAGGAGGGGCTGTTCACCCTGGATGACGTGAAGTCCCATACCAAGGCGGCCGCCTCCTGCGGCTCCTGCAGCGGACTGGTGGAACAGCTCCTGGCCGCCACCATGGGCGGTGACTACGAGGCCGGCAAGGCCAAGCCCATGTGTGGCTGCACCGACATGAGTCACGACCAGGTGCGCGAGGCCATCCGCACCGAGGGGCTGACCACCTTGCGCCAGGTGTTCGACAACCTGGCCTGGAAGACCGACGACGGCTGCGAGAAGTGCCGCCCGGCGCTGAACTACTACCTCATCTCCACCTGGCCGGATGACGCCGAGGACGACTCCCAGGCACGCTTCGTCAACGAGCGCATGCACGCCAACATCCAGAAGGACGGCACCTTCTCCGTGGTACCCCGCATCTGGGGCGGCGTTACCACGCCCCAGCAGCTGCGCTCTATCGCCGAGGTCGCGGAGAAGTACGAGGTGCCCACGGTGAAGATCACCGGCGGCCAGCGTATCGACCTGCTGGGGGTGAAAAAGGAGCAGCTCCCCGGCGTCTGGGGCGATCTCTCCGACGCCGGCTTCGTCTCCGGCCACGCCTACGGCAAGGCGCTGCGCACGGTAAAGACCTGTGTCGGTTCCGAGTGGTGCCGCTTCGGCACCCAGGACTCCACCACCTGCGGCATCGAGCTGGAGGAGATGACCTGGGGCACCTGGACGCCGCACAAGTTCAAGATGGCCGTCTCCGGCTGCCCGCGCAACTGCGCCGAGGCCAGCATCAAGGACTTCGGCGTGGTCGCCATCGAATCGGGCTGGGAGCTGCACGTGGGCGGCAATGGCGGCGTCAAGATCCGCGCCACCGACGTGCTCTGTCGCGTGGAGACCATGGAGGAGGTCAAGGAGTACGCCGCCGCCTTCCTGCAGCTCTATCGCGAGGAGGCCCGCTACCTGGAGCGCACCGCGCCGTGGATCGAGCGGGTGGGCCTCAGCTACGTAAAGGACCGGGTGGTGGAGGACGCCGAGGGTCGCAAGACCCTGGCGGAGCGCTTCGACGCCTCCCAGAAGCAGGCCCAGGAGGACCCCTGGAAGTTCTACAGCAAGAACCACCAGGAGAAGTTCGAGCCGTTGAGGAAGGCGGGGTAGGCCGCGGTCGGAATCGCGACTGACGTCGCTCCCACGGTGAGGCCTTTCCCGGTGCCTTCCCAAGGGCACCGTGGGAGCGACGTCAGTCGCGACAGCTGCCTGCCTCGCCGGTACCAGAACACGCAATACAGCACAGGTGAATCCATGACTGCACAAGCTCAACCCACTGCCGAGACAGCCCAATGGCTCCCTGTCGGCCGCCTGGATGACATTCCTCGCCTCGGCGCCCGGGTGGTGGAAACCGCCCACGGCCCCGTGGCCGTGTTCCGCAACGGGTCCGACGAGGTCTTCGCCCTGCTGGACCGCTGCCCCCACCAGGGCGGCCCGCTGTCCGAGGGGCAGGTCCACGGCCGGCTGGTCACCTGTCCCCTGCACCAGTGGAACATCCACATGGACAAGGGCGAGGCCAAGGCCCCGGATGTGGGCTGTGTGCCCCGCTTCGAGGTCCGCAACGACGATGGCGATCTGTATCTGAACCCTGAGCCCGTGACCTGAGGCCCCGGGACCGTCGCGACTAACGTCGCTCCCACGGCGGCTCTCGGGAGGGCATCGAGCATGCCTCCCGGTGGGAGCGACGTGAGTCGCGATTCCACGCAGCCGCCCCATGCCAGCTCGGACGCGCGCAGCGCGAAGAGGTGTCACCATGCACGACCAACACTCGCAAACGATCCGCACGACCTGCCCCTACTGTGGTGTCGGCTGCGGCATCCTGGCATCGCGCGACGTCGATGGCACCGCGAAGATTCAGGGCGACCCGGAGCACCCGGCCAATTACGGCCGCCTGTGCTCCAAGGGGGCTGCTCTGGGCGAGACCGTGGATCTGGAGGGCCGGTTGCTGCACCCGGTGGTGCACGGCGAACGGTCCGACTGGGATACAGCCCTGGACACGGTGGCCGACGGCCTCCGCCGGATCATCGCCGAGCACGGACCGGAGGCCGTGGCGTTCTATGGCTCTGGACAGATGCTCACCGAGGACTACTACGTCTCCAATAAGCTGTTCAAGGGCTTCATCGGCACGCCGCACGTGGACACCAACTCGCGGCTGTGCATGGCCTCGGCGGTGGCGGGGCACAAGCGCGCCTTCGGTGCCGACACGGTGGCCGGCAATTACGAGGACCTGGAACAGGCCGAATTGCTGGTCCTGACGGGTTCCAACCTGGCCTGGTGCCACCCGGTGCTCTACCAGCGGGTGAAGGCGGCAAAGGCGGACAACCCCGACATGCGGGTGGTGGTCATCGATCCGCGGCGCACGGACACCTGCGAGATTGCCGACCTCCACCTGCCGCTGGCGCCGGGAACCGACGTCTGGCTTTGGAACGGGCTGCTGCACCACCTGGCCCGGGACGGTCAGGTGGACTACGCCTTTCTCGAGCAGCATACCGAGGGCTTTGGTCAGGCCATCGAAATGGCGCGCAGTGGCGGTTCCGTTCCTGACGTCGCCGCCCAGTGCGACCTCCCGGAAGGCGATGTGATGCAGTTCTTCCGCCTGTTCACGCGCACCGACAAGACCGTCTCCCTGTTCTCCCAGGGGGTGAACCAGTCCAGTGCCGGCACCGACAAGGTCAACGCCATAATCAACTGCCACCTGCTCACGGGCCGTATCGGTCGACCGGGCACGGGGCCGTTCTCCATCACCGGCCAGCCCAACGCCATGGGTGGTCGCGAGGTCGGCGGGCTGGCCAACCAGCTTGCCGCACACATGGACTTTGCCCCCGAGGATGTGGACCGGGTGCGCCGCTTCTGGGATGCACCGAAGCTGGTGACCGGCCCCGGTGACAAGGCCGTTGACCTGTTCCAGGCCATCGCCCGCGGCGAGATCAAGGCTGTCTGGATCATGTCCACCAACCCGGTGGTGAGCCTCCCGGACGCGGACAGGATGCGTGATGCGTTGAGGGACTGCGAACTGGTGGTGGTCTCCGAGGCCATGGCGCACACGGACACCACCGAAGTCGCCGACGTCCTGTTGCCGGCGCTGGCATGGGGCGAGAAGGACGGCACGGTCACCAACTCCGAGCGGCGCATCTCCCGCCAGCGCCCGTTCCTGCCCGCACCCGGCGAGGCACGGGCGGACTGGCAGGCCCTGTGCGCCGTCGCCGAGCGCCTGGGCTTCGGCGATGCATTCGCCTACACCGGGCCGCACCAGATCTTCGACGAGCACGCGCGGTTGTCCGCCTTCGAGAACGACGGCCGGCGCGATTTCGACATCGGCGGCCTGGTCGGCATGGACCGCGCGGCCTATGACGCCATGCCGCCGCGGCAGTGGCCGGTGCGCGCCGACGGCGCCGATACCTCGCGGTTGTTCGCCGACGGCCGCTATTACACCGAATCCGGACGCGCCCGGTTCGTGCCGGTGGAGCCCCGCGCCCCGGTGAATCGCCCCGACCCGCAGTTCCCGCTGGTGCTGAATACCGGCCGGGTGCGGGATCACTGGCACACCATGACCCGCACCGGCAAGGCGGCGCGTTTGTCCGCCCACGCGGTGGAGCCCTTCGTCCAGGTGCACCCCGAGGATGCGCGGGTTTTCGGGCTGGAGCAGGGCGGTCTGGCCCGGGTCGGTAGCCAGTGGGGCCATTTCCTCGGTCGTGTGGTCCTGGATGAAGGCCAGCGCCGCGGCAACCTCTTCGTGCCCATGCACTGGAACGCGCAATATGCGTCCCAGGGGTGCGCCGACGCCGTGGTCAATCCGGAAACCGATCCCCTGTCCGGCGAGCCGGAGTTCAAGCATACGCCGGTGGCCGTGGCTCCGGCCAATGCGGCGTGGCATGGCTTCATGCTGCTGCGCGAGACTCCCGGGGCGCACCCGGGTTGCGCCTGGTGGGCATTCGCGCGGGGCGGTTCATTCGTGCGCTACGAGCTCGCGGGTAACGACGCCCCGGATACGCTGCCGGCGGTGGCCAGGGAGCTGCTTGGCAACAGCGGCGACTGGGTGGAGTTCGAGGATGCCGCCCGTGGCGCCTACCGCGCGGCCTGGATCGCCGACGGCCGGCTCATGGGGTGCCTGTTCATGGGGCCCCTGGAAACCCTGCCCGGACGCCACTGGCTTGCGAGTCTTTTCGACGAACCGACGTTGTCGTCCGCCGACCGCATGGCCTTGCTGTCCGGCCGTCCGCCGGCCGGGGTGCCGGATGCGGGCCGGACTGTCTGCTCCTGTTTCGGAGTCGGCGAGAACACCATCATCGATGCCATAACGGCCGGCGCCACGGCGTCGAACGCCGTCACCGCCGCCTGTCAGGCTGGCGGCAATTGCGGAAGCTGTCTGCCCGAGATCCAGAACCTGATCGTGCAACACGCGCCGGCGGCCAACCGGAGGACCGCGTGATGCTGGGCCATCTGGTGCGGGCTCTGCATCCGTCGCGGCTGGCGCCGCTCCTACAGCGCGCGAGCCAGGCCGGTGCCGCCGGTAGGAGCGGCGCAACCCGCGACCTGCACGAGAGATCAACGCCACCGGAACGTGGGAGGGGCTTCAGCCCCGACAAGGAACGGTGTCGTTCCGGTGGCCCTTGTAGGAGCGGCGCAAGCCGCGACACCCGGCGAGCCACGACCGGGTCCGGCCGCGTCTACCTCGTGGGCGCCGGCCCCGGCGATCCGGAACTCCTCACCCGCAAGGCCGAGCGGGTGCTCCGCGAGGCGGATGTCATCCTGCACGACCGCCTGGTGTCGCCGGCGATCCTGGCCCTGGCCGGGCCCGGACCGGCGCGCGTCTACGCCGGCAAGAAATGCGGTGATCACCACGTGCCCCAGGGGCGGACCGAGGAGTTGCTGATCCGCTACGCCCGTCAGGGGCTCACTGTGGTACGGCTCAAGGGCGGGGATCCGTTCATCTTCGGTCGTGGCGGCGAGGAACAGGATGCGCTCCGCGCCGCCGGGATCCCCTGCGAGGTTGTTCCCGGCGTGACGGCGGCCCTGGGTTGTGCCGCAGCCACCGGCATTCCCCTCACCCATCGGGACTACGCCCGTTCGGTGCTGTTCATCACCGGTCACGACCGCGACGGCCGCAGCCCGGACGACTGGTCGACCCTGACCCGCCGAGACCGGACGCTGGTGGTGTACATGGGGCTGCAGCCGCTGGCGGACTTCTGCGCCGGTCTGCGGGCCAACGGGCTGCCGGACGACTGGCCCGTGGCGGTGATCGCCGAGGGCACCACCAGGCAGCAGCGTGTCGTGCGGGGCACCTTGCGTGACATCGCTGACCGGGCCGCCGGTGCTGGCCTGCCAAGCCCGGCGCTCACCCTTATCGGTCGGGTGGTGGCGGCCGCCGATGACTGCGCCCTGAAGCGGACGGCGGCGGCGATTGCCCCCGCCGTCGACTGAACGCCCCTGCGCCATCCCGTCCCTCCGGTCCGATGCTCGTCCGCACCACCGGCCCGCGGTGTGGCGACGGCAACTGCAGGTGCGCCACGCTGATGCGGGGCGCCTGCACTGGTCGATTCTTGATGGCTGGGGGGCTGCCCCAGGGGGGTGCAGACGAGCGTTGCACTGCTCTGCCGCGGTGCAATATCGGCTTTTCCGGCATCTCGAGCCTGGACTGGGCAGGCCCTTGGCGGTCGCGCGTCTGCCGGGCGAGAGATTGCAGTGACGCCGGTTTCAGGGGTGGAGCCGAGAACCGGACAGCTATCTGGCACCGGGTTTGCAACCCCATTGTTGATCGCTGCCAATGCTGGCGGCACGAACAGGCACAGGCGCCTGCGCAGCATCCCTGGAGAGGGAGTGCCGCGCAGGCGCTTTTTTTTTGTGGAGACGAAGCAATGACCATGGCAGCACGTATTCGGGGGAGTCGCCTGGCGACCTTGATCGTTACCTCGTTCGGTTTCTTCATGGGGATATCAGGCATCGCGCTGTTCGGCCCCACCGCCGCCCAGTTGCGTGAACCCATGGAGCTGACCGCCACCCAGGTGGGCTGGCTGGTGGCCATGCCAGCCCTCAGTGGCGCCCTCATCCGGGTGATGTTCGGCGCCTGGGCGGATGCCACCGGCGGCAAGAAGCCGTTTCTCGCCCTGCTCGGCATCATGCTGGCGGCCATGGCCGTGCTGGTGTGGCTGCTGTTCGCCTATTATCCGGACAACATGGGCCCCGCCTTCTTCCCGTTGCTGCTCCTGCTGGGGGCCGTGATCGGTTTCGGCGTGGACGTCTTCTCCGTGGGTATTCCCATGAACGCCTACTGGAACCCCATGCGCAAGCAGGGAACGGCACTGGGCGTCTTCGCCGGCTTCGGCAATGCCGGCGCCGGCGCCTTTACGCTGCTGGTGCCGTTCATGGTGGCCGCGCTCACGCTGCCGGGAGCTTACCTGGTCTGGATCGCCCTGGTGGGGCTGGCCTTCGTTCTTGTTGCGCTGTTCGCCCAGAATGCCCCGTACTTCCAGCTGCGCGCCGATCACGGTCTGGATCAGGCCGAGGCGGAACGCGTGGCCGGTGAGCTCGGTCAGGAGGCCTTCCCGCGGGGCAGCATGTTCCCGGCGCTCATGGAGGCGGCACGCGCCTGGCGCACATGGGCCCTGGTCAGCACCTATTTCGTCTCCTTCGGCGGGTTCCTGGCGCTGACTGCATGGCTGCCCACCTACTGGTACACCTTCCACGAGTTGCCCATTACCACTGCGGGGGTACTGGCCGCCGTGTTCGGGATTCTTACCGGGCTGATCCGGGTCCCCGGCGGCCTGCTCGCGGACCGCATCGGCGGCGAGCCGGCCAATATGCTGGCCTTCAGCGCTGCCCTGGCCGGCGCCCTGCTGCTCACTTTCACCGGCACCGTTGCGGTTGCCTTCCTCGGCACCCTGCTGATTGCGTTCGGGTTCGGCGTGGCGAATGCCGCCCAGTTCAGTCTGGTGCCGGTCTATCTGCCCTGTGCCATCGGTGGGGCTGCGGGCTGGATCGGGGGGCTCGGCGGTTTCGGCGGCACACTGCTGCCCCCGGTGATGGGTGCGTTCGCGGACTGGGGCGGGCACGGCGGCTATGCCACCGGTTTCGTTGTCTTCGCCGGCCTGTGCGTGTTCAGTCTGGCGGTGATCACGCTGCTGCGTCTGACCCGGCCGGATGCGGCCGACGAGCTGGTTGCCGCAGAGCCTGCAGCAGCCAGCTGACTGTCAGGGAGCGGACGGAGGATCGCGTTCCGCCCGCTCCCGGGTTTCCGGTGCGGTGCCGTCCCGCATGCCGCTGAGCTGGATGTTCAACGCCTCCACGGAGATCTGTATCTCGCGCAGGGATAGCGCCAGGGAGAGCAGCATCAACAGCAAGCTGATGACGAACAGCGCCAGTGCCGTGCCGTGCCAGCCCGCCAGCAACACCAGCATGCACACCACGCACAGGAACAGGCTGGCCACGCCCATGACCTGCATGTTGCGGATCAGTAACACCCGTCGACGCAGGTTCTCGATCTGCTGATAGAGGTTGCGTTCGTGGGTATCCCGGTAGCGGGACTGGAGATCCCGGATCAGCGCCGCCAGGGCCAGGAAACGGTTGGTGTAGGCCAGCAGCAGCAGGGAGATGGCCGGGAACAACAGCGCGGGCGTGGCCAGGGTGAGTTCCATGGCGGAGACTTGGTCCTCGATGGCGGCGAAAGGGATCATGGCGCCGCTTATCTTGCAGCCGGCTTGCGCGCGGGCGCAATACTGCGGCATTTGGCAAGTGGCACCGGAGGCGGCATGCTAACTGCTCCTTCTCCAACCGAGGATCCTTCATGGCCGCAGACTTCTACTTCTACGAGCCCGCCCGGGGGCACGGCCTGCCCCACGACCCGTTCAACGCCATGGTGGCGCCCCGCCCCATCGGCTGGATCTCCTCGCAGGACGCGGCCGGCCGGTTGAACCTGGCCCCTTACAGCTTCTTCAACGCCTTCAACTACCGGCCGCCCATCGTCGGCTTCGCCAGCATCGGCTTCAAGGACTCCGTGCGCAACATCCTGGAGACCGGCGAGTTCGGCTGGAACCTGGCCACCCGGTCGCTGGCCGAGGCCATGAACGCCAGCTGTGCCCACGTGGCCCCGGAGGTGGACGAGTTCGAACTGGCCGGACTGACGCCGGCCGCCTCCCGGGTGATCAGCGCGCCGCGGGTCGCAGAGGCGCCGGTGTCCTTCGAATGCCGGCTGACCCAGCATCTGCAGCTGCAGGGTGCTGATGGTCGCAAGGCAGATACCTGGATGGTGTTTGGCGAGGTGGTGGGCGTGCACGTGGACCGTTCCCTGCTGCGCGACGGCATCTACGACACCGCCGCCGCCCAGCCCATACTTCGTGCCGGCGGTCCGGCGGACTACTTCACGGTGACACCCGAACAGCTCTTCCGGATGCACCGGCCTGGTTAGTGTCCTGTCCCCGAAGTGCGTTGTATTTCGAGCGCCTTTGCGGTGCCAGGGCGAACGCCCGGGATGGTTCCCTGCCGGACTTCACGGATGGGATCACCGCATTCCCCGCATCGACTGCGTCTCTAAAAGAGACATTTATATTTTGTGTGACATTTATTGATCCATATTGACACAATGACTCACTGTCGCTAACGTCGAGGGAAACACCGGTAAAAGGAACTTACTCGTGGCGCCTTCCCTGCCCGTTCTGGATTCCCGCGCATCTCACGTTTTCGTGTGTTTCGCGTGGGCAGTGCTCGCCGTCTTTTCGTCAGCCGCACCCGCGCAGCCGTTGGATGCCGGAGCCGAATGGCTGGAAAATCGGCAAAACGTGGACGGCTCCTTCGAGCCTGGTGGCCCGGTGGCGAGCAACCTGCAATCGGACGCGGAAGCGGAACTGGCGCTGCTGGTTCTCGACCGTGGGGGATTTGCCCCCGGAGACGGATTGCTCGAGCGGCTCAGTGCGGGGGTCGACGACCACACCGAGCTGCTTGCGCTGGCAATCCGCCAGGCCAGCGTGCAGGGCCAACAAGCCCCGACTGAGCTCATTGAGACGCTTCTCGAGCGGCAGCAGCCGGATGGCGGTTTCGCCGATGCCCCGGGTCACCCGAGTTCCGTCCAGGCAACTGCCTTTGCCTTGCTCGCGCTGCAATCAGCCGGTCATGAGGCGGATTCGGCGGTCGAATCCGGGGTGCTGTTTCTCCGCGAACAACAGCAGCACGATGGTGGCTGGGAGGAAATAGAGAGCCTTTCCAGGGTTTATACGAGTGCACTGGCGACTCGTGCGCTGTCCCGCTACGCCTCTGCCTTTGGGCTTGGTCCCACTCTCACCGAAGCTCGCGCCTATCTGGTGGCTGAACGCCACAGTGACGGCGGCTATGGCACCAGCTGGGAAACGGCACATGCCCTGCTTGCGATTCTCCCGGTAACGCCGCGCGAAGAAGCATTCGAGCCCCCGTTGCAGTGGTTGCTGGGGCAGCAGGCCAGCGATGGCGACTGGGACGGAGACGTGTACTCGACCGCACTCGCCCTGCGGGCACTACATACCGCACAGCAGCTGGACGGAGGCGAAACCGTTCTGCCCGACGATCCCGACAAAAGCACGGTTGTCGGCCGGATTACGAGCGCGGCCAACGGCAGGCCCGTGGCTCAGGCCAGCGTGTTCAGGGAAGGGGACGAGGAACTGGTTGCCAACACGGGCAGCGACGGTGCCTTTGAGCTGGTCGTTCCGGCGGATAAGGACGTCACTCTGGTGTACGCGGCAGACGGTTTCAGCGGTACTACGCAGACAGTTCGGGTGAGCCGCTCTGAGCTGGTCGACCTGGGTGAGATCGCACTGATACCCGAGCCTGATACCGGGCGGCTGCTCGGTGCCGTGACCGACCGCGAGACAGGTGCACCGGTAGCGGAAGCACAAGCGCGGATATCCGGGGACAGCGCAGCGGAGACCGGCACCGGGAGCCACGGAAATTACGCGTTCGTGCTGCCGGCGGGCTCGTACACCGTCACCATAACGGCGCCCGGCTACCATCCGGTGAGCGTCGAGTTTCAACTGGCCGTGGCCCAGGACCTCAAGTTCTCTCCGGGGCTGACCCCGGTATCGGAACCTCCTCCCGGGGATGAGCCCGTGACAGTTACTGGTGAGGTACGTTCCTCCGGTAGCGGTGAGCCACTGGCGGGCGCATTGGTCTCCAGCGGGGCGCAGGAGGTTGCCACCGACGATACCGGTGGCTTCCGGTTCGATGCCATCGACACCGGCGAACAGACGTTCACGGTGACCGCGGCAGCCCATGAGGGGGTCTCCCTGACGGTGGCGCTGCCTCCGGGCGGAATTGCCGAACTGGGTGCAATCGAGCTTGAGCCCGTTGAGGCGCCTGATGGGGTGACGTTGCGGGGCAGGGTATTTGATCGTGCCTCGCAGGCGCCGATAGAAGGCGCCACGATCAACGCGGGAGGCTCGTCGGCGGTCTCCGACGGCGATGGACAGTACCGCATTGCCGGGCTCGATGTGGGGCAGACGACTCTGTCCGTGTCCGCGGAAGGCTACCGCAACAGGGAACTATCGTTCACCACGGGCGCCCATGGCGTCCTGGAACGCTCAATCGGGCTCGATCCGCGTGATCGCGGCGGTCTGCGGCTTTCCAGCCTCCGCGCCGATGCCGACAGTTACGAGGCCCACCGGGAAGCTGAGCTCGCGCTGGATCTGGAAAACACCGGCCACGAAACCCTGGTGACCCGACTGTACCTTGCCGTGTTCGCTGCCGACGGGGCGTTGCTGTCCGAAGAGCCGGTCACACCGGGACTGATCGGAGAGCATGGATCGTTGCCGGAGGAGGCGCTGGAAGAGGCCCGTATCCGGCTCGACGGTGGCGAGCAGGTAACCGAAACCTTCTCCTGGTTTACCGATGCTCGTCCGCCGGGGGACTACGAGCTTCGGGTGCGGGCCTATGAAGCCTTTGATGGCGAGTTGCTGGCGGAGCGCAGCCGCACCGTCAGCGTGTTGCCCACGCGCCGGGTCGAATTGCTCTCGGTCCGACCGCAGCCACTGTATTTCCCGCAGGGCGCCAGTGACCCGCTGGGCTTCACGGTCCTGCTGCAGCATCGCTCCAATGAGGCGTTCACTGTCTCTGGTCAGTTCGAGCTGGCCGACCCCGACGATGAATTCGTGCGTCGCGAAGATTTCTCTTTCGATCTCACACCGGAGCAGACGGACCACCGCCTGGATATTCCCGGTAGCGTCTTCCTGGCGCAGCAGCCGGGCGAGCACGCCCTCTCGATCTCCGTGATCGAAGGCCCCGACCCGGTGATCATTCACGGCGAGTCGCTGTTTGTCGCCCCCGGGACGCGCCTCGAAATCGAGCAGCATCGAAGCCCAGGGACGGTTCCCCCGGACGGGGATCACCGCATTGACATCGAAATCCGGTTGCAAGGGAAGGAACAGTAACGATGCGTGCGCCGACTACACCCCGCCTGACGGGTCTGTTGATGGTCCTGGTCTTGGTCCTGCTGACTGTCGGCGAGGCACAGGCGAGCCACTTTCGCTTCGGGCACCTGACCTGGGAGCCGCGACCGGAGATCAGCCCGACAACGGTGGATTTCAGCCTCACCGTTGCCGCCCGGCGAGGCTTCTACTCGGGGAGTGCCAGCGACGGTCGCGCCCAGGTGGGCGATACGATCAACATGATCTCCACATTGCGTTTCGGTGATGGCACCACCACCAATCCTGACTTTGAGGTCATTGCCTCCAATCCGGAAGAGGACTGGGTGATCGGTGTTGCCCGCACCGAGGACGGCGACGTCATTCGCAAGACGTATCCGGCTCAAACCGACGGTAATGGTGAGCCATGGCGCGCCCGGATCAGTCAGTGTTGTCGCCTCGGTGCCCTGCGTAACGCGGGCGGAAGCTTTCGGGTGGAAGCCCGGGTTGATTTGAGTGATGGCCTGCGTTCGCCCCTGAGCAGCATTTCCCCTGTGGTGACCTGTCAGCGCGGAACGTTGTGTCAGTTCGCGGTGCCGGCAGTGGATCCGGACGGGGAAGGCTTGCGTTGGCGTGATGCCCTGGCCAGCGAGTCCGGTATATCCAGCCTACCCAGTGGTGGAGGTCAAACCCTGGCGATTGATGAAGACACCGGCATCATCACCTGGCAGACGAGTCAGCAAACCCCCCTGGGACTCTACAGCGTGCCTGTGCAGATCGAGGATCTGGACGCCGAGGGGGACGTGCGGAGTTCGGTACCGCTGGAGTTCATCGTCAGTATCCAGGACTTCGCCGACAATGCCCCGCCGGTATTCGATGTGCCGCCCAGCCCTGCCAGCGGCGAAACGGTCAGCATCCCGCGTGGACGAACACTGGAGTTCATGATCCAGGCCTCGGCCGCTTTACCACCGATGGCGAGCTCGCCCTGGCTGTCGTTGATGAAGACGACATCGTCGTCAGTGACCTGGGGCTGCGCCCGGTTGAGGAACTTGCGGCCGCGGAGTCGCGCAGTTTCGATGACCCGGCCTTCGCCACCGCGGGCATCTTGGCCGGCACCTACGTCGTGCGCGCGCAAGCCATTGGCGACACAGGCGATCCCGTGGCCACGGCGCGGGCACCGTTCGTGGTGGATACGGGCGCCACCGACGGCGATAGTGACCTCTCCGGGCGCGTGACAACGGACCGGAGTGTCTATGACGTGGGCGATGTGGTGGCCATTCGCGATCGTGTCGGCAACGTTGCGTCCAACGCCACCGCGCAGAGTGTTCGGGTTCAGACCCGGGTCCGAGATCCAGAGGGCGACATTGTCTGGGCGGAAGACGACGAAGTCGCCTTTATTGCCCCGGGTGCGGAGCAGGAACTGACCTATAGCCTGCCACTTGGCCGCGCGGCCCCGGGAGGCTATCGCATTGAACTCGCCGTCGATGACGCCGAGGGAAGCCGAGCCGCGGAGGACGTGGCGCGTTTCGACGTACGCTCGACTTCCGAGAGTGGTGTCGGCCTGGTCGGTGATATCCAGGTCGAGCCCGATCCCGTGCGACGTACCGAGCAGCTGGATCTTCGGGCGCAGCTGCACAATGACGGCAACGCGCTGCTGGAAGACCTTCCCGCTGAGCTGCTCATCACCGATGGCGAAACCGGGGAAGTACTGGCCGACTGGGAATTCCCCGGTACCGACCTCGGGGTCGATGGGCAGCGGGTGGTGACCCGTGAATGGGACGCCGTGACCGAACGTTCCGGCTCACGGTTCGCCGCACTGTTGCGCACCACCGTCGCGGATGAGCCGCGACCGCTTGCGCAGGCGTGGTTCACCGTTACTGACAAGCTGAATGTGACCGTAGACCGTGCGTCACGTGGCCGCGTGCTGGTCATGGTGGACGGGCCGGCCCGGGCGGCGACGGATGGCGAGTGCCGCGAGGCCGACGAGATCGAGCTGGGCGTTGCCGAGCCGCTGGCGCTTGATCCCGACGACCAGGTGCGTGTAGCGCTCTATGACGAGGCTGGCGGTCTGATCAGCGCTCGCAGCGCCACCGTATCGGGCTTCCAGTCCCGTTGGGCCGAAAGAGGCGAAGCCGGCGAGATTCTCGCCCTGACCCACTTGACCCGCGGGCGGGTCCATCTGGCGTTAATGAACCTGGCGGCGGAGAACCCGCAAGGCACCTGGCGCGTGGAGGTGGAGGCCGACGGCAAGCAGGGAATCCGCCGGTGGGACTCCGGATACTTCGCGGTGGATTGTTCCGGTGTGCCCGCCAATGGCTACGGTGACCTGGAGCGGGTTGCCGCCTGGGCAGCGGGCGCTGCCGACCCGCACGGTCCGAAGGATGCGCCGAGCCTGGCGCACCAGCGCCGGCACCTTGAAGCCGCCCTGCGCTCCCGGGGATGGAGTTATCACCTGGCCGTCTCGGCGGATGACCTGGAACGGGCCCTCGGGTCCGGGCGCTTCAGTGCCTATGCCCTGCTCCACGAGCACGAGAAACTCCCGGAAGCGCTTCAGCATCGCCTGGTCGAGGCCGTTGATGCGGGCAGCGGGCTGCTTGTGGCCGGTCGGCATGATCAACGCAACGGACAGCTTGATCCCGCGCTCGGGATCGATTTCCGTGGGCGCCTGCCCCATGCCGACGGCGTCGAGGTGGATGCCCGCGGGGAGTTCGGGGGCGGCACCGCCGGATTCCTGACATCCACCAAACCGCTGAGTGCCCGCCTCGCTGGCGCCGAGTTGGCAGCCACCTTTACCGGTACCCATCCCGGGCGAGGCCCGGGGGGCGGTCGTGGCGGCGCCCGTCATGGCGAAGAGGTCGCCATTGCGTACCACAAGCCTGGTACCGGCGTCTCGGGTTACATGGGTTTCGACGTGCTCGCCGAGGCGACGTTGGCACAAGGCGGCTTCTTTGACGATGTGCTCCTCACGGGGCTTGAGCACATCGCAACGGCTCGAGACAAGGCCGGTTACGGCCCATCAGCGCGAATGCTCACCATCAGAAACCTCGGTGAGGGCACGGAAGGGCGCTTGCTGCTGCCCGCGGTCCCCGGCGTTGAGGTGGTCGATCCCGGTCCGGGACGTATCACCGGCGAGGGTGGTCTGGATCTGCGTTTTGACATCGCCGAGAAGGGGACCCTCGCATTCCCGCTCTGGATCGCAGTTGACGATCACGCGCCTGAGACCGTCGAGGCCACGCTGCGCATCGCAACCGCAAGTGGGGTCATGGTGGATTACACCACCGTGACGATTCCCCTGCGCTAGCAACGCGCTCGAACAAGTCCGCGCCCCGAGCTGTGGGGGAACTTTCGTTTCCCCTGACTCTGCTTCAGGACAGAACAAAGAGAGAAGGAAATCCCGTTATGTACGACCACGCATTCCTCGGGTGGCTCAATTCGCGGACGCGAACCAAGAGGCTGATCGCGCTCCTGGTGATTCTCGCCTTTCTCGGCCTGTCCGCCACGCCGACGATTGCAGCCGTGCAGCAGGCCTCCGAGCGCAGGGCCGTTCAGCAAAGCCTGGAACCCTCGGGCTGGCAAGCCATGGAGCAAACCGTCACGCAGCTCCGCAGAACCTTGCTGGAGTTACGTGGGCATTGGGACGAACGCCGTGATGCCCTTGACCCTCAAGCCGTCGCTGACCTACTGGATAGAGTCGATCGCCTGCACCAGCGCCTTGAGAGACAGCAGGACAAAGCCCTGGCGCGTGAACAACGGCTTGCCGAGCGGCTTGCCCGGGGGAACGTGCCCGAGCATGTGCGCGAGCGCCACCGGCAATCCATGGACGGAGTAGGCGAGCGCCTGAATGCGGTGCTGAGCGCCCTCCAGGGCGTCACGGTCGAAGATCCTGAAACCCTGGGGCCGGACGCTATCGATGCCGCCCTGGGCGCCCTGTCGCCGGACGAGGACGTCCGGCCTGCGCGCGCTCCCGAGCCACTGCGACTGCCGTCGAAGGCCGTCGAACCAGAGGAAAGGCGTGAACCGCGGACGACCCCCGATGCGTTCATAAAGGACGAACTCAGCAGCCGGGCCCTGCCGGAACTGGCCGCTCATGGTGAATTCGATCTCGAAGGCCTGCCCGGAGCATCCGAGCCACGCTGGCTTGAAAGTACAGCGGAAGTCACGCTGACAGAGGCGATCAAGGACAAGGCCGCCGAGCTTGGGCACGACCCGGTACGGATTCACGCCTGGGTGCGCAACAACATCGCCTGGCTGCCGACCTGGGGTGCGGCGCAGACCGCAGAACACACCCTGTCGTCCCGCCAGGGTAACGCCTTCGATATTGCCTCTTTGCAGATAGCCCTGCTGCGGGCCTCCGATATTCCGGCCCGCTATGTGCACGGTACCATCGAAGTCGAGGCGGACGCGTTCCGGAACTGGGCCGGCGGTTTCGAGGACATCGGCAACGCGACCGACTTTGCCGCCTCCGGCGGTATTCCGCTGACGACGCTGGTGCAGGGCGGTGAAGTGCGTCAGGTGCGCATGGAACACATCTGGGTGGAAGCAGCCCTGGACTACTTCCCCTCCCGGGGCGCGGTCATGGAATCCGCCGACGCCTGGGTGCCGCTTGATTCCTCATTCAAGCAATACGAGTTTTTCGATGGCATCGATGTTGCCGAAGTCACGGGCATCGACCCGGAGCAGGTTGCCGAGCAGTTCCTTGGCAGCGGCACCCTGAAAGAGGAGGCCGGCTACATTCAGGGCTTTGACGCCGGCATCCTCCAGGCCACCCAGAACGATGCCGAGGGCGCCCTTGAGGCCCACATCGCGAGTCTGCCCGATGACGCCACCGTCCGCGACGTGCTCGGTGGCCGCGAGATCATTACCCGTGACTTCACCATGTTGCCCGCACGCCTCCCCAATGCCATCACCACCGTCGGAGCGCGCCACGACGCCCTGCCCGCCGCCCTGCAGCACCGCATCACCTTTGGCCTGGGCAGGGACATTCTCGGCAACCTGCTCAACACCGTCGAGTTCGCCTGGTCCGAGGTCAACGGCGAGCGCATCACCCTGTCGTTCAGCCCGGCGACCGCGGATGATGAAGCGGCGCTGGAAGCCCTGCTGCCCGAGGGGGATATCGACGACCCGGCTGATTTGCCGGACACCATCCCGGCGGGCCTGGTAAATCTCGTGCCCGAACTGCGCGTGGCCGGTGAGGTGGTCGCCAAGGGCGAGCGCCTGGCCGTGGGCGAGGAGATGGATTTCGCCTTCCGGGTGAACCAGCGCGGCATCGGTGTCGATACGGCGGGGAAGGATGTGGTCGCGGGGTCGTATCTCCATGTCACCGTCGCCGGTGGCAGTGTGTCTCCGGCACGGCTCGACCGGGTGCGCCAGCGGGTCGAGGCCACCACCGATGCGCTTGAGTCCGAGAACGAGCAGCACCTTGCCGGCCTGACCCGGGAGGAGCTCCTCGGGGATCTGTTCCATGCCGGCATGCTGGGGTACTTCGCCCAGCTCGAGGCATTCAGTCACCAACAGGCGCGGGAAGTGAGCGCACAGGTCAATCTTGCGCCATCAGCGGGCACCTATGGCTACACCCCCAATGTCAGCACCCTGTTCGGCATCCCGAGAGCAATCACCCCCGGCGGGGTGACGATGGATCTGGACCGCATCGCCCGCACCGTGAGCCAGCCGGAGGACCCGGACTTCGACCGGGCGACGCTCAACACCCAGATCGGGGCGCTGACCTCGGCGCTGGAACACGGTATACCGGAGCAGCAGTTCTCGACGGAGGATGAACGGGCGGAAGGGATATCGGCGGCCAAGGCGCTGGCGATTGCCAATGCCGAGGGCCAACGGATCTACACTATTGATCAGAGCAACCGCGATGAGGCGCTCGCGGCACTGAACCTCTCCAGCGACACCACCTCGGAGATCCGCCAGGCGGTGGATGCCGGCCGGGAAGTGACCACGCACACCGACCCGGTGGCCGTGCCCGGTTGGCAGGGCGCGGGCTATGTTGTGCTGGACCCCGAGACTGGTAGCGGGGCCTGGTTGATCGAAGGGGGGTTGAATGGTGGGTTCCTTGATATCGTCAACAATCTTTTCTTTAACTTGTCCGGTGCTGCCGTTGATATCCTAAGCTTCCTAGGAAGAACCATCCAAGCAATTGGAGATTACGCCACTGCGCTACAGGATGTCTCCCGTCTACTGATTGGTGCGGCGGCCGTTATTAAGGCAGCAGCGACATGGACAGAGACCGAAAGCATTCAAAAGACTGCGATGGCTGTTGCAATAAACCTCATGGTTTCCTTCGTGGTCGTGGCAACAGTCGCCTTTTTGGCAACTCTGACCATTAGCTTGGCATAGGTGTCGCAGCCGCGTTTGTGGAAGCGGCTCTAGATCGAAGGTTTGTAATTCGTCTTCTGTATGGAGGTTGGGCAGAAGATTTGGACTTAAGCATTGACAAGGCCAGGGCGTGATATGTACCGAATGCTCGTGACATGTGTCTGGCTTATCGGTTTTTCGGCCACTGTTTTTGGGGCGAGCTTTGCTGTTGTGCTTCTCCTTATTATCTCTGACCTTGGTGCGGAGTCTGCCGCATTGGTCGATGGATTCATCGTTGCGGCGATATCGGTTGCTTCCATCGCGTTGGCGGTCGGCGTACGGAGTGTATGGCCCAAGTTTGTGTTTACACGCGAGGGCTATCGTCAAACCGTTACTGGTGTAGGCGGTCTGGTTTGGTCCAAGAGTCGATTTTCACGCGCTTATTTTGGTGACATCGAGGTTGGTTACTGTTTCCCGCGTGATTTTATTTTCTTTAATCTGCAGTGGAGTCCGCCGCGTCACTCACGATTTCGTCGTCATATCCAGAGTAAAATCGAATCGAGTAGTGGCTGGATCTCGGCCACATA
Source organism: Aquisalimonas sp. 2447 (assembly GCF_012044895.1). Taxonomy (NCBI): domain Bacteria; kingdom Pseudomonadati; phylum Pseudomonadota; class Gammaproteobacteria; order Chromatiales; family Ectothiorhodospiraceae; genus Aquisalimonas; species Aquisalimonas sp. 2447. The sequence goes on from NZ_CP050695.1 coordinate 291,228, forward strand.
TCTATGGCGTATCGCGGAGAACCTGGTTCCTCTGGTCATACGGATTGTTCCGTATCGAAGACATGACAGGCGTATCCGCGACCTCCGCGAGCGACTGGCCTCCGAATCGGACGGCCGGGTCGTCGAGACCTGGATTCAGCGGTTACGCGACGGGGAGACGAAGGTTTGCCTACTTGGCGACCACTCCGGGGTGGAGCCTGAGCCTGGAGATGATGTCTTCGTGCTGGTTTACGTCGAGCCCTGGCGCGCATCGATTTTCGAGCGCTTGATCGGGGTGGCTGCTGAGTTTGCGGAGCCCCGCACGGATGGGAAGCGGTTGAGCGGCCCCGGATGGCCGGCGAAATTCTATTGAACGCGGAGGCTGCGAGCGTGCAAGGCTGTGATCTAGACGCTCGAGCGCGAGCAGGATTTGGCGATCGATTACATCCCATCCTGTCGTTCCGCCAGGGTAACGCCTTCGATATTGCCTCTTTGCAGATAGCCCTTCTGCGGGCCTCCGACATTCCGGCCCGCTATGTGCACGGCACCATCGAAGTCGAGGCGGACGCGTTCCGGAGCTGGGCCGGCGGTTTCGAGGACATCGGCAACGCGACCGGCTTTGCCGCCGTTTTGTATGTCATTTATGTGTCCGGAGAGTTCCCGCTAATTCATGGGGTCAGTGTTTCGAAAGAAAGTGATCCAATACACTTTTATTTTTGGTTTTTTCTTGCAGCCTCTTCGGTAATAGTCACCTGATTATGTACCTAACTCAGCAGGCGCCTGAAGCGCCTGCCTGGTGCAGGGTTTGGCTCGCAGAAGCGCCACGGCCAGGCGCGGGACCATGTCGGCCATCTGGAAGCGCCGGTTGAAGCGGTACTGCACATCGGCGAGGTAGCGAGCGGCGTACTTACGGAAGCGGAACGCATGATAGGTGCCACTGAGAGCGGTTTTCACGTTGCCGAGCACGACGTTGAGCCAGGGGAATGGTTCGATCTCGGTGCCGGCCTTGCCTCGCGGCGGCAGCACGACGTGGTGGGTATGGCCCATCTGGCCGAGCACCTCGAAGCCGAGCAGCCCGTCAGTGGTCACCTGACAGCCGGGCGCCAGGGCCCGCTCGCCCCACGCCCGCAACGCCTTGAACGAGAAGCTCGCCACCGGATCGAAGCGCACAAAGTGGGGGCGGTCGTCGTGCATCTCCACGGCGGCGATGAAGGCGACCTTAGTTCTCCGAGCCCCGCCCGGTGGTGCCGCCGGTGCGCTCGCCGCCGAGGTAGGCGTCATCGGCGCGCACATCGCCGGTGAGCGAGCGTGTGGCCTCGCGCTGGTGCATCGCCTCCATGATCTTGTGCTTGAGCAGCCAGGCCGTGCGATAGGACACCCCGAGGTGGCGACGCAGCTCCAGGGCCGCCATGTTGGTCTTCGACTGGGAGATCAGATAGATCGCCAGGAACCACGTGGTCAGAGGCAGATGGCTGCGCTCCATCATCGTCCCCACGCGCAGGCTACACTGGTACTGGCAGCCCTGGCACAGCCAGTAGGGCTGATCACGGCGCCGGAAGGTGTGGGCGTGGCCGCCGCCGCAGCGCGGGCAGACGAAGCCCTGTGGCCAGCGCCACTGGACGAGCGCCGCCTCGCACTGGGCCTCGGTGCCGTAGCTGGCCAGGAAGGCGCCGAGGGACAGGCCGGGTTGCATCTGGATCTCATTGATCGCCATGGGCTGGGCTCCGGCGGAAGTGTTATATAAATATGCAGCACTTATCCGTCCCCCGACAGCCGTTTTGAGCTACGTACATAATCAGGAGCAAGGAAGAGAACACCTGGAATGGCGCACGACGGTCCACCGTGTAAGCGATGGAGAGGTCGACGGTGCGGTGGTGGAGGGCCGTGTGGTCTGGGTCGCAGGGCGATTGTCGGCGGGTGCGCAAGACCGAACAGACACATTGCTTACCCGGACTCTGTCTAATGCTCGAATGGCCCCTATGCAGCGGTATCTCGTAATATAAAGAGGCAAAACCGGGGGGTATGTTGATCTGGCTATAAACGATTGGCTTGAGTGTATTTGAGGCCTTTATTGGTCGATACTTGAGGAATAAATATTTCGGTGAAGCGTCATCCTCCTATGCCTTCGTGGCAACCGCTTTTGTCGCCGGGCTTTGGGGGTTCGTTTGTGGGTTCGCCATTGCGATACTCACCGACTGGTCGCTCGCCTCGAATATTAATTCGATGCTTAGTTTCTTTCTTTGTGGGATGATTGGCGGGGCTTTTATCCACGACAGCTGGTATAGGTTCGGGCAATAATATCCAGCTATTAGTCCTTGGCGATTCCTCGATATCATCGGCCTCTTGTCCGCGCCTGGTTCCAATCTCATCACACGGTCGGCTTGCGCAACGACTCCCTGTGCTGGGCCCTGGAGCAGGGCATACCGGAGCAGCAGTTCTCGACGGACGACGAACGTAAGCGCTCCGCGAACCCCACCTACTCAGCGGGTTTGAGCGCGTATAGGCTCTCGTCCTGATGCCACGGCAGCAGTCGGTCGATGGCCTCGCCGGTTGTCGCGCCCGGCAGGTTCTTTAACACCTCGAGCAGGTACGCGTAGGGCTCCAGGCCGTTGATCTTGGCCGTCTCGATGACGCTGTAGATCGTGGCACTGGCGTGCGCACCCCGCGGCGTCTGACTGAACAGCCAGTTTTTGCGCCCCACCACGAACGGCCGAATGGCGTTCTCCGCGGGGTTGTTGTCCAGCGGGATGCGGCCATCCTCCAGGAAGCGGATGAGCCGGGGCCATTGGCTGTTGAGGTAGTGCACGGCCTTGCCGATGGCGCTCTTCGGCGGCACCTTCTCCAGGGACTGGTCAAGCCACTGGCGCAGATCCTCGATCAGCGGCCGGCTGTGCGTGGCGCGCAGGCGTTCACGCTTCTCAACGGGCAGGCCCTGGGCTTCGCGCTCCACCCGGTAGAGCTTGCCGATGGACGCCAGCGCCCGGTCGGCCTTGCCGGTCTTGCCCTTGGGCTGGACCTTCTGGGCCTCTTTGAACTTGCGGCGCGCATGCGCCCAGCACCCGGCATGGGTGATGGCATTATCGCGCACGACCTGGGCATAGCCCTCGTAGCCGTCGGTGAGCAGGATACCACCATAGTCATCCAGCAGGCGCCGCGGGACCTGGCCCGAGCGGCTGGGATCGTAGTCGAACAGCACCACCTCGGCTCCGGGCGGCCCGCCGCGTTGGACCCACATGTACGAGGTGCTGGAGGCGGCCCGCCCGGGCTCGGTGTTCACCTGCACGGTGGTCTCATCCATGTGGATGAGCTCCGCACTGTGCAAATGGGCGCGCATGCGCTCGGCCAGTGGCGCGAGCAACGCACCCAGGTCCACCATCCAGCGGGCGAGCGTGTTCCGTGGCAGCTCCAGGCCCAGTCGTTTGAAGACCTGCTCCTGGCGGTACAGCGGCAGCGCGTCCTGGTACTTGGCGGTGGCGATATAGGCAAGCAGTCCGGGGCTCGCGTTGCTCTTCGGCAGCGGCTGCGGCGGCAGATCGGCGATCTGGACACCGTCCTCGCAGGCCCGGCAGGCGTACTTGATGCGCACATGGCGCAGCACCTGGATCTGGGCCGGGATGATGTCGAGCTGCTCGGTGACCTCTTCGCCGATGCGGGTGAGCGCACCGCAGCCGCAGGCACACTGCTGTTCGTCCTCGGGGAGATCGTGGACGATGTCCACGCGAGGCAGCTCCGGCGGCAGTGGGGCGCGCCCACCCCGGCGACGCTTGCCGCCACTGGGGGCCGGCTGGTTTTCCTCTTCCGCCTCGGCAGTCTCACCTGACTCGGCGGGCTCTTCCACCAGGCTCTCGGCCTCGTCGAAGAACAGGTCCTGCTGCTTGATGCTGTACTTCTCGGTGGAGGGGCCGAAGCGGTTGTCCAGCAGCAGCCGGATTTGCTCGAACAGCGAGCGCTTCTCTGCCGCCCACGCGGCCTCCTTCTCGGCGAGTTGGGCCTGGAGGCGTTCGACCAGAGCGCGCTGCTCATCGAGCTCGCGCTGGAGATCGGAACTGGATGGCAACGTGTTGGTATCGGCCCGTTTCATGTGGGTAATTGTACCAAAACGCCACCGGTGCGGCGAGCAAAAATTTCATCCAACCGACTGAAAATGCAACGCTTTGTGCGGCTGCATACGGGTGATGTCGATGCCGTCGAGCAACCAGTTGAGCTCCTGGCCCGAGAGCGTGAGCCGCTCCCGCTCACCGCAAGCCGGCCACTTGAACCGCTCCTGCTCGAGGCGTTTGTACCAGACCACAAAGCCGTTGCGCTCCCAGAACAGGATCTTCACCTTATCCCGCGCCCGGTTGCAGAACACGAACACCGCCGCGGTGAACGGATCGCACGCCATGACCTCCTGGACGAGCAGCGACAAACCGTCAATCGACTTGCGCATGTCCACGGGCTCGCGGCACAGATACACCGCCACATCCGTCCCGGGCCGGATCATGCCACCACCTCCACGGCCACGAACCGTGCGGGACGGTGACGCTCCGGAACCGGAACTCCGGCCTCATGCAGCCGGCGCTCCCAGTCCATCAACTCGGCGAGCGAGACATCCTGGCGCCGCGCATACTCACTCAGCGACAACCCCAAGGCATGGGCGTGATACAAATGACCCAGCCAGCGGGCGCGTACCGGGGATAACCACATGCTCCAAGCCTCCCATCAATCTGGAAGGCTCAGTGTCGCGGAACTGGAATCGACTCAACAGATGGGGTTCGTGGAGCGCTTACCGACGAACGGGCGGAAGGGATATCGGCGGCCAAGGCGCTGGCAATTGCCAATGCCGAGGGCCAACGGATCTACGCCATTGATCAGACTAACTGCGATGAAGTGCTGACGGCGGCCAGTCTGGCTCGGGAAGAGCTATTCGGGGATCTGTTCCATGCCGGTGAATCGCGCCTGCAGCTGCTCCGCCCGGTGCTGGCTCGTGCGCCAGAAGTCGTAACTCAGGAAGATCCCGGTATCGCCGCTGCGATGGGTCACGCCCAGGGAAAACCTGTGATTGAGATGCGCCATGAGGCCGATGCCCACCACCGGGGTGCCCGCCCGGTCCGCCGCCGTGGCGACGATTGAGGCGCCGAAGGCGCGTCCGGTCCCACCGTCATCGCCCCAGGACCAGCGGTTGAAACCGATAATCTCCAGGGTCAGCGCCTCTTCCACCCGGGCGCCGGAGGGCTGGCCGTCAAGGTATTCCAGGGCGATGCCCGGATGCAGCACGATCCACTGGTGGGCCGGTGGTGCGCAGAAGCCGTCATCCGGTTCGCAGTACTGCTCGCGATTGGCGCGGAAGCGCCACGCGTTGAAGGCCAGCTCCCAGGGCATCTGGCTGCGCGCTTCGGTGAAGTACGCGGTCCACTGCCGGTCATATCGGGTCAGTCGCGTCTGCAGTTCCGCGAGCTTGATCCGTTGTACGGCCACGTCCACCAGCCATTCCATGGCGCGGGCCTGGGCCAGAAGGTCCAGCAGCGTGTCGATGGCGGCGTCGCAGTCCGGCCCGGGTGTCTCGCAGGCCGTGTCCACTATGTCTCCGGGCAGTCCGTCGGCCTCCGTTGCCGGCAGCCGCCAGCGGCCGCCGGCTTCCACGTGCATTTCCCAGTAGTCGATGGCGGTGGCGCCGGTGCCCGGCTGCTGATCGTCGGTGAGTCCGGTGGCGGCGGCCCGCATGCCGTCGGCCATGGCGGCGAACCATTCGGCGGCCGGCGGTTCCAGGGCCTGCGCTTGTTCCTGAGCCTTCGCGGCGACCTGGCGCGCCAGGTCGGCGGCCGCCACGCGCATCCTGGCGACGGATGCGAAACGGTCCGGGTGCAGCATCGCCTCCAGCGCGTCTCCGGCGGGTACTACGCTCACCCTGTGATCGAGGCAACCCTGTCGGTAGGCGCTGTTCACTGCGGTCAGGCGGGTCTCCGTCGGTGCCGTGCCCCGGGCCAGTTCCACCAGGGTATCGCAGTCCATGGCCAGCGCCGGCTGGGGCAGCAGCCAGGCCAGGGCCAGGAGCAGGGCGAGCCCGAGCGTCCTGCCTGCGGAATAAACGCGGCCAGGGGTGTTGCGGCAGTCAGTCGCCAAAGTAGGCACGGAACACCTCCAGGTACTGTCCCCAGTCGCCGGTGGGTGCCGGCATCATCCTCTCCAGTCGCCGCCGCAGGGCGTCCCGTGGACCCTGGGGATGGTCCCGGGCGAAGGCCTTGTCCAGAGCGCGCGCCTCCTGCTCCGGGATCAGCCCCGGTGAGCCCAGCAGGCGGAACAGCGGTACAAAGCAGGCCGGATCCCGCAGGTGGTGGTCGAAGCCGTGGGGGTTGACGCCGCTGAGCCGGGTCAGGCGGACATCCATGTACCGGCCGGCGTCCCGGGTGTCCGGGTCAGGCCACTCGGCGTGGGGTGAGAAGGGCCAGCGTGCGGGAATGGGGTCCCAGCGGTGGCGGACGTTCAGGTAGTGGGCGGTCATGCCGTCGCCGCCGGGCAGGGCGGGGCGGCACCGCGAGGCGTAGGTCTTCACCGTTTCCTGCTGCAGGGTGCGGCTGACGTTGGCCAGCATCACCACCAGGTGGGCGCGCCGGATATCTCCAGCGCCGTCCACCTGACCTGCGCCCAGGGCATGCAGGGTGTCGTGGGTCACCGCGGTGCCCAGGGAGTGGGCGATCACCGACCAGCAGCTGCCGGCCGGCGCCGCCGCCAGGGCGTCGACCATCTGGCGTGCCACGCTGACCTTGACCGCTTCGCGGATGGTGTCGACGAAGCGGTACATGAGCACGTCCAGCACGTGCGTCTGCAGCACGCCGTCGGCGCCGAGGCGTTCGCGCAGGCGCTCCAGTTTGCGCATCGCCCGGGCGGCGAGACCGGCCTCCCGGAGCATGGTGATCACCGCCGGGCTGTCGCGCTGCCAGCGGGCGCGGATGGCTTCGAAGGCGTCGTCGTAGCGAACTTCCACCGGGCGGAAGTGCTCGCCCCAGGAATACAGCTGGCTCCATTCCAGGTCGTGGTACTGGTCTGCCAGTTGCTGTTGCACGGCCTTTGACCAGCCTTCCTGGTGAACTCCCATGCCGTGAACGAGAAAGATCAGATGAGCGCTCATTCGCCGTTGTCCTCGGTGCCGGTGGGTGAGGACGCGACGCCGCCGCTCCGCAGCAGTTCGCCGAAGTCCCAGGCACCGTCGGCCGCTCCTTCGGCACAGAGCTGGCCGGCCAGGTGCTCGCCCAGCATGCGATAGCTCTCCCACTGGCTCTCGCCGAAGAACTGATCGCTGGTGGGTTCGTGGGGGAAGGCGGGATGGCGGTGCAGGTACTCGATGAGGTCCGCCGGTTCCGCACCGGTCAGGGTCGGTTTGACATACACCAGCCAGCCTTCGTCCGGCGCTTCACCGTCGTCTGCACGGTAGCGAACCCGGGCCAGGGCGAAGTGACGCTCGCACAGGGCCGCCGTGTGGCCCTTCCTCACTCCATTTCGGGCATCGGTCAGTGGCCGGGTGTGGCGGAGCTGTTCCAGCGGGCCGAACCGGCGCGCCAGTCCCATGTCCGTGAGCGCGGTTTCATCCAGGAACCGGATGTCCGCACCGAAGTCCGTGCGGGCCTTGCGGATCAGGCCAGCCAGGCCGTCGAAGGTGCCGTCGGGGTCCGCCTCGGCGTCCACGAGGACGATCAGTGGTAGTCGACGGCGGATCAGTTCGTAGCCACCGAGGTTCTCGAAGTGGCCGCCATCGGAGAGGTACCAGTGCCGCCAGGCGGTGCCCCGGAAGCGGGCCAGCAGCTCGCCCAGGAGAAAGCTGTAGACCGGCAGGGCCCGGGTGAACACGCGCCGCCAGCCCGCCCGGGGACGGCCGTCACAGGGACGGTTGTCCGGATCGACGCCGGAGTCCCACCAGTAGCCCAGGCGGACGTTGGCGAGGCCGATCAATACGCTCATGGCCAGACTGGTGCGCGAGCCGAGACCGGTGGAGACGGCGGCGCCGGAGATGGCCGTGATATTGCCGAGAGACAGGGGTTCGCCGGTGTAGGCTGGGTCGGCGTCGTCTTCGCGGGCGTAGGCGAACACCCGGTAGCCCGGATCGGTGGCATTGTCCGGGAACACGGTGACCGGGGAGTCGGGCACATGGGCCGACCCCGGGGCGAACACGGCATGGTGACGGATACCCACACTCAATGAACACGGCCCGAAGGCCAGCGTGGTGCCGCCGCGATCCCGTTGCTGGATCTGCGAGTGTCCGTCGATGGTCTCGTTGACGGTGACGTTGACCAGATGCAGCGGCGCGGCGGCCCGGGCTTCCTCGTCGGTCTCGTGGGCGGCGATTCGATGGTACGCCTGCAGGGAAGTGTTGTCGCCGGGCTGCACCCGCAGCACGGTACTGTCGGTGCCGCCGTGGCGCCGGGGGTTGGAGGCACCCAGGTAGGCGCGGGTCAGGCGCGCCATGTACAGCGCGTGATGACCGGAGCGGTTGAGGAATGCCATGCTGTTGCCGAAGCATGCCACCAGAGCAGCCAGTATCAGCACCACGCCGAAGGCGAGCCCGACCCTCGCTTCGGCGGCGTCGCCGGTGATCAGCACGCCATGGGCTCCTGTGAGCCCGTGGGCCAGGGCGGCCATGATGACCAGGTATACCAATAGCAGGCCGATGGCGAGCAGCAGTGCAGTTACGGCGAGCGGTATGGCCGGCCGTTCGTGGGTCTCGGGGACGATGCGGGCGATGAGTCTCTGCGCCCCGGCCAGGATGCCGGCAAGCGTCGCGGCCAGGGCCGTCAACTGGCCCGTTGCGGCCTCGTCCGCG